>JAAEQF010000858.1 GCA_024231695.1 FCB group bacterium
CGACCGGATCTCGCTTTGACCCTTACGTGACAATATCATCGTCATCGCCGCCGTCAATGTCGTCTTACCGTGATCAACATGACCGATCGTCCCCACATTCACATGCGGCTTCGTCCGCTCAAACTTCTCCTTGGCCATCGCTTACCTCATTTTCCTTTATCAGTTACCTATACCAATTCTCATTCGCTGGGCCACTTCCTCCGGTACCGGCTGGTATTCCGAGAACTCCATCGTAAACACCGCTCGCCCCTGAGAGAGATTGCGCAACTTGGTGGCATACCCGAACATCTCTGAGAACGGAGTCAGCGCCGTAATTACCTGGACGTTCTTACGAGGCATGATGCCTGAAATTTGCGCCCGGCGTCCGCTAAGATCACTCATGATATTTCCAGCATAATCTTCGGGAACCACAACTTCAACTTTCATGACCGGCTCCAGTAAAACCGGTTTGGCGTTTTCGGCCGCCTGCTGGAAAGCCATTGAGGCCGCCACTTTATAAGCCAGCTCGGTCGAATCTACTTCATGAGAGGAACCGTCAAGCAAAGTAACCTTGACCCCAATCATGGCGTTGCCGGCAATCACGCCGGTCTGCATCGTTTCCTTGATGCTCCGTTCAATCGCCGGGATAAAAGTTCGCGGAATGCTGTCACCTTTAATTTTGTTCTCAAAAGCAAAGTCCGAGCCATCGGCCAACGGTTCCACTGAGATAATGACATGGCCGTACTGACCCTTACCGCCCGATTGACGAACAAAGCGGCCTTCGCCCTTATGTTCCACGGTAATCGTTTCCTTGTACGTAACCCAGGGCACGCCGACATTGGCCTGCACCTGAAACTCGCGCATTAAACGATCGGTCAAAATATCCAAATGCAATTCGCCCATACCGGAAATAATAGTCTGCCCCGTCTCCTCGTTAATCCGAATCTTGAACGTCGGATCTTCTTCGGCCAACCGGTCCAGTGAGTCAATCAGCTTCTCCTGATCGCTGCGCGTCTTCGGTTCGATTGCAACCGAAAGTACCGGTTCGGGGAATTTCATAAGTTTCATAATGATCGGGTGCTTACGTTCGGACAAAGTATGTCCTGTTGCCGTCTTGCGAAAACCGACTGCAGCAACAATATCACCGGCCACAGCTTCGGTTAAATCTTCTCTTTTGTTAGCATGCATTCGCAAAATACGAGCAACCCGTTCTTTCATTTCAAGGTTGGCGTTATAGACATACGATCCGGCTTTAATTTTTCCGGAATATACTCTAAAATAGGTCAATCGACCAACATGAGGATCACTCATTATCTTAAACGCCAAGGCACAAGCCGGTTCGTTAACATCAGGTTTTCGTTCCGTCATTTTAGACGAACCGGGAATATGTCCTTTTAAAGTCGGCTTGTCAAGGGGAGAAGGAAGAAAATCAACAATAGCGTCAAGTAGTTTCTGCACCCCTTTGTTGCGGAAAGAAGAACCACAAAGAACCGGGACAATGGCCACCTTCAAACAGGCCCGTCGAAGGGCTTCGATGATTTCCCGGGGTTCAATCGGCTGATCGGCCAGAATCTTTTCCAGCAGACTGTCGTCATGCGCTGAAACCGCCTCCAGCATCTGTTCGCGGGCCGCTTTCGCCGAGCCAACCATGTCGTCGGGGATCGGCAAATCCTCATACTCTAGCCCGCTGGTCTCCGCTTTGCTCACTCGGTAGTTCATCGAAATCAGGTCAACGATTCCAGTAAACAGGTCACCCTCACCGGCCGGAATCTGAATCGGTACGGCATTGGTATCAAGCTTTTCGTTCATTTGTCGAACAGCTCCGACAAAATCGGCGCCGATCCGGTCCATCTTATTGACATAGGCGATCCGCGGAACATCATACTTATCGGCTTGAGTCCAGACCGTTTCCGACTGTGGTTCGACGCCGCCAACGGCACAGAAAATGGCCACGGCTCCGTCCAAAACACGTAAAGACCGCTCGACCTCCACGGTAAAATCGACATGACCTGGAGTATCGATAATATTAATAATAGCGTCATTCCAATAAGTCGTTGTGGCCGCCGAAGTGATTGTAATACCCCGTTCCTTTTCCTGGGCCATCCAGTCCATTGTAGCCGCACCGTCGTCAACTTCGCCGATCCGATGCGTTTTACCGGTGTAAAACAAGATCCGCTCAGTCGTCGTCGTCTTGCCGGCATCAATATGGGCCATAATGCCAATATTACGTATATTTTCTAATAATGTCTTGGTCGACATATCTAAAAAGCACCCTACCAAATCGCGCAAACAGGTTGCCATCCTGCACTTTACGCGACCTTTCAGCAGGGCAAGTCGCCAAGTCAGGGAGGGCTTAAATGTGAAATCGAGATTCCCGGAAATACCACCGTCAAAGGCGGTCAGGGTTGTTCGATTACCACCTGAAATGCGCAAAAGCCTTGTTGGCTTCTGCCATTTTGTGCGTATCTTCCTTCTTTTTTACCGACGCACCTTCGTTGTTGGCCGCCGCCAACAATTCCGAGGCGAGTCGCTGTGACATTGTCTTTTCTGATCGAGCATGTGAATACAGTATTAGCCAGCGTATGGCCAAAGCTGTCCGCCGACTGGCCCGTACTTCTACCGGAATCTGATAGGTTGCGCCACCAACTCGTCGGGAACGCACTTCCAGTGTCGGCTTAACGTTATTCAACGCTTTGTGGAAAAGCTCTAAGCCAGAACCGCCGGATTTCTCCTCGCATTGGTCAATGGCCGAAAACAGGATGGTTTCGGCGGTGGACTTTTTGCCTTTTTTCATCAGGTTGCCGATGAACTGGCTAACGACGAGATCGTTGAATTTAGAATCCGGTTGCCGTTTTCTCTTTTCAGCCGCTTTTCTTCGTGGCATTGAACTCCATCCTACCTTTCTTAGCTGGCGCTTTTCTTCGGCCGTTTAGTACCATATTTTGAACGACTGCATGTGCGGTCGGCCACACCTGAGGTGTCCATGGCGCCGCGAATAACGTGATATCGGACACCCGGAAGATCCTTAACACGGCCGCCTCTGATCAGGACGATTGAATGTTCCTGGAGATTGTGCCCTTCGCCGGGGATGTAGGCGGTCACTTCCATTTGGTTCGTCAGACGGACACGAGCCACCTTGCGCAGAGCCGAGTTCGGCTTCTTCGGCGTTGAGGTATAAACGCGGGTGCATACTCCTCGTCTCTGAGGACAAGATTTGAGCGCCGGCGTATTGGTCTTTTCCGTCACAACCTTGCGACCTTTTCTGATCAACTGATTAATCGTTGGCACATTTACTCCTTAACATACTGTCTATCACCAGAGTTTACTCACAAAAGCCTTTCATTATAACAACTTCTGTCGGCAAGTCAAGCATTTTTCTGAAATATATCGGCTACCGAATCCTCGATCTCCTCAACCATCTCCAACTGCTCATCCTCGTACTCAATTTGAACACTTCGATACTGTTCAACGCCGGTTCCGGCCGGAATCAATTGGCCGATAATGACGTTTTCTTTCAAACCACGCAGATGATCAGTCTTCCCTGTTACTGCCGCCTCGGTCAATACCTTGGTGGTTTCCTGGAACGACGCCGCCGAAATAAAGCTCTCGGTTGACAAAGATGCTTTGGTTATTCCCAAAAGCAGCGGTTCGAATGTAGCCGGATCACCACCCTCGGCAATCACCCGGTTGTTTTCGGCCATGAAGCGATGGCGGTCAACCTGTTCCCCTTCGAGGAACGTGGTATCGCCGACTTCTTCGACACGAACTTTCTGAAGCATCTGTCGGACGATCACCTCGATATGCTTATCATTGATCTTCACACCCTGCAAACGATAAACCTCTTGGATTTCATTCACCAGATATTCCTGCACGGCGCCAACGCCGTTGATCTTGAGAATATCATGAGGATCAATAGAACCTTCGCAAAGCCGTTCACCGGCCTCGACATGATCGTTCTCGTGAACGTGAAGATGTTTACCATGAGGAACTAAGTACTCTCGGGTTTCGCCCATCTCGCCCTCAACAAAAGTCTGCTGCTGACCACGAACGATTTTACCGAATTTGACGATACCGTCCACCTCGGATACAACGGCCGGATCATGCGGCCGGCGAGCCTCGAACAATTCGGCCACGCGCGGCAGACCGCCGGTAATATCACGAGTTTTGGAAATCGAACGGGGAATCTTCACCAGCGCTTCACCCTTTGAAACTTTTTGTTCATCGGCTACGCGCAAGTTGGCACCGGTCGGTATCCGGTAGCTGGCCTTGACCTCACCATCATCGCTGACAATCTGCATCGTCGGAAACAGTGTCTTTTCCTTGGTGTCGATAATGATCGGCTGAATCTGACCGGTAGTTTCATCGATTTCCTCTTTCAACGACACTTCCGGAATAATATCCTTGTACTTGATCGTGCCGGCTTTCTCGGTAATAATCAAGTTCGAGTAAGGATCCCATTCAAAGACGATTTCGCCCTTGGCCACTTCGTCGCCATCCTTCTTTGAAAGCTCGGCACCATAAGGGACGTTATAGCGGGATCGAACACGCTCATTACTATCAACAATTTGAATTTCACCATTGCGATTCTTGACAATCTTGACTCCATCACCTCGGGTGATAGTCAAAACCTTCGTGAATCGGATCGTGCCGTCATACTTGGATTTGGCCTGAGATTGACCGATAATCTGTTCGGCCGTACCACCGATATGGAAAGTTCGCAGAGTCAGCTGAGTACCAGGCTCACCGATCGACTGAGCGGCAATAACTCCCGTAGCCTCGCCCAAATCGACCATTTTTTTATTGCCCAGGTTACGACCGTAACAAAAAGCGCAAACGCCGCGCGCCGATTCACACGTTAATACCGAACGAATCGGCAACGAATCGACACCGGCTTCTTCTATAGCATGAGCCTCTTCTTCGCGAATTTCCTTACCAGCCTCGACCAGAAGGTCGTCGGTAACCGGATCATAAACATCCTCCAGAGCCACTCGGCCCAAAATCCGATCGCCCAGCGATTCTATTACTTCTTCGCCCTCTTTCAATGCTGAGGTATCAAGTCCTAGAATAGTACCGCAGTCCTGCTCGCTGATAATCACATCCTGAGCAACATCCACCAGACGACGCGTCAGATAACCGGCGTCGGCCGTTTTCAAGGCTGTATCGGCCAAACCTTTTCGCGAACCATGAGTCGAGATAAAGTATTCCATCATCGACAAGCCTTCACGGAAATTGGCTGTAATCGGATTTTCAATAATTTCACCCACACCGCCGGTGATTTTTTTCTGTGGCTTAGCCATCAGACCACGCATACCGGCCAGCTGACGAATCTGCTCTTTTGAACCACGAGCGCCTGAGTCGGCCATCATATAAACCGGATTGAACCCATCCAGGTCGGCGGCGAGGTTGTTAAACATAACCTCGGCCACGGATGACGTAGTCCTTGTCCAGGTATCGATAATCTGATTATACCGCTCACCGTTGGTGATGACACCCTTCATATATCGTTTCTGAATCTTGACCACGTCCTTTTCGGCACCGCGGATGAGTTCTTTCTTTTCCTTGGGTACGAGCAGGTCGTTGATTGAAACGGTGGCCCCGGACCGAGTAGCCCAGCTAAATCCGAGTTCCTTGATCTTATCCAGAAAATAGACCGTCGGCGTTTGTCCCAGTTGATGATAACATTGGGACACAAGTTCTTCAATAATCCCCTTAGTCGTGGTCAAATTGAAAAAACGCAATTCGCGGGGTAGGATTTCGTTAAATATTACCCGGCCGATGGTCGTTTCGATCAATTTGCCGTCTATGCGGACTTTGATCTTGGCATGAGTTTCTACAAAGCCCTCGGAATGAGCCATTAGAGCTTCGGTTTCATCATAGAAAATACTGCCCTCACCCTTCATCTTCGGACGAGCCTTGGTCAGATAATAACAACCGAGCACAATGTCCTGCGACGGAATGGCTATCGGCCGACCTGAAGAAGGTACCAGAATATTGTTGGTGGACAGCATCAGGATACGCGCTTCCAACTGCGCTTCGAACGACAGCGGCACATGAACAGCCATCTGATCACCGTCGAAGTCGGCATTGAAGGCAGCGCAGACAAGCGGATGAAGTTTGATGGCCTTGCCCTCAATCAAACGAGGATAAAAAGCCTGAATACCCAGCCTGTGCAGGGTGGGAGCGCGGTTGAGCATAATTGGATGATCTTCGATGATTTCCTCGAGAATATCCCAGACTTCGGGACGTTCGCGCTCAACCAGCCGTTTGGCCGATTTGATTGACTGCACATACCCCTTCTCTTCCAGCTTCATAATAATAAACGGCTTGAAAAGTTCCAGGGCCATGTTCTTGGGTAAACCGCATTCATACAGTTTCAGGTCGGGGCCAACAACAATCACCGAGCGACCGGAATAGTCAACGCGTTTACCCAGCAGGTTCTGCCGGAAGCGTCCCTGTTTGCCTTTAAGCAGGTCGGACAGCGATTTCAACGGCCGTTTGGAGTCGCCACGAACCGAATGGGTCCGGCGGCCGTTATCGAACAAAGCATCAACGGCTTCTTGAAGCATCCGCTTTTCGTTGCGCAGAATAACCTCGGGAGCCTGAATGTCGATAAGCTTTTTCAACCGATTGTTACGGTTGATCACCCGGCGATATAGATCGTTGAGGTCGGAGGTGGCAAAGCGGCCGCCTTCCAACGGCACCAGCGGACGAAGATCCGGGGGGATGACGGGGACGACAGTCATAATCATCCAATCAGGACGATTGCCCGACTGACGGAAACCTTCGACAACGCGAAGACGTTTGAGAACATCCTTCTTGCGCTGCACCGAGGTCTCAACCTTTACCTGAGCACGGAGATGAATTGACATCTCCTCCAAATCCAGGTTTTCCAGAAGCTGCCTGACGGCCGGAGCGCCCATATCGGCGCTAAATTCTTTGCCCGCCTCTTCCAGCTCGATAAAATCATCCTCGGAGATGATATCACCTGCTTTGTAAGAGGTGTTGCCGGGATTGATGATAATATATGATTCGTAATAGAGAATCTTTTCTAGCTCTCTGACCGACAGATCAATGAGGTTACCAATGCGTGAAGGCAGAGATTTGAAATACCATATGTGCGAGACTGGAACGGCCAATTCGATATGGCCCATCCGTTCCCGTCGAACTTTGGCCTGAGTAACTTCCACGCCGCAACGGTCGCAAACGATACCCCGGAACCTTATTCGTTTATATTTGCCGCAATTACATTCCCAATCCTTGACTGGACCAAAAATCCGTTCACAGAACAAACCGTCGCGCTCAGGTTTGAATGAGCGATAATTAATCGTTTCCGGTTTAGTGACTTCGCCAAACGACCAGGATAGAATTGTTTCCGGCGAAGCCAGTTTTATCTGGATAGCCTTGAAATTCGGAGCCCTTTTTTGCGTTCTTCCGGCAATATTCGGCACGAGTTCAACTCCTTATCTTGGACCGCTCAGGTCAGTTTTTCTCAACCAGGGTAACATCCAATCCCAACGCCTGAAGTTCCTTGACCAGGACGTTGAAAGATTCCGGGATGCCCGGTTCCGGCGGATTTTCGCCCTTGACGATAGCCTCGTAAACCTTCGATCGGCCGGCCACGTCATCGGATTTCACGGTCAGCATTTCCTGCAGAGCATAGGCGGCGCCATAGGCTTCCATCGCCCAGACTTCCATTTCTCCAAAGCGCTGGCCGCCGAACTGTGCTTTACCACCTAATGGCTGCTGAGTTACCAGAGAATATGGGCCAATGGACCGGGCATGAATCTTGTCATCAACCAAGTGAGATAATTTGAGCATGTAGATATAGCCCACCGTTACTCGATTGTCGAAACGTTCACCGGTGCGCCCATCGCGCAACCAGGATTTACCGTCCGTGTCCACTTTGGCCTTTTTCAATTCAGCTTCGATTTCATCCAGGCTGGCGCCATCAAAAACCGGCGTGGCATAATGCACACCCAGTTTTTTGGCCGCCAGACCCAAATGCGTTTCCAGAAGCTGGCCGACGTTCATTCGCGAAGGAACACCCAATGGATTGAGAATAATATCAACCGGTGTTCCGTCTTCCAGATAGGGCATGTCTTCCACCGGGACGATCCGGGAAACGACACCCTTGTTACCGTGTCGTCCGGCCATTTTATCGCCAACCGATACTTTGCGGCGGATAGCCACCTGCACTTTTACCAGTTGTTTGACGCCCGGCGCCAATTCCGCCCCGCGCTCGATTTTATCAACTTCAACTTCCATTTCGGCCCGTTTCTCAGCCAGTAAAGTGGAAGCCTCGGCGACGATCTTGTCCACTCGCTTATTCATCGCCGGTTCGGTTGAGAAACCGTCAGGAGCCACAACCATATCGAAGTCAAATTCGATCAGTTGCTCTTTTTTATACTTGTGCCCGGCTCGGATTACGACCGAGTTATCGATAATTGAACGTACTGTTCCGGCGGCCTTGCCGTCCAGTATTTCGCCCAACCGATTGTTGCGATGAGCGGCAATATCCTGGAAAAGCTTATTATACTGGCCGCGAATACGGGCAACCAATTGCTTTTCATACTTCTTGGTCTCTTCCGAACGCTCTTTGCGTGAGAAAACCTTGGTATCGATTACGATTCCACGCATTCCCGGAGGCGCTTTCAGCGAGGCATCACGGACATCGCCCGCTTTTTCGCCAAATATGGCTCGGAGTAAACGCTCTTCGGGCGAAAGTTCGGTTTCTCCCTTGGGAGTCACTTTACCAACCAGAATATCTCCGGCTTCAACTTCCGCACCGGCCCGGATGATTCCGTTTTCGTCCAGATTTAACAGAGCCTCTTCGGACACATTGGGAATCTCGCGAGTGATTTCCTCCGAACCCCGCTTGGTATCGCGCACCTGAAGCTCAAACTCCTCGATATGAATCGAAGTATAGATATCATCCTTGATCAGGCGTTCGGAGAGGATGATGGCATCCTCGAAGTTGTAACCCAACCAGGGCATAAAGGCCACCAAAACGTTGGTGCCCAGGGCCAGCTCACCATTATCCGTGGCCGGACCATCGGCAATTACGTCACCCTTTTCCAACGTATCGCCAACTTCGACGATTGGCCGATGATTGAGGCAGGTATCCTGATTGGACCGTTTAAATTTGGTCAGAGGGTAAGTGTCATCCTCATAAAACCCTAGTTCATCGGGACGCGCTTTGTGGTATGGCCGCATAACGATTTTTTGCGCATCGACTTCAACCACCGTCCCCGCTCGGCGGGCAATAACCATAACGCCGGCGTCGATGGCAGCTTTTTTCTCCATTCCGGTACCAACAACCGGTGCTTCAGTTATCAAAAGCGGAAGCGCCTGACGCTGCATATTCGATCCCATCAGCGCGCGGTTGGCGTCGTCATGTTCCAGGAAAGGAATCAGTGATGCGGCCACGGAAACCAACTGACGCGGCGAAACGTCCATGTACTCCACTTTTTCAGGAGTAACCACTGGATAGTCATCGCGATGGCGGGTCAAAATCTGGTTGTTGACGAATTTGCCCTTGTTGTCCAACGGTTCGTTGGCCTGAGCAATAATACGTCGATCTTCTTCATCCGCCGTTAAAAACTCAACTTCACCACCAAAACGTCCGTTTTTGATTTTGCGATAGGGCGTCTCGATGAAGCCGTAGCGATTAATCCGGGCATAAATAGCCAGTGAGGCTATCAAACCGATATTGGGGCCTTCCGGAGTTTCAATTGGACAGAGACGGCCGTAATGAGTGTGGTGAACATCGCGGACCTCAAACCCGGCTCTTTCGCGGGTTAATCCACCCGGGCCAAGGGCTGAGAGACGGCGTTTGTGGGTCAATTCAGACAGGGGATTGGTCTGATCCATAAACTGTGACAGCTGGGAAGAGCCGAAAAAGGTCTCGATGACTGATGAAACCGTCCGAGCGTTAACCAGTCCCTGCGGCATAATCGGGTCATCGTTTTTCAGACTCATTCGTTCCCGGATATTCCGGGCCACTCGTGACAAACCAACCGAGAACAGATTGGATAGCAATTCACCCACTGTACGGGCACGACGGTTGCCAAGATGATCGATGTCATCGATAAAACCGTGCCCGTTGCGTAGATTGACCAAATACTTGATGATGCTGATAAAGTCTTTTTTGTCCAGCGTCGTCTGTTCCAGCGGAATACTCTGTTGCAGGCGTTGATTGATCATATAACGACCGACTTCGCCCAAATCGTATCGTTTGGCATTGAAGAAGAGGCGGTCTAAAAGAGATTCGGCCATTTCCAGGGTAGGCGGTTCGCCCGGGCGGATAAGCGTGTAAATTTTATTTAGAGCTTCGACCCGGTTGCTGGTGATATCTTTGGCAATTGTATTGATGATGACATAGGCTTCGCGGTGTTCGTCAACTTCGATGATTTTTAACTTTTTGCATTTCAGTTCGGCCAACCGCTCAGTATGAGCTTCAGTCAACACCTCCCCGGTCTTGATAATAACTTCACCGGTTTCAGTATCAACGATACTTTCGGCAGCGAAATGACCGACGATATCCATCGCCTTTTTGCCCGTCAGAGAGGCTTTGGTTATGGTATAGAACAGCTCCAGAATTTCTTCATCACTGGAAAAGCCAATAGCCCGCAAAAGGACCGTCGCGTGCATCTTCCGGCGGGAATCAATGTGGACGTGCATAACATCACCGACATCGATATCGAATTCCACCCAGCTGCCGCGATAGGGAATTATGCGCGAGGAGTAAATCTGTTTGCCGTTGGCATGAGTGCTTTCATCAAAAAAGACACCCGGGGAGCGGTGCAACTGGGAAACGATAACTCTTTCGGAACCGTTGATAACAAAGGTTCCTCTTTCGGTAATAATCGGCAGCTCGCCCAAATAGACGTCCTGCTCGATAATGTCTTTAACCTGTTTTTCCTTGCCCTCTCCTTCGCGACTGACTAAACGCAACGTCGCTTTCAGCGGAGCGGCAAAGGACATATTCCGATCCTGGCATTCCGCGATGGAATACCTTCTGGTACCCAGAGAATATTTGACAAACTCCAGTGTATGATTTTCCCTGATATCGGTAATGGGGAAAATCTCACTAAAAATCTGCTGCAGACCTTGACGATTGCGTTTTTCCGGATCGACTTGCGCTTGCAAAAAATCTTCATAAGCCCGCAATTGCACGTCGAGCAGATTAGGCAGTTCCGCTCCAATCGGAATATCGCCAAAATCTTTACGCTCTATCGGGGTTTTCCTGGCCAAAGTAGACTACCTCCCCAAAAAAACAAAAAAGCCACCGCCGTTCGGTTGAAACATTCGAACCAAACGAGTGGATAAAATACTTGTTGATAATACCTGAGAGCCCATTACCTGTTTTATCTCTCTAAGTGTCATAGAGCCTTTGGAACTTCAGGTATCCGTTGCTTAACAATCGTATTTTCGCTCCCCCCTATGGAAGGCATGTATGGTTTACATAGGGCAGTCATCCCGCCCGCCCGGGCGGGATGCTATTACTTGATTTCTACCTGAGCACCGACTTCCTGCAATTTGTCGCGGACGGCTTCCGCTTCTTCCTTGGAAATGCCTTCCTTGACATTGCTGGGGGCATCATCTACTACCGCCTTGGCTTCCTTAAGCCCAAGACTGGTAATTTCACGCACAACTTTGATAACCTGAATTTTCTTGTCTCCGGCAGCCTGCAGCTCGACGGCAAATTCAGTCTGGGCTTCAGCCTCGGCTTCACCGGCGGCAGGAGCGGCGGCCACGGCCACGGCAGCTGCAGGTGAAACGCCAAACTTATCCTGGAGAGCCTGGGAGAGATCAGCCAGCTCAAGCACGGTCAGATTCTCTATCTTCTCTACCAATTCCACAATGGTTTTGTTCTCTTCAGACACTGTTGTACCCTTTCGCTTTAACAGTTTCAATACTTTTTGGTTCCCGCCTCGTCCCGGTTAGGATCGCCTATTCTAAAAAAACAGAAGACAAGCCGCCGGTTAACGATTACAGTCGCGATCTATCAAAAAGTCTTGCTATTCTTCACCTTTTTTTGCCGCTAACGCATCAACGGTGCCAACCAACTCCTGGATGATACCGTCCAAAGTTCCCACCAGCGAAACAATTGGTCCTTCGATGGTCGAAATAAGCTGCGACAAAAGAACTTCGCGCGGCGGCAACTTGGCAATACGCTCAGCATCGGCGCCAGAAAACGCCTGTTTATCTATATAGAACGCCTTAATTTCCGGCTTCGCAATTTCTTTGAATTCCTTATAGGCATCATAAAGAATCTTGGCCGGAACATTGGGATCGGCATTGGAGAAGGCCACGGCCGTTGGGCCGATGAGATGCTCAACCGCATCCTCATAACCGGCGTCCTTGGCAGCGATTCGCATCAATGTATTTTTGGCCACAACTAACTTGACACCCTGATCCCGAAGCTCCTTGCGCAATTTCGTAATCTGCGCTACAGTCAAACCGGCATAATCGGTTACGAAAACATTGTCGGCTTCGGAAAAGCGATCCGTCAGACTGGCTACCAGATCTATTTTGGCCTGAGTCGGCATAGTCTTTTCCCTTCTATTTCTTCAGTTCCAGCAGAATAGCGCTGTGGTCAAGTTTCAGTCCTACGCCCATTGTGGAACTAATCGCGGCGCTTTTAATATAGGTACCTTTGGCCGCTGCCGGCTTCGCCCTGACAATCGCGTCAATAAAGGCCATTCCGTTTTCCTTCAACTTGTCGTGATCAAAGGAAAGTTTTCCAACCGCACTGGAAAGACCGCCCTGCTTGTCAACCCGGAATTCAATCTTACCAGCTTTCAACTCCTGAACCGCCTTGGTTACATCCATAGTCACTGTTCCCGATTTGGGATTGGGCATCATACCTCGCGGACCGAGTATTTTACCCAGCCGTCCGACCTTGCCCATCATATCGGGGGTGGCTACGACAACATCAAAGTCAAGCCAGCCTCCCTGAATCTTTTTAACTTCCTCATCACCGCCGATGATATCGGCGCCGGCCTCGGTCGCTTCTCTTTCCTTATCGCCTTGAGCAAACACCAGCACTTTGACCGATTTACCAGTTCCGTGGGGAAGCGATACCGTCCCCCGGACAATCTGATCGGCATGGCGCGGATCTACACCAAGCTTGATATTGATGTCAACCGATTCGTCAAATTTGACAAAACCGTTTTCCTTGAGGAATTGAATCGATTCTTCGAGGGAGTATTTTTTCAGGTTCTCGGTTTTTTCTTTAACCTGTCGATAGTTTTTTGATCTTTTCACAGTCTCTCATTCTCCCTAGACATAAGTCATGAATAGGTACACACGAACTAAACGATTACTCCGTGACCGTAACACCCATGGAACGGCAGGTACCAGCAATGATACGAACCGCTGAATCCATATTAGAGGAGTTAAGGTCGGGATCTTTTAACTTGGCTATTTCTTCCAGCTGGGCCCGGGTGATTGTACCGACTTTGGTGCGATTCGGTTCGCCCGATCCTTTACCCAGCCCGAGGGCCTTTTTGATTAATACGGCCGCCGGCGGCGTTTTGGTGATAAAAGAAAAACTCTTGTCTTTATAGACCGAAATCACCACTGGAATGATCAACCCGGAATCTTTCTGCGTCCGGGCATTGAAAGCTTTGCAGAACTCCATGATATTGACGCCATGCTGTCCCAGCGCTGGTCCCACCGGCGGAGCCGGATTGGCGTTGCCGGCCGGAATCTGAAGTTTTATATACGTATCTACCTGTTTCGCCACAACCTGAGCTCCTCTTGCTTAGCTTTTCTGTTTGACCGATTCCACCTGCAACAAATCGAGTTCCACCGGTGTTGGCCGGCCGAAAATCGATACCATCACTTTAACTTTACGACGTTCCTGATTCACTTCAGATATAAATCCTGAAAAATCAGCAAAAGGACCGTCGATAACTTTTACCTGATCACCGGCCATAAACGGAATATCGGTAACCTCCGCCTCGCGTGTCTGGTCCAACTGTCCCAGAATTCGGTCAACTTCGGCCTGTCGCAAAGGCTGGGGTTTGCCCCGGGCACCAACAAAATTCGTAATTCCCGGTGTCGAGACCACTAAATTCTGGGTGACTTTATTCAACTCAACTTCCACCAGTATATAACTGGGTAGAAATTTCTTGGTTGTAGTAGCCCGTTTGCCGTCCTTCATTTCAGTCACCTGCTCAGTCGGTATCAATACATCCCCGAACTGCTCCTGGAGACCATTAGACTCGACAGCCGATTCCAAATACCGTTTGGCCTTTTGTTCATGGCCGGAATAGGTATGGACTGCGTACCAGCGAAGTGCCATATACTTAAGTACCCGTTTTTAAAAGATCGCCCGGACGCCTTTATCCAGCGCAAAATCAACAATTCCGATAAACACTGATACGATTATCGCAACGACAACCGTAACAATGGTTGAACCGATGATTTCATGCTTGGCCGGCCAGGTAACCTTAAACAATTCCGTTTTTGTTTCTTTAAGAAACTTTATTATCTTCTGCACAACCTACCCTTGTTTTGCAGGCCAGGAGGGACTCGAACCCCCAACCGCCGGTTTTGGAGACCGGAACTCTCCCAGTTGAGCTACTGGCCTGTGATTCTATCGAGTTTCCTTATGGGGAGTATGCTTATTGCAAAACCGGCAATATTTACTATACTCCATCCGGTCAGGATGCGTTTTCTTGTTCTTGGTCGTCGTATAATTACGGCGTTTACATTCCGCGCAAGCCAGTATCACTAAATCCCGGGGCATGACAACATCCTGCCTTTCACTTACTCAATAATTTCCGCGATAACGCCGGCGCCAACAGTACGGCCGCCTTCGCGAATAGCGAAACGAAGTTCTTTCTCCATCGCGATCGGAGTGATTACCTCCGCCTCAATGGTTACTCGATCGCCAGGCATTACCATCTCAACCCCTTCCGGCAGCTTTACATTGCCGGTCACATCTGTCGTCCGGAAGAAAAACTGAGGACG
>JAAEQF010000859.1 GCA_024231695.1 FCB group bacterium
TTAGCTAAAAAACCCGTAGATATAACGCCGTACGTGGTCATACGATAAATTCCTTTTCATAGTAAAAAACGCCGGCTTCTGAAGTGACCTGGGCGTCTACGGATAACGTTCTAGTGGGCCCGTCGTAGTCGAGAATGGGATCGCTGGTGCCTGTTACACCGCTCGTTTGCAAGATACCGTCTCTAAAAACGTTCTGTAAAATAGCGATTCGCGGCTTTTGTCCCAGGACCTCTTCGTAATAAGGCATTCCGATACGCTGATCCAAGAACCATTCGCCTTTAAAGAACTGTAGATTGGAATCAAGACGCTGTTTGACCTCTTCAATACCGTCCACCATAACAAACTTGTCGCCCGTTATCGTGTAATCCAGCCCTGTTAATCCAAATGCCGTCATATCAACCGTCCGGAAAGCTTACTTTAGAAGATTTCGCGTTGCTCGGAAACGAAGGCAGAGGCGGCACAGGAACAGCCGTAGCGCCCCCGCCAGGAGGTGCGACATGTGTATGTAAACCGAAACCTGTCATTAACGTCGCGTTCCAAAAAATCTCAAACTGCTCCGCAATCATCGCGTGCATCTCAGCCGTCCCAAGCGCTAGCGTAGAAGACGCTCCGCTATTCTCTAGTTTCAAGGTATCCGCACCATCGAACTTGACCGTAACGCTGCCCGAGTCATCGAAATGTAACTGCATTCCACCCTCATCGATACCGATTACCATATTATCCGGATGCGCTTCTTCGATATGTTTCGCCAAGGGCGAGAAAGCCAAGGGCACTACGCACGCATCCGAAAGGTCGTTACGACGTGGATCTATAACATTCGTTACATTTCCCTGGCTCGACAAGTACTGATCCTGTGAAAAATCGGCTATCTGTATGGCTACAAAATCGCCCTTCTTAAACGGAAAAGAGATAAAGAATTTTCCGAAATGAGGAAAAAGAACCGGTATTTCTCGAAGAATAGGGAACTCTTCGACGGTCTCTTCCGCGTCCTCAAAGATAACGGGGATTTTATTTAGGACTTCCACGTCCGCTATCTGGGGAGGGCCTGCCGAATATTCGACGATGCGCCCGGGCAGGAAATGAAACCGATCATCTAAAACGTACTCGGCGCCGCGTTCGATCACCTCTTCGAGCGTGGGCGCTCTGCTTGTCTCTAGATTACTCAATTGGTTTGCCTTCAATATCCGTATACCAGTCCGTGCCCATCGAATCACCCGAATGAGTCAGGGAGGTTATCTTAAAAAGACCGTTATCGATCTGCGTAGATTTGATTTTGACCAGGTACCCGGGCTGTAGGTTACCACGGAGCAAACACCTTGCTCTTACGATCCCTTTATCGCCGAGTTCGGGCGACCCTATCAGGCCGTTATTCTCATTCGATAAATAAACGGCCGTGCGCGGCATGGTCTCATCTGGTTTAAGAACCTGCAATTCGCCGTCTTGAATAGACCAGTTGAAACCGGCGGATTTCATGAACTTATCGAGCTGTTGTTTTGCACGCCCTTTTATTGTAAGTCCTTGCGTGAATTTCTCGATACCGCCCCGGAAGCCTCCTGCGGTAAATTTCTCTATTGCATTACCCAGACCGACACCCATAGCCTTGGCCACGGATTCCAAGACCTTCTCTATTTTGACGCCCGATTTAAAAGACAGGTTGATACGCGCGGCGGACATAGCCTCGCTACCATCACCGCTCTCTAGCGTCGTAATCCAGTCCGGGCCCTCGTGCAAAGAATTGACTAAAGTGATGTCGCCTGAGAAGATTTGCTGTCGGGTGCCTGTGTATCCAGCCTCTATAACAAGAGGTTGTTTTTCTTCTAGCTGGCTCCGATGTTCTTTGTTCAGATTCCAAATAGACACCGAAGCGGAATTAGCGCTTGAATCAGTAGACCTGGACACGGTAAAAGCTACCCGCTGCATGATTTTAACAGCGTTCGCATCGTCTTCAGGACGCATCGCGATGCGTTGATCGTTCGCGATCAGAACGAAATCTCTATCGTAAAGAGCATCCGTCATGATATTTCGTCACTATCCATGTAAATCAGCTCAATATTTGTTCCCAGGTCGCCTAGGCCCGGGTCTTGGGCTGGTATGACGTCCGTTTCACGGGTATCTATGGCGACGATTTCGCCGGCAGGGCGTCTAGCGTCGGATATTCTCCAGATTAGTTGCTGGTTGACGACTATTTTAATACCTGCTTTGATTAGATCTTCGTTTGCATCTAGTAGATCCATGTACCAAAACCCGGCCCTATCCGACCACTGGAAATCTAGAATAAACGTCACGTTGTCTAGACTGACGGACTGAGTAAAGGCGCCGTCTTCGGCCGCCCCTGTTATCGGTATGGTCCAGGTAGACATTAGAACAGCCCCGAATACAAGGTAGAAGAAGCCTTTTGACTCTGCGAAGAAGTCGCTTCTTTTTTAGTCGTTTTCCCTTTGCTCTTCTTTTTCTTGCTGCTTACCTTCTCCGGTTCAGCGATTGCTACTTCAACCTCTTCGTTATATGAAATTTGAACTTGACGAAGCACTAGATTTGCTTCTAAAATATTGCCTTTTTCCGCGTCCCGAGTGACTCCGTAGCTTATAATAGCCATGTCTTCCGGGTATGTTTCCAGAGAAGTAATCACCTGAACAAGTAATCCTTCTCTCATGGTCTTTTTAATCTCTTCGTGCGCGGCGTTAACACGGTCTACTACACGTTCCGTGTCACCCTCTATGGGTGATTCCGCCCGAACACTACTTAGCAAAATAACAGGCGTGTTGGAGATTACACCGACGATCTCTATCTCACGCGGATTTACTCTGATATGATCTGTAATATCAGATCCGTTTTCGACCGGGTGCGCGGTAACTTCCGCAGACATTTGATGGTTTTCTGAGACCATAGCGTCGAACTGGACGGCGCCAACCTGCCCTTTTTTGGTCTTAAATACCATCTCTGTCAATGACTTAAAGGTCATTGAGCAGCCGCTTTCTTAGGTACAAAAGCTTTTGCTGCCCGTCGCAGGTCTTGTTCTTGGACCTTCCGGGCTTGTCCGTCTATACTTTGCGCCAGGCTGTTCACTGACTGACCCGGTGCCGCTTGCACATGGATGTCGGTCTTGTTGTTTTGACTGACGGCTACAGATGAAGGCAGCGCACCGAATCTGGACGCTCTGCGAGGTCCGGAGAAAGTCTCCCGGGTAGCCTGACCGCCTGCCAAGGACTTCGCGCCTTTGGCTATCTGGACAACGTTATCAGGCACGTCTTCGAGCCCAAAAACTGAACGGATTTCTTTGCTTACGTCCTTGATAGGTTGTATAATCGCGTCCTTCAAACGCAGGAAGCTATCTACAATCTTATCGACGAAATCAGAACTAGACTGAAAGAGCTCGTCCCAGAAAGTATCCCAGCTCTCTTCTAGACCAGGGAACATTTCGCTAAAAGAAGTACCTAAAGCGTTCCAGATCTCGCCTAATTTAGTTTTGAATTTCTCGAACTTAGCGGTAAATTCAGCGTTTTGCTTATCTTGTAGTGCCCGAAGATCTGACCAATACTTATCCCAGGCATTTACAATAGATGTGCCAATAAATTTCCATATATCTAAATACTTACTGCCCATTAATTTCCACATGTCTATGTAAGTATCTAAATAGCCTTTTAAAATCTCTTTTACTTCAAACCCAAACTTATCCCAGGCTTTTTCGGAATCTGTAAAATAATCGAACCAGAATTGATTTAAGCCGTTAAAAAAGTCCTTGGCATCTTGTTCTACGTTAGTGTCAAATAATTTATCGAAACCTTTGATCAGCTCACCGATTGCACTGTTGCCGCCTTCGCGCCATACCTCGAAGTCCTCAATTAAGAGCGCAAGCAAAGCACCCATTAAGATAATAGATCCGCCCGGTAACATCAGCGTTGCAGCCACCCCGAGCGCGATAGCTGAGATCTTAAGTAGACTTTTACTGACGGGATCTAGTTTCTTGGACCATTCGGCAAACTGTGCAGCCAAACGGCCGAAGAAACCGCCCACTCTTTTTACTATTTGCCCCAAACGACTAAAAACAAGAGCTAAACCCTGCCTAATCCACTTGCCGTTAACCTTTAACCAATCTACGAAACCGTTCTGCATCTCTATAAGTACAGGCAGCAACCCCTTACCTATGGCGTTTTTTATTCCCTGAAAGGCAACGGCTACACGGGCCTGATTGTCAACATAATCGGCGGACTGCTGGACTAGAACGTCGTCCATGATACCGCCGAGCGCCGCAACTTCTTTCATTTGCTCGTTAATAGCCGCCGATCCTTGCTTAAGCATCGGCAAA
>JAAEQF010000860.1 GCA_024231695.1 FCB group bacterium
AGACAAATATTATAAAAAGCGTTTCCTCGGCGCCCGCCGCGTCATGGAGTAGAATAATAATTAGGGAGGGATTTTCAGCCCAGCAACTATGGGCTGTATTCACTATAATGCGTTGCGATAAGCATACAGATGAAGAAGCAGAGAAACTCTACGATGAGCTAAATCTTTTATATTTATATCAAGAGGCTGAGTATGATGAGGCGATATCAATTGCCAAGCATCTCCTTAATTATCATATAGAGCTGTTTAACAAATATGATCTGCATAAATTGTTGGGTATATTTTTTTACTATAAAGACGACTATAGCAGGCAAAGGTCTGTTTGGAAAAGGCACTTAGAGAGATATCATCTGATAGGGAAGCTGATCTGTCCCGTGTGGAAATACTAAGGCATATTGCGGATTCAGAATACATGTTGGGTAATTCTGATCAATCAATAGAATACTACAATCAAGCAGAGAATTATCTTTATTGCTATAAAAAATATGATGGTTGGATATTGGCTTTATATTCTCTTTATATACAAAGGGCACGTTTATATGTGTCATTAAAGGATTTTAAAAGGGCGGTTGAAACATTTACTTTTGCACTTGATGCGGTAGCTCCATTACCTGATTGTAACGACAAGCAGAAATCAGTGCAATTTACTTATTATGAGATAAGTCAGGCATATGCAAATATGGATGACATTCATAATCGTGCCAAGTATTTTGAGAAAGTCGATTTATCATTGTGGGATGAGTCCGATCAGGAAAGTTACACAGATGCACTTTTACATATACTTTATACACAAGATAAATACTCGGAAGTAATAGAAGAGTTCAATAAAGCGAAGGATAATATTTCTGATCAGCATTATTTGGCCAGGGCTTACTTCTGGGTAGCAAACGCCCATTATTATCTTAAAAATATCAATGAGGCAGAATCCTTTTTTCAAAAAGTATGTGCCCTTGATAATGGTGAATTAAAGGCAAGTTCTAGACACGCATTGAAAGCTATTTCTTGGTTATATAGAAGACGCTGGGCGGCTATTGTAAAGACCGTATATCAGTTATTGTTTTGTGTTATGCCTGTAGTCTTACTGGTACTTGCATCAGTTAAAACTGCCGTGGTTTACTTCGGTGTATTTTTAAGTACATCATTTATTGGGCATTCATTGTTTTTAGTTTGGTTACTAAATCATAAAATATATGAATGGACGATTTATAAATACAAGGTTACAAAGCAATCATTACCGCGATTGTATGCCTATATCGGGCTGATTATTATTTCCGCATCGATCTATTTGATGTGGCACTATGATGCATCACCGGTTAAAAATACAGCCATATATATTTATGGATTTAGCATAATGGTCAGTTATGTAAGAAATGCAGCTTTATATTTTGCGGGGGATTCTACGAGGCCTTTTGGTTAGCTTGTAGCCTGTACTACCCCCCTTTAGTCAAGCCACGGTGGCCTGCGTCTTTAGGGCTTGTTGAAAAAGTACAAATAGATGGTTGCGGCGGGTCTTGCAATATCGCGCCAGCGGTATTGTGTGACCTGCCGCTTTGAATAGCATGCACTTATGTGTCAGGTCACACGCCCGCCCTTGGCGAACGCAAGACCTGACACAACAATCGACAGGTTTATCAACATGCCCTTTAGACGCACGGATTCTTAACTCAGCTCATCCACGCGACAGCCAAAAAGTGGCTTTTGCCACCAAATCACCCCTGATTCCGATCCCGCCCCGCATCTTGGAACCACTAAGCCGGGAGTCTATAATTATGCGCGAATTTATGCAAATGGGCCAGATCAGTGGGAAGAGGCATATAATGTGGTTGGTGTACGTCCTCGTGCGCCAACATGATACCTATATTGCCGTAGCCCACCAGAGCCGAAGACGGGTGGCCTGCGTCTTTAGACGCAGGATTTCATAACTCAACTCATACACGCGACAGCCAAAAAGTGGCTCCGCCACCAAAAGCACACTCGTGTGTGGCCTGCGTCTTTAGATTTGTGGCCGGGCAGTATTATACCAGTCCAACATTTCCGAATAAACATCTTCGGCCAGAACTGTATCGGCTATTATATCCTCAATTGAGTAGCGTTTGACTTCCAGAAGGTATTCTACCATCAGCTCCGCCTTGTAGTGGATGCGGTCCCATTCGTAGGTGTCGTCCCAGGCTTGGTCGCTGTTAAGTATTCCGAACCGGTCATAAAGCGACAATAGGCTATCAGAGCGTATTAAGGAAATGCTGGCAATATATTCAGGGAGACCTTCCTGTTTCCAGTGTGGCAAGCGCATCCAAGTGCTTCGACCGATCTGATCGATCAGATACTGATGGCCGACCTCGTGAGCAATGGTGTGAGCCAAACTTCCTTCCCAGATGCTGTATTTCGGAGTATTGGATCTGTTGCTGGATAGCTCCACGATACGCGCGGCATTGAGATAGGAATTACCGAATACTGAAAGGTTGAACCCTTGCACTTTCGGCGAGACCAAAGCCAAACGGGCATAAAATTCAAACAATTTTTGACTATGGAAAAGGAAGACTCGGTCTCTCCGTGAGGATTCATAGAATCGGTTGGCCTGCAACCGCAGGTCTACCTCGGTTGCCAGGGCACTTATATCTGTGCCGGATGCGTCATCGTGGTAGATGGCTACTGTTCCGACTTGCTCACATTGGGACAAGACTATTTGAGGGAAGGCTAAAACCGTTACCTGAAGGGCAAACAGTATCAGGATTATGGCTACCAGCCATAACAATACGCGCAAAAATCGGCGGGAAATAGATTTTGGATTGCTCATCCCTGGAGCTCCCAAGACAAATGTTATCTCGTTTGGTGTTACGTATCCAAAACTGATTTGTTACCCCGTTGTAGCGGGCGAAGACAATCAAAAATTAATTCAGGTCATCCACGCGACAGCCAAAAAGTGGCTCCGCCACCAAAAACACACGAGTGTGTGGCTCCGCCACCGACAGCCAAAAAGGGGGCGTTGCCCCCAATTAATCCCACCAATATCAATCGGGCCGCGTAAGAATTAGTATAATGTGGGTAGATCGTATCCACAAAGGATTAATCGTCGTTTCATAGCTGGAGATACAGGGGCATTCTAATAATCCTGTATTAGAAATCAACCGATCACAAGGAGACAAATCGTGCAAGAACGTAAAGAGAATATCCCGATCGCTTTGGAATTACCGGTCGCCACCTTTCGGGTTGCCGAATGGGGCGATACGGCCGTGGCCTATGTAAAAATGTCCGCCGGCGCCGATGCTACACCGCTTCTGGAAGGACTTCCCAATGACAAATGCCAGTGTCCACACTGGGGATATATGCTTGAGGGTGCTATCCATGTCCGCTACAGCGACGGCAAAGAGGAAGTTTGCAAAGCCGGGGATATGTTTTATTGGCCCGCAGGGCATACCGTTTGGGTGGAAGAGGATACTTCTTTTGTCGAGTTCAGCCCCAAGCATGAACTGAAAGAAGTTTACGATCATATCGGCCAAAAGATATCGGCCTAAGCCTGATGGTAAAGCAATAACAGGGAGGTGAAATCCATCGCTCGCCAAAACGGGCGATGGGTTTACGCCTACACATATATTAGAGCTTGTTCAAAAATTCCAGCACTACCTGCGATGAATTGTCAGCGGCGATTTGAAAGAACTGGTTCATCTCGGTGCGAGCCGATTCTGACCCGGAACCGCCGGCCAGATCCGATGCCGACCGAAAGACGATAAAGGGCAGACCGTTGACACGGCAGACCTGCGCCACCGAGGCCGATTCCATGTCGGTGACCAGAGCCTCAAAGTTTTCACTCAGCCAGATTCTTTTTTCATGGTTGTCGATAAAGCAATCGCCGCTGACTCCGACCGCACCGATTATGAAACGGGGTTCTCGTTCGCCGATTATTCCGAAAGTGAAATCGTGACCGGTCAGTTTCTCGGCCATGTCATAATAGGTGCTGTCAACGTCAAATCGTTCGACCCGGAAGATGCTGTCAGAGGAGGGATCATAGACGGCGATACCGCGATGTTTGAAACCATCCTGACCGTGATACCCGTAATCGTGCATAATCCATTCCCGGCAGGCGACGATATCACCGATAAGTACACTACTGTCGATGGCTCCGGCGATCCCGGTAAAAATAATTCCCCGGGGATTGAAATGGTCAATTAGTTTCTGTGTCGTCATGGCCGCATTGGTCATCCCGATACCTGATTCGGCCAGGACAATATCCTGCCCGGAAAGTTGCCCGCTATAGACCATGCGTCCAAGTATTTTCACCGAATCCGGTGAATTAATTTTTCCGGCCAGAAGTTCACCCTCGGCGTCGAAGGCATAAAGAATTAGATATGGTCTTATTTCTGAATTATGCTCTGCGCAAGCGGATAGTGCGATTAGAGCAAAGACAATCAGGCCATACGAAACAAAACGAAAGAAAATATTCATACTAACCTCCCGGAATTTCCACATTATAATATTTTGAATATTCAGCGGCAAGATACAGGCCCGTTAAAAAACAGTGGCACGGGCATAAGATATTTTCGTTATTCTATAGTAGTTATGAAAGATTTGTCGAAAATAAAGCCGGCCCATCTTCCCCGGAAACCGGGCGTCTATTTGATGAAGGATAAGAACGGGAAGATCATATATATCGGCAAAGCCAAGAATTTGAAAAACCGGGTGAATACTTATTTTCATACCCGGGCAGCCCATGATTCCAAAACGGCCATCATGGTTTCCAAAATCGCTTCTGTCGATTTGTTGGTGACCGATTCGGAAATCGAGGCCTTAATCCTTGAGTCCAACCTGGTCAAGGAGCATAAACCGCGTTATAATGTCAATCTGAAAGACGACAAACGTTTTCCCTATTTGAAGTTGACCGTGAATGAGCCTTTTCCGCGGTTAATGGTTGTGAGGCGGGTGACTGACGATGGCGCCCGTTATTTTGGACCATACACGAGCTCGATCGGGATGCGCCGGACTTTTAAATTCCTCATGCGCCATTTCGGTCTGCGATCCTGCAATTTCGAACTGCCCCCGCCCGAGGGGAAAAAGATCAAAGTCTGCCTTGATTATCATATCGGCCGTTGCGCCGGGGCTTGCGAATTTCTGGAAAGTGAAAAAGATTATAAAATCCATGTCGAGGCGGTTATTATGTTTCTCTCCGGACGGCGGACTAACCTGATTGGTCGTTTGCGGGGAAGGATGGGCCGGGCTTCGGATGAACTGAAATTCGAAGAGGCGGCTCGTCTTCGTGATACGGTTGAGGCGATGGAATCGGTGCAGTTGAAACAGAAGGTTGATGCCGCCGATTGTATCGATCGCGACGTGATCGCTTATGCGCGCGATGCCGGTGACGCCACGGCGGTGGTGATGCAGATACGCGAAGGGATTTTGATCGGTCGTCGGGATTTTCAACTTAAAATCGATAAGGACGAAAGCGAAGAAGAAGTGCTTTCCGGCTTTTTGCGCCAGTATTACAATCTTGCCGATAATCTGCCGTCAGAAATTTATTTACCTCGACATCTGGAGGAAATTGATTTACTGGAGAAGTGGCTCAGCACCGGCAGGAAATCCAAAGTCCGCATGCTCAACCCACAAAAAGGGGAGAAGCTGAAATTGGTCTCGATGGCCGAGGCCAACGCCCGCCTGCTATTGGACGAACTGCTTATACAGAAGAAAAAGTACAAGGAAAAAGTCCCGGCTTCGGCGGTGGCATTGCAGCAACTCTTAAGGCTTGAGCGAGCCCCGCTGACAGTCAGCTGTTTCGATATCTCCAATCTGGGGGCGACCGACAAGGCCGCCTCGCTGGTCTATTTCGAACGCGGCCGGCCGAAAAAATCCGAATACCGCCATTTCAAGATAAAGACCGTTGCCGGTCAGGATGACTTTGCCTCAATGCGGGAAGTGATCGGCCGCTATGTCCTGCGCCGTAAAGAGGAGAATAAACCTCTACCCGATCTGATGATGGTTGATGGCGGCAAAGGGCAATTGTCCATTGCCCGTCAGGTTCTGGATGAAAATGGTTTTGCCGCTCAACCGCTAATCGGGCTGGCCAAACGGTTGGAGGAGGTTTTCGTTTCCGGGAAAAAGTCGGCCCTTTCAATTCCGCGCAGTTCACCGGCAATTAATCTGTTAAAAAGAGTTCGCGACGAAGCGCATCGTTTCGCGATTACCTATCATCGAAAATTGCGAAGTAAAAGAACAATCGGATCGGAGTTGGATAGGATACCGGGCGTAGGGGAGAACCGGCGTAATCATCTTTTAAAACATTTCGGATCAGTCAAGAAAATCCGGACGGCCGAGGTTGCTCAATTGGCCGAAGTGAAAGGGATTCCTAATAAACTGGCTCGGGTCATTTATGATTATTTTCACCCGCCTGTCAAAGGCTAATTGTTAAATCCTGCCCTCAATTAATAATTTTGTCTGCCTTGCGGGTTTGAGCCAAAGCGCTTCGCAGTCGGTTGTAGCGCAAAAGTCCGACTACGAAAGTGAGGACTCCGACCGGGAGAAATAACCAGCCAACCGTCTCAATAATTGGTTGAGCGAAAAATTTGATAAAGGTCAGTCCGGCGACAAAAAGGGTTAAGGCAGTTCTGATATAGGCCAGAAATGTATTCTGATTGGAAAGAATGGTCCTATCCACAGCCAGGAAATCGCGCAAAATCATTCCTGATCGGTCGATGTCAGAGTAGGCATCAAGGTGAGAATCGTGGATTTGGTAAATTCGCATCGGTTTGGCTCCTGTCTGGCAATGATTTGCTATGTAAAAACTATCTGATTGTGATAACCGTATTTAAGCTATACGCAGGCCACCCCGGTTGGGCAAAGAAAAAATGCTTATCATCTACTATTGAGCAAAATAAACTTCTGGACAAATCCGGTAAGCGATGTAACTTCCGGGAGCGAGATCGCCGAAGCGGTCGGGAGATTGAGGGCAATATAACGATGGAAGTGAGTGCGAGAAGGCAAACATGAAAATCATATCATCAGCTGACGAAGTCATAAATTCGACGATATTGAAGCCGGGGAGCGTGATGTATGCCTCCGGCAATGCGGCCACGCCGCAGGATTTACTGGAACAACTGGCCCTCGACTTTTCCATTGTAGAAGTAGACTTATACAGTGTGCTGCTTTTGGGGGAGAAGTTGAAACCGCTTTTTTCCCAAAAACGGTGTCAGCGATTGACGCATCGAGTCATTTTCAATGGACAGTTGGCCAAGGAAGCGGTCAATATGGGTTGGGCCAAATACCATCCCCTGCATCTGTCGGAAATTCCTCGTTATGTGCGGCAGGCAATCAGGCCGGATATAGCTTTGATCTCGGTGGCCGGGCCGGATAACGGCGGGAATTATAGTCTGGGCACAACCGTCGAGGGCGTTCTCTCGGCGGTTCATGCCGTCCGTGAAAAGGGCGGACTGGTTATTGCCGAACGGAATGAGAATATGCCTTTCGTTTTGGGGACATCCATCCCGGAAACGGATATTGATTATATGCTCGATTCCGATTATTCGCTTCCGGCCAGTCCGGTTCGCGAGCCGGACGATCGGGCCATCAAAATCGGCGAAATTATTGCCGCCATGTATATCGAGGATGGCTCCGGCTCTCAACCCGGATCGACTTTGCAATATGGTATCGGAGAGGTGCCTGAGGCGGTGACGGAGGCGATTATCAGAAAGGGCGTCCGCGACCTAGGGATTCATACCGAGCTTTTCGCCGACGCCATGATCAAGTTAATCCAAAAAGGTGTGGTCACCAACAAGTGGAAACGAAATATAGATTTTTCCGTGTCATCGATATTCCTGGCCGAAAACCGCGGCGGTTACGATTGGTTGAATTACAACAGCAGCATCCAAAGCCGGCCCAGCGATTATACTAACAGCGTTTTCAAGATTGCCGAACAACCCAAAATGGTAACCATTAATAGCGCTATCGGCATTGACCTGCACGGCAACATCTGGGCCGATTCGATGGATGCCCGGCGGATTTACAGCGGAGTCGGCGGCCAGAGTGATTTCATTCGCGGCGCGCAACATTCGGAAGGCGGCGTGGCCGTGATTGCCATGAAATCGACCACGACCGAAGGTATTGCCAAAATCGTCGATATGTGCCCGGCTGGAATTACAACCACGGCCATTCCGGCCGATCAGGTGATTCTGGTTACCGAATACGGCGCTCTCGATCCTCGGGGGTTAAGCCTCGGCGAACGAGCCGTGGGCATCGCCCATCTGGCCAATCCAGCCCAACGGGATACGCTGCTGGATATGATTTATAAAAGCCCGTCTTTCCATAAACCGGTCTTACCAAGTAATAAAGATATTCCCGGATTTACTCCCTATGATAAGGCTCTCAGGCGGATGTAGGCCTGAGTAGTGTTGACATTCGAAGATTTTTGTATATCTTGGATCGATAAGTTGACAAATCTCGTTTTTGAGCTGAAAGAAGGCGACTGTGGACGAATTGATTTATCTGGATAATGCGGCGACATCCTGGCCGAAGCCGGACAAAGTGTATGAATACATGGTTGATGTATATAAGCGTTGCGGCGTCAATCCCGGTCGCAGCGGTTTTGACAAGGCGATTGAGGCTGGAAATATTCTTCATGACCTGCGCCAGCGATTAACCGTCTTTTTCGGCGGCGACGTATCAGTGCCCGAAAGGCTCTGTTTCACTTACAACGCCACCGATGCGCTGAATCTTTTAATTCAAGGTCTGCTCGGCAACGAAGATCACGCTATCACCACCAATCTGGAGCATAATTCGGTTATCCGGCCGATCAATCATCTGGTTCGCGACGGGGGAGTGACCGCTACCTATATTCCGTTTGATGGACAAGGCTTTGTCGATCCCGACGAAATAAAAAAGGCCATCACCTCCAAAACCAAACTGGTGATCGTCAATCATGGTTCCAATGTCATCGGCACGGTTCAACCGATATCTGAGATAGGGGCCATCTGCCGGGAAAAAGGCGTTCTCTTTGCCGTCGATGTCTCACAAACGGCCGGAATGATGCCGATTGATATGATCAAGATGAATGTGGACATTCTGGCCTTTACCGGACACAAATCGCTGATGGGTTCCACCGGGATCGGCGGGCTTTGCATTCGTAAGGATGTTGATATCAAGCAGACTCGCAGCGGCGGTACCGGCGTTCGTTCAGCCTATCCTTATCATCTCGAAAACTATCCTTACCGAATGGAATTTGGCACGCCCAATATGGTCGGAGTGGCTTCGCTTTGGGCCGGTCAGGAATGGATGACCGAAAGAGGCGGGGTTGAGAAAATTCATGAGCAGGAAATGGCCCTGACGCAAAAGTTGCTGGATGGCTTCAATAATATCGAAGGCGTCATAACTTACTGCAGCAATGATCTTGAAAACCATATCGCCACCATGACTATAAATATCGACGGTATGGAAGCCGGAGATGTTGGGATAATGCTGGATGTGGATTTCAATATCGCCACCCGCACCGGTCTGCATTGTGCCCCGCTGGTTCACAAACAGCTGGGTATTGTCGAAATTCACGGTGGAGTGCGGTTTAGTATCGGGCCGTTTAATACCGAGGCTCATATCGATGCGGCCATTACTGGTGTGACTGAAATCGCTGAACGCGCTCGCGGCATGAAAAAAGCTCGCTTGCATTCGACCAATAAGTAATTCCGGCCAATTGCTGCAACTTCAGCCGGCTGACCCTCGTCATAGCCTATAAACATGGAGATAGGCATGAGTCAGATTAAGAAAATCCCGCCCAAAGATTATGCTGCCTTTGTACAGATTATGGTCGATGCCTATCCCGGCGCAAAAATAAATTCGACCGAGCAGATGGAACAAGCGCGCAAGCGACTGTTGAGAGTTGACCGCGAAAATCCGCGTCTAACCTCCTATGGATTATACCAAGGCAAATCTCTTCTGGGGGCAATGAAACTTTATGATTTCTCCATGACTTTCGGCCAGACGATTTTGGAGGTTGGCGGCGTGGGCAGTGTTGCTGTCGATCTGGCTCACAAAAAGGAAAAAGTCTGCAAGCGTCTGATTGACTTCTATCTGGATCATTACCGGAATAAGGGGACGGCTTTGGCTGCACTTTATCCTTTTCGCCCTGACTTTTACAAAAAAATGGGTTTTGGATACGGCGTCAAGCATAACCGATATAAAATCAAACCGGGCGATTTACCTTACAGTGACAGGCGTAAGAAGGTCCGCTTTTTCCGCCCGCCCGACCTGAGGAAACTGGTCGATTGCTATAACCGTTACGCCGCGGTGACCCACGGCATGATGGGCCGTCTTAAATATGAAACGGAACGATTTAAAAAGACGGAGATAAAGACTGTCTGCTATATGTCCGGTAAAACCATAAAGGGTTTCATCGTTTTTACTTTTACTGACGGCAAGGATGATAATTTCGTTTCCAACGATTTGAAAATCATTGAAATGATTTATGAAAATCGCGAAACTTTGGCCGGGCTATTAGGCTTTTTGCACACACAGGCCGACCAGGTGCGCTATATAACCTATAATACCCAGGATGAATATTTCCATCATGTTCCGTCCGATCCACGCAGTGACACCGAGGTGCTTTTTCCCCCGGTTGCTCATGAAAGCAACATTCAGGGAGTTGGTCTGATGTACCGCGTGCTCGATATCAAAAGGCTTTTCGCTCTTCTGAAAGATCATAATTTCAACGGGCAGACGATAAGACTTAAGCTGGCTATTCGCGACAGTTTCATGCCTGAAAACCAGGGCGAATTGATCGTCCATTTCAATGAGGGCCGAGCCCGTCTGCCGCGTTCTCAGGATGACTGGGAAGTCGAGATTGAACTCGATATGTCGGATTTTTCATCAATGATAATGGGCGTGATTGATTTTTTCGATCTATACCGCTTTGGACAGGCTGAAATCTCCGACAAAGCGTATATTGAGACGATTACTCGACTTTTCAGAACCGACCGGAAACCGGTCTGCACGACCGAGTTTTAGCTCTTGATTTCGCCTGGCATTCTGGAAAAAAAGTCCTGTTATCGCCCGACACAAAAGTGATTGTCTTTTTTACTCTTCCGGTTTATCTTTTATTCCATGATTGATACGCCGGAACAAGTATATACCGTCACCGCCGTCAACCGCATGGCCCGCTACACCCTTGAGGAATCGTTCTCCTCGGTTTGGGTCGAGGGCGAAATTTCCAATTATCATCATCATCAGTCTTCGGGGCATCGCTATTTTTCCATCAAGGACGATCAGAGTCAGTTGAGTTGCGCCATGTGGCGTTCGCAGGCGGCCAATCTGAAATTCGAGCCCAAAGACGGACTGAAAGTGCTGGTTAACGGTTCGCTCACTATATATGAACGCGGCGGTCGGTATCAGCTTTCGGCCAAACGGATGTTACCCTCAGGAAAGGGTGAACTGGAACTGGCCTTTCGGCAATTGAAAGAAAAATTGGAAAAAGAGGGGCTATTCGATCCTTCGGTCAAAAAGGAACTTCCAGCCTATCCGATGAAAATCGGTGTCGTGACCTCGCCCACCGGGGCAGTGATCCACGATATTATCAGGGTCGTAAAGCGGCGCAATCCCCGGATGGGTATTATACTCTGGCCCTCGGAAGTGCAGGGGGATATTGCTCCGACTCAACTGGTCGAGGGGATTAACAGGCTCAATGAGCAGGGCGAGGCTGATTTGATCATAATCGGTCGAGGGGGAGGCTCGCTCGAAGATTTGTGGGCGTTCAACGATGAGCGTGTGGTTCGGGCCGTATTTGGTTCGGCCACTCCGGTCATCTCAGCTGTGGGTCACGAAGTTGATATCACTTTGAGCGATCTGGCAGCCGATTATTCGGCGGCCACGCCTTCGATGGCCGCAGAGATCGCGGCCTGGCCTCTAGGGGATATGTTTGTTACAATAAAGGATTATCTGTCTGATATGCACCGGGCGGTGACTGACAGTTGGGATTATCGTAAAAGCAGGCTTGATGATCTTTTACGTTCGCCGGCGATGGCCCGGCCTGAGGCGATGCTGGAAAACCGATATCAATATTTGGATCAATCCATTCGACTTTTGCACTTGCTATCGGAAAAGCGGTTTAATACCTTCCGAGAGGCGGCGGCGCTTGGGGCGTCTCGTCTGGAAGCTTTGTCGCCTCTGGCGGTTCTGGCGCGCGGTTATTCGGTTACGCGTCGCGAGAAAGATAAGGTTTTACTGCGGTCGGTTAAAGATATCGATCCCGAATCCAGAATCGAAACCGGGCTCAAAGACGGCTGGATAGTCTCCACCGTCAATACGGTCAGAAAAAAGAAGTGAATATGGCGGCCAAAAAAGAGTATAAGGATTTTGAAAGCGCCATGAACCGGATGGAAGAAATCGTCGGTTCGCTGGAATCAGGTGAGAAGTCGCTGGAAGATTCAATTGCCCTTTATACCGAAGGGGTCGAGATAGCCGGTGTCTGCAACCAGAAGCTTGCCCGGGCGGAGGGACAGATAGTAAAATTGTCGAAAATGGCCGAGAAATTTAAAAAAGAGGCGATGGTGGATTCCGATGAATAGGATCGTCCGGCCTCAGCCTCCGACCTGCTTGATCAAGAAGCGGGAGATAATAGACGGGTATCTTGATCGATATCTTCCTACGGAGGACGTTTATCCCCAAGTATTGCATCGGGCCATACGTTATTCTGTTATGGCCGGTGGTAAAAGATTGCGGCCCATTTTGGCTTTGACTGCATTCGAAGCGTGCGGGGGAGGCGGAGAGATCATTTTCAAGGCGGCCGTGGCTCTGGAACTTATTCATACTTACTCGCTGATTCACGATGACCTGCCCTGTATGGATGACGACGACTTGCGTCGAGGCAAACCGACCCTGCATAAGGAATATGGCGAAGCGGTAGCTCTATTGGCCGGTGATGCTTTGCACGATCTGGCTTTCAATCTCATGGCCCAGACCGGCAATACTGAGGCAATTCTGGAACTGGCCGATGCCATCGGAACTAAAGGGATGCTGGCTGGACAGATGGCTGATATGGAAGCTGAGGGGCGTTCGTTGACTCTCGATGAGGTGATGTTCATCCACACGCATAAAACCGGTAAACTTATTCGCAGTTCGGTTCGTATTGGAGCTGTGTTGGCGGGAGCGAACGAGGAGAAGCTTACAGCAGTTACTCGCTATGCGGAAAAGATTGGTTATGCATTTCAGATAATTGATGATATTCTGGATATAGAAGGGGACGTCGAAACCTTGGGTAAACCGGTTGGATCAGACGTCAAAAATTTCAAAGCCACTTTCCCGGCCGTGATCGGCTTGGAAGAGTCGCGCCGCAGGGCGCGGGAGCTAACCGATGAAGCGGTCGAGATTATTTCTTCGGCCATTAAGCAGCCTGACCATTTTGTACAAATTGCCCGCTTTATCGAGTGCCGACAAAACTGAGGATTGTTTCTGATGGGTTTAAAAAATATAAAATCATCCACTGATCTGAAAAAACTGTCGGTTGATGAACTTCTACTTCTGGCCGAGGAAATCCGGGCCGAGGTAATCACGACTGTCAGTAAAACCGGCGGACATCTGGCGTCGAATCTGGGCGTCGTGGAAATGACCCTGGCCCTGCATTACCTCTATGACTGCCCTGATGACAAGATTGTCTGGGACGTGGCCCATCAGGCCTATGTGCATAAACTATTGACCGGGCGGCATGATCGCTTTTCCACCATGCGCCAGTATGGCGGACTTTCCGGTTTTACCAAACGTTCCGAATCGGACGCCGATCCTTTTGGAGCCGGACACGCATCCACTTCGATCTCCGCTGCATTGGGTCTGGCCGAGGCTCGGGATTTACTGAAGGAAAAACATCATGTCATCGCCGTCATTGGCGATGGGGCTTTGACCGGCGGGTTGTCTTTCGAAGGCCTCAATAATGCCGGGGCGCGCAAGAAGGATCTGTTGGTTATATTAAACGACAACACCATGTCGATTTCACCTAATGTTGGCGCGATGTCCAAATATCTGACCAATATCCTGACCGATCAGTCTTATAACCGGCTGAGGGCGGATGTCTGGCGTTTTTTGGGCCGTCTCAAACGAGCCGAAAAGATTCGCTCAACGGTGGCCAATTTTGAAGCACAGTTAAAAGGTCTGCTGGTTCCGGGCATAATTTTTGAAAAACTCGGTTTTCGTTATTTTGGTCCGATTGACGGCCATGATCTGCCCCTTTTGATCAAGACTCTGGGGCAGATAAAAGAATTACCGGGGCCGCGCATGCTCCACATGATCACTCAAAAAGGTCGCGGCTATCAGCCGGCCGAAAAAGATGCAACGCACTTTCACGGCGTTTCGGCTTTCAATAAGGTCACCGGCAAATCGACTAAAAACGGCGGACTTCCGTCATATACTTCCGTATTCGGCAAAAAAATCACCGAACTGGCCGGGCAGGATTCAAGACTGGTTGCGATCACCGCGGCCATGGCTCCGGGAACGGGTCTGAGCGAGTTTGCCGAAAAGCGGCCGAACCAGTTTTTCGATGTTGGAATAGCCGAACAGCATGCAATCTGTTTTGCCGCCGGACTGGCGGCCGGAGGGGCGCGACCTGTCTGCGCTATTTACTCGACTTTTCTTCAGCGGGCCTATGATCAGATTATCCACGATGTCGCTCTGCAGAAACTGCCGGTCATTTTTGCCATCGACCGTGGTGGCCTGGTCGGCGAGGATGGTCCGACCCATCACGGGGCTTTTGATCTAAGTTACTTGCGGTCAGTTCCGAACATGACCGTGGCCGTGCCCTGCGACGGTGATGAACTCGAACAGATGCTTGAGTATGCCGTTTCACACCGGCTGGGGCCGGTGGCCATTCGTTATCCACGAGGAAGTATCCCTTACGAATTTGGCCGTTATCCCAATCGTTTCGAATGGGGACGCTGGGAAGTTATTCATGGCGGAACTGATCTGGCCATCATTGCCACCGGGTCGATGGTTACACCCTGTCGTCAGGTGGTAGCTCGGCTGAAGGAAGAGGGAGTCAGCGCCTCGCTGATCAACGGTCGTTTCGTCAAGCCGCTCGATACTGAAACCTTGATTGAAATTGCCGAACGATTTGATCGCGTGGTTTCGGTCGAGGAAAACAGCGTGGCCGGCGGTTTTGGATCGGGTATTTCCGCATATCTTGACAGTATCGATTATCGGGGAAGGATGCTGACCATTGGGATCCCCGACCGCTTTATCCAGCATGGCAGCCGCCAGTTGTTACTCAAGGAAATCGGTCTGGACGTGGACGGCCTCTATCGGTCTATAAGTCCGATCCTGAAATCAAAACGGTCGTTTTTCCAGGCTTTGCATATTAGAAGGAACGGCCGCAAGATCACGAAAAATGACCAAACGGAAAAGCGGGAAGAGGTCGTGGTCGAACCGACTGAAGATCTTTCATCGGATGAGAAATAGATGCGCTTTGGTATAATTGCCAATATGGGCCGCCCGGATGCGGAAAAAGTCCTGCTCCGGCTGATCGCCTGGTCGGAAAAAAACGGAGTAGCTCTCAATTTCTGCGATTCGATGAAAGACTCCGTCGATTCAACCCGCACATTGATTCCCCGCCAGGAACTGCCGGCCAAATCAGACGTCATCGTTTCTCTTGGCGGCGACGGCACTTTGCTGGCCACCGCCCGGGCCGTTGGGCGCCATGGAACCCCGATTCTGGGTATTAATCTGGGGTCCCTCGGTTTTCTGACTCAGTTGACGCCGGTGGATCTGGAAGATACGCTTAGCGCCGTTTTGAACGAAAAATACAGCCTTGAAAAGCGGATGGTTGTCGAAGTGGTTACTGAAACCGGGCCCTCAATTGATTTTCCGTATGCTCTCAACGATGTCGTCGTTGATCGTGGTTCGGTTTCGCGGATAATCAATCTTGATCTCTATGCCAACGATTATTTCGTTTGTTCCTACGCTGCCGATGGATTAATTCTCTCCACTCCGACCGGTTCTACGGCTTATTCGCTGGCGGTGGGCGGACCGATTATTCATCCTCTGATGGATGCTTTTATAATTTCTCCGATTTCACCATTCTCACTTACCGTTCGACCGATAGTTTTTTCGGCAGAAGACGAAATTCGTATTCTGGTGCGTTCGTCACACAGTGATCCAGTGCTGACTTTGGACGGCCAGATTGACTGCAGCCTTGACCGCGAGGCGAGTTTTATTGTCCGGCGGGCCGATTTTTTCATCAATTTTATCGTTTTCCGCAAGAACTCGTTTTACGACGTTTTGCGTAGTAAACTTCATTGGGGGCGCCTTCCCGAGGGCAAACCGGGTCAGCCCAAATATTTTTAGAATTCGGTTATATTTAATGGTAATAAGTATGGCCGATGTTTTTATTCGATGGTCAAAAAGCAAGAAAAGACTTGCCCTTTTCAGATAATTCTCTATATATTACCGCGCTTAAAATAAGCGGGAGTAACTCAGTTGGTAGAGTAACAGCCTTCCAAGCTGTTCGTCGCGAGTTCGAGCCTCGTCTCCCGCTTTAAAAAGTTTTCCGCTCTGACGGGCGGTTTTTTTGTCTCAGTAAGAGATAAGAAGAGTCGAAAAGGGGTTTTTGTAGTTTGAAAGAATCTGGTTAACGTAAGCGATTTTGGGGCCGAAAGCGACGATATTGCACAAAACTGTTTACTTTTTGCGCAATTTCTGTTAAGTTCGTATGCTCGTTGTCGATAAACCGGATTACGGGATAGCCGGTGGAGTTTTTGCGAAACAGATCAACTGGGAAATAGAATTGGGGCAAAAGAGGCAAAAAAAACCGGTGAAAAACTTTGTCGAGGGGGCAAAATTTTCTTGACAAACGATTAGTAAGGCTTAAATTAGGGGTCTTTACTTTAGGCGAATACGCCTATTTTTTGTGACGGGAAAGCAAGAAGCCCAGATAGCTCAGCAGGTAGAGCACGTCCTTGGTAAGGACGAGGTCACCAGTTCGAGTCTGGTTCTGGGCTTTAAATATTAAATACTTTCGGAGGTATTGGCGATGGCCAAGGAGAAGTTTGAGCGGACGAAGCCGCATGTGAATGTGGGGACGATCGGTCATGTTGATCACGGTAAGACGACATTGACGGCGGCGATGACGATGATATTGTCACGTAAGGGTCAAAGCGAGATCCGGTCG
>JAAEQF010000861.1 GCA_024231695.1 FCB group bacterium
AGTGAGGTCTTTCCGACTTCCGCCTCGCCAACCACTAACATTTTCGCTTCGTTCAGTGGTCTCGCCGGTTGGGTGCGCGAACGGAAATAATAATCAAGAATCTCTTGAGGTGAACCAATTTTTTCGACAATTTCCGGAGGCAGGTTTAGGTTCGGGCATTTATTTAGGTAAAGTTGATTAAGTTGTGTGAGATTTCGTATTTCTTCTGGTAAAGCGATTAATGGATTCCCATTATTCACTCGACAGTCAAAAGTTCATTCTAACCAGTCTGACCAAGAATAACAGGATTCGTAGAGTTATTTTGCTTTTGTTGAATTAAATGCGTTATCCAATCTTTCCCGAAACCCAATAAATTACACCGAATGATATTAATGAAAGCCGTTCGAGTAACAAATTCAGAAGGGGTATCGCTCGTATAAGTTCTCAACCAGCATTTCGATTTAGCCCAAACATGTAGTGGAAATTTAGCCGCCACTAATTGCAATAAACCCAGAACAAGAAATTGGACATTCACAAATTTTTCTATGGCATCGAAAGTATTTTGAGTGAGTTCAGGTTTAGAAGATTTCGGAAGAGGAGAAGCGTTTCGGAGAGGACGACGTGAAACCGGCGGCAAAGGTGTGGACCAAAAATGGTAAGCCAATCCTCCCATGACATTCTTCAAAGTGTCGAACATAATTTCAATGGTGATACGTTCACAATATAATGTGAGAACAGCGCGGACATCCAGTGTTAAATCAGAGGTCATGAGAATAATCCGCCCCCGTGAGGTTTCGATTAAGAAGAAGCGAATTAGTCCTTTAGTGGGTATCCAAAGCAAATCAAGAATCAAATAACGGATGGTTTCCTTTTTCTGGTAAACGACAGTATTAGTTGTTTTAAATTGTTTTCCCCAAGAATTGGAATCAAAAAGTTTCATGAGTTTTAATTTCGAGCCATACACACGATGACGTCCTGAAGATTTCTGTGGGCCGGTATAAGGAAGATAGGCAACCACGTTTTTCTTGGAGCGGGTCAGAATGTGGATTCGGTTCCGTTCACCATCTATTTCTTTGGCCGCCTCATTGAAAACGGGCCCGACAGCGAAGAAGGCATCGAGAACGAGATAGCCCTTTTCGCCCATTTCCTGTGCAATCGTCTGCGCCATATTGACGATACGAGTAGACATAGTACCGGTTGATCCCTCAACTTGCTCAAGCCCCTGATGAATGCGTGCGAAGAGCGGTGCCGACCAATATTTTTTTCGATCCGTCATAAGTTGGCTGATACATCCCCAATGGTGTCCTCGAAAGAATGAAGGCTTACTGGCCGTTTCTGAATCCTGATGCAAGGTTGTCACGGCGGGCATCTTGCGGGCGTCTTTAGGTGTTTTCGTATGATCGCCCACTAGAACGATACGATCTTTTTCTCGATAGGCAAACGGTTCTTGGGCTTGCCATTTCCACCAGCAAGGCATGAGACTTTCTACTTGCCAGGCCGTGGAATGGAAAAAATGTAATAAGCACGGATACGAATGGGGAGAGAGAAAAAGCGCACGCACGATCGAACTCACTCCCAAGGTATCACTCCGAACCAGAAACCCCACAAAAACGATAACAAACCAATTAAACGTTGCCTGGCGGGAAAACGCAGGCCGCATCCCCAGCAGGAATTGCTCTAAGTAGTCGATCATTTTTTCCCTCAATCCCCAAAATAGTCATTGACAAATCCCAACATGTATGTATGCTATATAGCATACACTCAAAAGTCAAAAGAGGGAAGCATGAATAAACAGAAAATCGCAAAAATCAAAAGAAAATTAAAGTCGCTACAAAAAAAAATGAGCGAAATTGGGCCGGTGATGCGTGGGAGTGTCGTCTTTATCGGGAATCCCAAAAAGTATTGTCATTTCTCGCTCAATAAAGACAAGAAAACTCATCTGATCTATTTGGGAAATAAGCGGGAGGCTCGGGCGAGAGAATACTCCAATAACTATAAAAAACTACTTGACATCATTGAGGAGATGACTCTTCTCAACATGACTCTTTTGAAAGAAAATATCGACGTTGATTCACACTAAGAACTTATGACTGTCGAGTTCCTTATGAGGTGGACAGTTATACGCCCTTCGTGCCTCTCGATCGAGATTCTGTTCTCATCCTATTAAGTGACCGTCTGGTTCAATTGAAGGTTACAGACCGTTCGCTCATTACGGACCGGTTGGTGACTGAAGGCGAAATCGGCGCATTTATTTCTATGGCGCATACGAAAAGTGGCGCGCTTTGGATCGGAGCGGAAAACGGTCTGGCGTTTCGAGCGGTCAATGGCGAATGGCAGGAATTCCGGACGGACGGATTAGGCTACAAAAACCTTCGTGAACTTTATAGTTACAACCAAGATGAATTGTATTGTGTTGCGACG
>JAAEQF010000862.1 GCA_024231695.1 FCB group bacterium
GGGTCCGGGACACTGCTGAAATCTACTTCCACGGTGTTCTCCACCCAACGGACGTCCTCTACCTTAAAATCGCCGGACTCACGAAAGACCGAAACCACCAAAGGCGCACTGATATTACCCGCCGCGTCCACGGCGGTAACCATCAGGTCGTTTAAACCGCCCTCAACCAATGTCACCGCCGGCTTATAAACCTGTACCGTTTCACCCTCCCCATTCACGACATCTTCCGGGACCGTGGACTCCGCCGTACCGGCGCCCCCGGTGACCACGATTTTTATCCCCGTTTCCGGCGCCTGGCCGGCGGGGTATTCCATGTTCACTTCCAGCGTCACCGTTGCGGAGGACACCCGCGGCGGCGGCTGGGTATAAAATACCGGCCGCGGCGGCGCATGCTTGTCGGAGGTCTTAAAGGTGATCTCCGAGGGATTGGATATCCCGTTTCCGGCGCGGTCCTTTACACCGGCGCCGGCGGTAACCGTCACGTCCGCGCCCGAAGGCAGGCAAGGGGCGGCGTAAAACTTCAATACCTTGCTATCCGGTCCTTCCTGCTTCCACTGGCCCGCAACCGGGCCGCCGGGATAGGTCACATCGATGTTGCCGGCAACCAGGGTGGCCGGGTCCACCGCTTCGGA
>JAAEQF010000863.1 GCA_024231695.1 FCB group bacterium
CTCGGTATATAAAACTCCGGGACCGGCGATGGCCAGCGTCAATCCGAACTCCTCGATCTCAGCCGGAGTCAGACTGACCACCGGCTCTTCATGACCTTCTTCTTCGCCATGATCGTCATGAACGTCCGCCTCGGCATGTTCCGCGGCCGTTTCGTTTTCATGTGACTCACTCTGGTCCGCTTCAGCATGCTTTGCATGTTCCTCGGCAGTTTCGTTTTCATGAGCATCCTGGGTCAGGCCGTTACCATAGAAAAGGACTAAGCTGATCGACAGCATAAATGCCATCATATATATAATTCCCGATTTTCTCGTATTCAACATCATGGCCTCACTTCCTCGGGATAGGGGTTGTCGAGTTTAATGCCCAGCGTTTTTTCAATCTCAATCATTTGGTATATGCATTCCAGCCGGGTCACAGAGCGCTCTCGTTCCAGTTCCATCAATATTCTCTCGGCTTCCAGCAATTCGGTGTAGCGCAGTCGTCCGCGGTCGTAGGTTTCCTTTATTATCTGATAGGCACTGGTGGCTTTGGGTATTAGCGATTCATCCAGACCGGATAGACGCTCATGCAACTGGTACAGGCGTTGATAAGCAATGATAACAGCGGCCTTTATTTCCCGGTGTTTTTGTTCTATCTGCGACTGCTGACCCAATCGATTGGAGTGTAATTCAGCCAATTTTCCCTGGTTGCGGTTGAATAGAGGCAGAGGCAGGGAAACGCCGAATAAAAAGGTGTTGACCTTATGCGCCTCCTGACGCTTGTAACCTGCCGTCAATGTGGGGTTGAGCCGGTTTTCCACCCGGGTGACCTCGGTTTTCGCCTCGATTCGAGACAACTCAAAACCAAGCTCAAGAATCTCCCGACTGCCCTCTACCAAATCATTGAATTCAGCCGGATCAATTGCAGCCATTTCAAAGTCAACATGTTGGACAGCTTTGAACGTGACCGGATCTCCTCCCCACAAGGCCGCCAGCGACGCTTTGGCCACTAACAGATCGGTTTGGGATGCGTTGAGTTCCATTTTAAGACGGGAAGCCTCCAGTTCAGCCAGATACAGTTCGGCTGCCAGCGCCGCACCCATCTTAACTTGTCTTCGGGCGGCTTCGACCATCTCGTTTGCCAGTTCATGGCCGCGCTCTAATAGAGCCGCCAGCGTCTGGGCGTTGAGCAACTCAGCGTAATGGCGTTTGACATCGATGTATATATCAAATTCGATAATTGCAATTTCGCTGGCAAGGGCTAGTGATTCCACCCTGGCGGCCTCGATCCGGGCGGACCGTTTGCCCCAGAGTTCCAATTCCTGTGAGAGTGACAGCGACCATTCTGTTTGCGATAATCCGGGTAGGTTGCCGCTGAAATCCTCAACCTCAAAGGCCAGCTCGGGATTGATCCTCAGTTGCGACTGCTTGATTAGACCGGGAATGCCCTCACGAAGATACTCGACCGACTGAAGGGTACCATTCTCCTGACTCACTTTCTGAAGGATTTGCTCGAAAGTGAGTGTATCCCCGGCTGATTCCAAGGTTGTGCCCATTGAGAACGGAAAGACCCACTGCCGATCAGTATTGGCGGCAGAGACCGTCTGGCCGGCGAAGATGATGAGTATCGCTATAATACAGATATCACCAACAAGCCGTATTGATTTTCGCATATTCCTTGCTCCAGTATCAGAGAATACGGCAGGCCATAAACCTGCAATTCAAATTGAATTATTTAGCTTTGGGATTGTGGGTATGGATCAACAGATTAAAACCGTTGCCGAGAAATTGGTCAACGGGTTGATCTTCGGTTGGGATATATATCCACTGGTCGAACTTGGCGTTATCAAAAGACTGTTTGGGGCAATATCAGCCCATAAGGACAAGGGAAGAATGTTCGATCCAGGGGCTCTTTCCGGAGCCGATCTCAAACGGCGGAGACCGAAAAAAGAGTTTAATGGAGTGTCGGAACAGGAACCGCAATGGCTATGGCCGATTGAGGCGATTTGGTCGGTATGATTAAAACGATGTTCCTGCTCATGCGCCATTTCTAAGGCGAGATGTCCACTGTGGCCCACGCATAAAACCATTGCTGAAGGCGTAACAATAGAGAAAAGCAGAACCCATATAATGGCAACAGATGAAGATAGTCTATTTTCTACCAAACGACGCATGAGGTCTAAATTACGCTCTTTCCATTAAATGTCAAGAAGTAATATGGTTTAACCAGGCGGGTCGAAATATGTTCCACCGCGTTTTCAATTATCTCCGGTTTTGCTCAATTCCACTCTCTTTTTTACACAAAATCTGCGGAAAACAACATAAATTATCGTCACGGGGGACAGGTAGTGGTCGCTATCTCTCTATCTCATTGTGAGTTATGGAAAAAAGTGAAAAATTTCACAAAAAGATATTGACAAGGGTAGGAAAATCCTTATTTTTCAGTAAAGTCATAAAACACAGAAAATACAGAAATGTCTGACGAGCTACAAAAAAAAGATTATCTGACCACTACTCAGGCGGCCAGACTGCTTTCTGTCTCACCCGATACAGTTTTAAAATGGGTCAAGGCCGGTAAAGTAAAATCTTATCGTACACTTGGCGGGCATTTTCGAATTCCGACATCAGAACTGAATATTCCCGAATCCAGCGATCAAGAGCCGGCCACTTTGAACGGTCACGGTAATCGGTTTCCGGTTCATCAATATTGTTGGGAATACCTGGCGGCAGGCGGAGAAATCAAACCGGAATGTAAGGATTGTATAACTTTTCGGTCACGAGCCAAGCGCTGTTATCAACTCAAGGGTATGCCCGAGGGGATGGGGTGTCTGAATATCATGTGCGATACGGAATGCTCCGATTGCGAATATTTCAAGCTGGTAAACGAGCAGGCTCAGAATATTCTGATTCTGAGTGAAACTAATCGGTTAATTGAGGACCCCCACGGCCTGAGTGATTCGATTGGCATTGATCTGCGTATTGCGGTCAGCGAGTACGATGCGGCGGTCATGATTCAGGATTTCCGCCCGGATTACATTATCGTTGATTGTTCTTTCGGGAAAAAGAGAACCGCGGTGATATGCAGTAATCTATTCAATGATATCCGTATTCCGGTACCGCGTGTTATTTTATCGTCCAAAACCAAAAACATACATGACTATTGCAATAATGAGGTTTTTAGTTGGATAAAGAAACCGTTTTCGGTCACACAGTTGATTGACTGTATCAGAGGAGTCCCTCAACCGAACGGAACTGGTTAGTCATAAAGGTATGGAGGAGAGTCAACCATGTCCGAGGAAGTAAAAGTAGGCGACAGCATCATTCGCCTTTATCAGGGTGATATCACCGATCTCGAGATAGAATCCTTTGTCTATTATGCCACTCATGACCTCAACCTGGGGTCTGGCTTTGGCACGGCCATTGCAATACGCGGTGGCCCGACCGTTCAGCAGGAATTGAATGAAATGGATCCGCTTCAGACCACCGAGGCAGTGATCAGCGCGGCCGGCGAAATGAAGGCCGATTATATTATCCACGCTGTGGGGCCGAGATTCCAGGAAGAAGACATCGAAAGCAAATTAGAAAAGACCATCCTGAGCGCTTTGAAGAAGGCCGAGGACAAAGGCATTAAGGCCGTCGCCTTCCCGGCGATGGGCGCCGGTTTCTACGGCATCCCCCTTGCTGTCAGTGCTCGCGTGACCCTGACTACGCTTAAGGAATACCTGGCGGACGGGGCCAAGATCAAAGATGTGGTGGTTTGTTTAAACGATAACCATGAATTCAAGCCGTTCCAGAGTCAGCTTGCTGCATTGGGCAACAAATAGGAGTACAACATGAGCGATTCATTACATTTTTCAGAGCATCTTCTGCAGGAAGTTGCCCTGGGATTTATGGCGGTCGTTTACATCACCCGCCTGATTTGGCTGACCCGATTCAAAGCCGGCAAGGAAAGACAGCCGGCCACTGGGACCGGAACGTCTATTCGCAAGGGCATTCTCTATTCGTGGGCCAATATTTTCAATCCTTGGGGAATGGAAAGTACGCGGACCCGCTTTTTCATTTACCTCCAATTCGGTATTTTCCATGTTGGAGTAACACTGGCCATCGCCATGTCTTTTGTCATTCCCTACACTCCGCAGCTGTTAGAACTGCCCTATTTAGTGCCGGCGTTCCAAGGGATAATCGGCGCGGCTTGTCTGGTCGGCGTGCTCCGATTAATCAAACGGATCAGCGACAAACATATGCGGGCCATCAGTTCGCCCGATGATTACTTTTCGCTGATTCTGCTAACCGTGTGGTTTTTCTTCGCTACTTTGGCCGTACCAAACGATACCGCTGGTGGCGAAGGAATCATGCTCACCTATTTCATCTTGACCGCTTTCTTTCTAGTTTATGTGCCTTTCAGCAAGATATCCCATTATCTGTATTATCCGTTTACCCGGTATTACTTCGGGAAGAGCATGGGGCATCGCGGCACCTATCCGATCAAGCGTGTACCGGAGCCGCATAACTAATTTTGACGATTGTGTGATAGATGGGAGAAAAAATGAGTAAGTTCGACAATAATGGAAGATCACATAAGGCCCAGAAAGTCCTGGAACGTTTCGAGAAGAAACTCAATCGTCAGATCGTGGGTTCGCTGGTGGCCTGTGTTCACTGCGGGAATTGTACCAACTCCTGCCACTATGTACTGGCTAATCCGGATGACCCTACGTACGCTCCGGCTTATAAGGCCGATCAGATCAGAAGAATTTTCAAACGCCATTTCGACTGGACCGGCCGGGTATTCCCCTGGTGGGTGCATGCCAAAAGCGTTTATACCGATCAGGATCTGGAAGAGCTGAAAGACGTCGTTTTTGGTAAATGCACTAATTGCCGCCGTTGTTCAATCAACTGCCCCATGGGTGTGGACTATGCCACTTTCAATCGGATGGCCCGTGGCCTTCTGGTTTCGGTTGGTGTAATGCCAGAAGGAGTCTCGGTGGTGAGTAAAGACCAGTGGGAAATCGGCAACCAGATGGGCGTTTTGAAAGAGGATTATGTCGAGACCCTGGAATGGCTCGCCGAAGAAATGGAAATGGAGATGGAAGATCCCAAAGCGACAATCCCGATCGACAAAAAGGATTGCGACATGGTTTACTCCATCAATCCGCGGGAAGTCAAATACGATCCCCGAACTATTTCCGATGCCGCCAAGATATTTTATGCCGCCGGTGAAAACTGGACCATGCCCAGTGAGTGCTGGGATATGACCAACTTTGGGTTGTTCTCGGGCGATGACGACCTGGGTGGCTCCGTGGCTCGCCGCCTATATCAAAAGGTCAGCGAACTGCGTGGCAAAAAACTGATTATCTCGGAATGCGGACACGGTTATCGCTCAACTCGCTGCGAAGGTCCCAACTGGGCCGGAATGGATATCACCGATTTCGAAATGGAAAGTTCGGTCAATACTATGCTTCGGTATATCAAAGAAGGCCGGATCAAGGTTGATAAATCCGTAAACAGCGAGCCGGTGACATTTCATGATTCTTGCAATAATGCTCGCAGCTGTGGACTGTATGATGAACCGCGCGAACTATTGAAATTGGTATGTTCAGATTTCCGCGAGATGTATCCCAATCGCGCCGATAATTACTGCTGTACCGGCGGAGGCGGGGCGATGTCGATGTCGGAATATACGCCCAACCGTCTCAAATCGGCCAAAATCAAGGCCGATCAGCTCAAAGCCACCGGAGCCAAAATCTGTATTACTTCCTGCCACAATTGTGTTGACGGCCTGAGCGACCTGATCAAGCATTACAAGCTGGGGATGGAGGTCACTCAATTGGTTAATCTCGTGGCCAAAGCTCTGGTGCTCGAACCCAAACCGGTGCCGGTTGAAGCCGCGCCGCCGGTGGCTGTAGCCGCTGATCTGGCTGGATACAAGATTCTGGTTATTGACGATGAACCGGACTTCCAGGTCTTTGTCGGAACCGTACTGGAAGACAACGGCGCAACTGTTCTGACCGCTTCCAATGGCGACGAGGGGCTGAAACTGGCCGCATCCGAGAAACCAAATCTGATCACGCTTGATATCTCGATGCCGGGCAAATCGGGTATCGAGGTTTTCGAATTGCTACGCAAAAATCCGGAAACGGCTGGTATTGCTGTTTGTGTTATCACCGGCAAACCGGAAATGCGCAAGCTTATTTATGATCGCCCCGTTCCGGCACCTGAGGGTTATGTTGACAAACCGGTTGATGATGAATCAATCCTGTTTAACATTCGGAAGATTCTCAAGCTTGTGCACGATGAATAGAGGATAGTAAACTCGGTCGGTCCAAGGAGGTATTGAATGTCACATCCACGACGGCGATATTCGGATAAAATATTCGATGCCATTCCGGGATATGTTACTGTTCAGGATCGCGATTTTCGGATCACTCAGGCCAATGAAACCTTTCGCCGCGATTTCGGCAATTTCGAAGGTCGATATTGCTATCAGGTCTATAAGCATCGGCCCGAAAAATGTGAGGATTGCCCGGTCGAGCGGACTTTTCATGATGGCCAGACTCATCGCAGTGAGGAGATCGTCAAGACTCTGGACGGCCGGGAAGTTTCGGTGATTGTCTATACCACTCCGATTCTCAACGAAGCCGGTGAGGTCGCGGAAGTCGTCGAAATGTCCACCGATATCACCCAAATAAAACAACTGCAGACCCAGCTGCAGGACAGTCAGGCGCGCTATCAGCAGTTGTTTGAGGAAGTCCCCTGTTTTATATCCATTCAAGACAAGGACCTGCGTATTACCGACGCCAACCGTGCCCACCGGGAAGCATTCGGTGTAGGGTACGGGAAAAAATGCTATAAGGTATATAAACACCGGACCAAAGAATGTCTGCCCTGTACCGTCAGGCAGACATTTGCCGATGGGGAATCACGTATTCATGAGGAAGTCGTTACTTCACAGAAAAACGAGAGGATTAATGTTCAGGTGCACACGGCGGCCCTTCGTAACAACGCCGGCGAGATCGACAAAGTGATTGAAATGAGCGCCGATATTACGCAGATTCGGCAATTGCAATCGAAATTAACCTCGATCGGGCTTCTCATTAGTTCGATTTCGCACAGCCTGAAAGGACTGTTAAGCAGTCTTGATGGCGGTTTTTATCTGATGGATACCGGTTTTAAGAAGGACAATCCGGACCGCGTGAAAAAAGGCTGGGAAATTGCCCAGCGTAATATCGAGCGGATAAAAAGCACGGTTCTGGATATACTTTATTATGCCAAAGATCGGGAACCGGACTGGGAGGACGCTTCCGCCAATGATCTGCTGGGTGAAATACATGACATCCTCAAGTCCAAAGCGGACAGCCTGAACATTGAACTGAACCTTGAAGGCGACAAAAAGTCGGGCAATATCATGATGGATCGCAAGGCCGTCCGATCCATGCTGGTTAATCTGGTCGAAAACTCGCTTGATGCTTGCCGCGTGGATGATACTAAAGAAAGTCACAGCGTATCCATGGGCACGCGCAATTTCGATGATTTTGTTGAATTCGAGATTTCCGACAACGGCATCGGCATGGATCAACAGACACGGGAGAAGGTCTTCAGTATGTTCTTTTCCTCCAAAGGAACGGAAGGGACCGGTCTGGGGCTATTCATTTCGAATAAGATTGCGCAGGAACACGGGGGCAGCATAAAAGTTGAATCTGAATCCGGCAAAGGAACCAAGTTTGTAGTCAAATTGCCAAAAAAACAACTTGAAAATATTCCTGTGCCCTCGGATATTGATGAAAACGAGGAGGACACATGAGCGACATGAAAAAAATACTGGTTATCGATGACGAACCGGATATGGTAACCTGGTTGACAACTATTTTTGAAGATAACGGATACACGACAATTTCGGCCGGCAGCGGAGCCGAAGGTTTTTCGAAGGCCAAAGAAGAAAAACCGGATCTCATTACTCTCGATGTTTCCATGGACCAGGAGTCGGGCCTCAAGGCTCTTCGTAATCTCCAGGAAACGCCGGATACTGCCGGTATCCCCATCATTATGGTTACTGGTGTTTCCCCTGATATCAAACGCTTCATCACCCGTAATAAAAAGGTCGAAATGCCGGCCGCCTTCATGGAAAAACCGGTTGACCCGGAAGAATTGGTTAAAACCGCCAAAGGACTGATTGGATAGTTTGTAACGAAACTGTTCTGCGGCAAGTAGCATCGATAAGTTCAACGCCTCTGCTTCTCAACAGAGGCGTTTTTTTTATAGTGATTATCTAATGCCTCAATCCGGAAGCTCTAATGATATTGATCACTCTGTTCATACCTCTTTGATGATATCGAGAGTGTATATGATTTCGTCATACTTGTTAACTCGTCCGGTATCGCCAAACCCCATACTCTTATAAAGCCGCTGGGCAACCAGATTGTTCTTTTCCACAGTTAAAAGAGCTTTTTGGCAGTGAGGATGAATGGTCGGCAGAAAGCGAAGTATCTCCTGCAATGCGGCCTTTCCATAGCCCCGGCGCTGATATTTTTTGTCGATGATAAAGCCGCCGATCCAGTAATTGTCTTCGCTTTTTGGCGTATAGGAAATATAGAAACAACCCACCATCTTATCGTCAATACAAATGATGTAAGGGTCAAGGGCTTCATCCCAGGGTTTGATGTAGGCTGCCGCCAGTGATTCAGCCACGGTAGGGGCAAATTTCCTCTGTTCGGGGAGCACTTCCATTTGTATCGCTTCTTCCCAGTTTTCCCGGGTGAACGTTTTAAAGCTGATCTTCTCCATAATCCTCGATCCTCAATGCTTAATAGCCACTGTCGCATAATTCACCAAAATCAATTTGTACAATCCTCGGCCTTCGACCAAGCAAAAAGAATCCTTCACTAAATTGCAGCCTGATTATTTTTTCAACTTTTTTTTCATCCACTCCGACCGTTTAGTATATTGCACTTGAGGAAAAATTGGGGAGGCCCGAGTATGAAGACATTACAAATAATCCTGGTTTGTCTACTGGGGATTACACTATTTCTGGCCGCATGCTCAGGTGAAAACAAAGCCAATGAGATGGCCGGTGCCTTTCTCCCCGAGAAAAGTAACACCGCCGACATAAAGAAAGTATCGGAGGTAACGACCTTCGCCGGTGAGACTCTGTTTGAATATATCAACGGCGGTGCAGAGATTTATCATACTTACAAATTCGTCGAAGTAGCCACTGCCGATTATAAGTTGGGTGAAGATGATCTGGTTCTTGATATTTATCTTTTCGACAACGCCGATTATGCCTTCGGCCTCTATTCTGCCTTGAGGCCGCCCGATCCCGAGTTCATTTCGCTCGGTGTGGAAGGGTATATCTCTTCGACCAGACTTGAAATATTAAAAGATAAATATATGATTCGTCTGACCGCCTATAAGGAGTCAGCCGAAATTTCGTCGGCCATGAAATCGTTCGCCGGCGAAATCGAAAAGAAGATTCCCGGTCGGACAACTCGGCCAAAAGCATTTGCTTTATTTCCTGCTGGCGAGGTTACCCCGGCAGGCGATAAACTGCAGGCAGAATCATATCTGGGGCAAGTCTTTTTGACCGATGTTTATACTCGTGAATATCAATTGGGCGGTGTTGCCTTTACGGTTTTTCTAACCGAAGATAGTTCCGGCAGTAAATATGATTCGTGGCATGATGCTCTAATCGCGGACGGCAGCTCCAAAGCAATTCCGGCCGATCTGACTTTTGAAGGGAGCAAAGCTTTTTTAATCCCTGAAAGTTATTACGGGCAGATAATTACCGGCATCAAAGGTTCCAGGCTGGTTGGCATAGTAGGTTATCTTCCCGAACATCAGGATTTTCTTAGGGCCTGGCTGGAAAGGTTGGAGCGCTAAAACAACCCTCAGGCGTACATCGTTTTCAGTTCGTCAATCGACTTGGGAATATTGACCATGTGCGCACACGCGGCCGTACAATTGGTGCATTGCCCGCATTGATTCAAATTTTCATCTGCCGGAATATCATCCAGAACCGATCGAGCATGGTGGAAATTAGCGTACCCGGCAGCATACATATGCACCCGCATCAAAGTCGGAATATCGGCTTTGTGCGGACAGGAAGCCAGACAGGAACGGCATTGGCGGCAAAACCCCAGGCCCAGTTTGATTTCGCCATCGTTCAGCAGCTTTTCCTCATCCGGCGTATATGCCAGATCGTAAGCGACCGAAAAATCCTCGTTCATGTGCTGGAAATTGTCATAACCGGGAATGGAGGTCGTGATGTTCTCGTTACGCATTACCCACTTGAGTGATGCCGTGGCCACGGTCGGGGAACTGTATTTTTCCAACTGATCGGCGCTGAATCTCGATCCCCCGGCCTGTGTTTTCATGGCGACAATCCCGATTCCCTTCGAGGCGGCTTTTTCGATAGCCAGGAGCAGATCGCCCTCGTCGGCCATGGCTACATTGATGGAGGTTAACACAACATCATAAAATCCGGTGCGGGCGCATTCATTGAGAACGTCGGCCATGTTGGTATGCGTCGAAACTCCAATGGCCCGGACCCGGCCGTCTTTTTTGGCTTGCGTCATACCTTCCATGATACCGGCGTTGCTGATATCTTCGACGCTGCTGACACTGTGCAGATAGATAATATCGACATAATCCATCTGTAATCGTTTCAGGCTGCCATCCAGGGCGGTCAGAAATCCTTCCCGGGCTTCATCACCGCTCAGTTTTTCCCGGTGCACTCCGGCCAGAACCTTGGTGGCGATACTGACCTTGTCGCGGACGCCGAGTTTCTTGATAACATTGCCCACCATCTGTTCGTTGCGGCCGAATTGATAATAGGCGGCCGTATCGAAATGCCGGACACCCAGTTTGTACGAGGCCGCAACTACTTCGGGATTGCTGGCATTCATGACCCCCATACTGACGATCGGTAGTTTCATCTTCGTTTTACCCAATTCCCGGTAAATTATTTTTCGAGGGGCATCGCTGGTAGTCTCGGCAGACTTCTGAGCCATTACCGCACCGGGCACGGCTCCAGCCAGACCTGCCGCAGCCAAACCGGTTAGCGACCGGGAAATAAATTTTCGCCTTGAATGATCCACAGGACGGTCACTCATTATTGCCTCCTTCTTAAATATCGATTTGAGAAAAATCTCATTGATCGTCGGGAATTTTCTCGAGTCCTTCCAGCGTAGCGGTTGCGCCCTGCCGTATTTGTTCTTTCATTCGCGGTGACGTGGTTGTATCGGTCTCCAAAACCTCCAGCGCCTTCTTATAATACTTGATAGCCTGCTCATTATCGCCAGACCTGAGATGCGCTTCGGCAAAACAGTCCCACGAGTTAGCTGCGTTCGGAAAGCCCTGCGTGTACATTCTGAAAAGTTCAATAGCTGTCGGCATTTGGCGTTGGCGGAGATACTGATAACCAAGATTGACAATTACGCCCTCAGCCAGCAGTGAGCTTTCGGGGGAAAAGAGTCTGAATTCCACGTTTAATCTAACGATTTCGTCGATACCCCGCTCCTGTAAAATCTGCAAGAACTGATCGGCATCAGGAGGGGCTGCCTTAGCCTCCATATATGACACCGATAATAATTCCGGTGCAAATTGCATTCCCCCGAGTTTCTGCTTGAGGGCTTTCATACTTTCAGCGTTACCCTTAAGGTGAGCTTCGAAAAACAACCTGATGTTGTCACAGACAGTTTTGTAATTCGGGATGTCGGATGATTGTGAGAGGCGCGATGTGTCGCCTGCGGCGGCAATCATATCATAGTGTGTGAAACAGGCCCGGTTTCCTCCGCCGAATGAATAAAGATACCTTGGACAATATACCAAAGAATCAAAAAGCGCTCGATCGAAGCCTTCGTTTGCCATCCGGCATAGTTGCATCAGTGGTTGTTTCATGGCCGATGGATTAAAATTGGCCTGTTGACGGGCAAGGCTAAAATTATCAGTAAACATGTATGCCCCGTCGAGTCCGACCACGGCTCCGATATTACCATTGCGCATGGCCATAATCAATGTCGTCAGGGCGCCGTATCCCGAACCCATTACTCCGATATGGTCATGGTCGATCTGAGGGAAATCATGCAATGCGGCGAGAGCGAATTCCTTATCGCGGATAAGCGTTTCCAAATCATCCTGTTCGGCCTTTACCGCCAGAGCGCCGGAGCCGACCGAATGAGTCGTCACGACAACGAATCCGTGACTGGCCAGATATTCCAAAAGCGGCGCGTTTTCGGCGATGCCGTGCTCCAGATCAGGGTCATAAACGATCAACGGATAGCGGCCCTCGCGGGCGGCCGCGTCACGTATGGCCCCCATAGGACTGTTATTAAGATCCAATAGCGAACCTTGATCGCCACGCATCAAACCCAACAAATTCCGTAGTTCGCGATTTTGAACATTGCTGAGATAATTAAAAAATCTCGAGTCTTCCGGGTATGGAAAAGAATATTCGGCGTAAACCATTTTCGATCCGTCAGCCGCATCTGCCGCGGGATACCAGATGCATATCTGAATTGGTCGAGCCGTTTCTCCCGGCAATTGGTTGCCGTAATAATCGTATTTGGCCCCGAAGGTACGTGAATAATCGTATCGTTCGATAGTTTTGAAACCAACTTTGAATGGACCCGGTTCAGGAGTAGAAGGGGATTCGGTGGCCGGAATCGATTCTACCGTGAGGCAAAATAATAATATCGCGGCCAGGCTCCCCATTGACATCATTCGGCCATGTCTGCGAAATATACACATTACCGCCTCCAATGTCTTATTGCCTGTCTGATTAATCTGATAGTAATGACGCACAGATGTCGGCAAATGTCAACCATTTCTATCTGTCATCTCTTGATATAATCTACGCAGGAATACCAAATGGGTTGCCGGGGAATAGGTGATATGAGTTAAGGTGTTGGTGAGTCCGGGCCCGCCATGGGCCCGAACCCAGCTTGATTGTCTATTGACCGATTATCAACCGGTCGATTTTGTTGGCGATCAGGCCCGCCGCATGATCGTAATTGGACATTACTGCTACCGTATATCCCAGATCGAGATATATGCTTAACACCGCATTGATGCCCGGTGCGCCGCCGTTGTGCCCGATTATCCGATGACCATTTCGGTTCTCATCCCCGAACAAATAGGCGTACCGGTGTTTCGGGCTCATGTCCACTTTGCCGGTGGTGACAATATCGAAATGCTCTTTGTCCAGTAAAAGATCGCTGTGCAGGGCCAGATCGAAATGAAGCAAATCCTCGACCGTAGAATAACCGCCCCCGGCCGGACCGCCTTTGGCGGCATGCATGAACAGGTTGTTCCTCCAGATATCAGTGCTGTTGCCTTCATAATCACTTTTGGTATAACCGATGGCCAGATTCGGAACCGGCCGGTCCACCTCATAGCAGTCGGTGTTGATCATCCCTGCCGGCCCGGTTACGTTCTGCCTGATGTATTCGTCATAACTCAAGCCTGAAATCTTCTCGATGATCAACCCCAGAATAATCGGCCCGGCGTTGCTGTATTGAAACCGCTCGCCCGGCTCAAAGTCCAGCGGTTTTTCGGCGGTCAAATCGGCCAGTTGCTGCACCGTTTTGATTTCCCACCATTGGGCCTCAAACAACTCTTCCCAGTAACTTCCCATACCGGAAGTATGAGTCAACAACTGATGAATGGTCACCTTATCGCGAACAGCTTGATTGGGGTAATCGGGCAGATATTTCCCGACATAATCATCAAACGCAAGTTTTCCCTTCTGAGCCAGCTGTCCGATAGCCACTCCGGTGAACATCTTATTCATCGAGCCGAGATTGAACTTGGTGTCGGTTTTATTCGGGATGCCATACCTTTTACAGGCTTCGCCATCAGCCCGTTTATAAATTGGCCTTCCGTTTTTGGCCACCAGCACCGCTCCCGAAAACTTGTCCTGCGCCACCAAGGTGTCGATATAATTATCCAGAAAGTCGGTCAGCATTTCCTTCGTCAACTCACCTTCAGGGAGGACCTCGTTGGGATCATGGGCCGGTTGCATGCCGATGGAAGCCCAGCCGTAAGGCGGTTGATCGTCGTAATGTAGGGCAAATTCAACCCACTCGAACGGCCCGCTGGGATTGATTCCTTTGACCAGGGCGGTGATCGAGTATTCCGAAGACTTGACAATTTTATGTATCTCCATGCCACCGAGATCATCGAAGATCTGACGGAAAAAGTCCAGCCGTCGAGTCAGGACTTCGATACTGTCAAGGGCCTTTTGCTCTTGAAGCACATAAGCTTTCCAGCTTTCCTCCTCACCGGAATTCAAAGCCTGAATAAACTTATCAAGCTGTTTACCGGCATGCGTATTTGGTATATCTACGGCGGTCTGAGCCGAGACCGTAACAGACATCAGCGTCAATAAAATAATAGCAACGATTGGATAAAAGCGGTAAGTTCGCATGTCCCCTCCGGGATAACGTGTTAGTTCAGATGTCGGACGAGTATACTCTCGACCGGTTGTCATCCCGTCCCTGATATATATGACATTTTCCGGCCGATAATGTTACACTTATTTTTGTCTTATTACTCGAAACGGATGATGCCCATTAAATAAATCGTTTGTTGAAATCGCCTCTAACCCTTATTTTAGATATAGAAGATCGCGGCAGGTGACGATATAGGAAGGAAAGACGCTTTCCCGACGCCGATATCTTGATGCGAAGAACCGACCGGCCGAAGCCACCTCATATTTTTAACTCGGCCGCCATACAAAGGCAGCACATACTCGCCCAAGATGTCATTTATCCGGGAAATTATTCAATAGCGTTCCAGTCGCTTGATTGGCGGCTGCATAGGGGCTGAGACGGGGAGGTCGGGTGCCAAGGCTGGTCATTTTTGTTTTTCTATTCCTGTCGGTAACATTATGTCTAGGCGCCGATACTTCAATCAGGATCGGCACCGCCAATAATATCAGATATGAGCATGAAACCCAAATCGCCATAACCCTTGATAATCAAAGCGGCTTCTTTGAAATGGGCGGTTTCGATCTGCTTCTTACCTACAGCTCATCGCTGACTTTACAAAATGTTGTCATGGGCAGCATGTTATCCGATTGCGCCTGGGAATATTATACCACGCAAACGGTCGGGACCAACAGTCTGCGTCTGGTAGCCATTGCCGAAACAATCAATGGCCCGATTCATCCCTCCTGTTTTGGTACCGGTAATAATGATACACTGGCGGTTTTGACTTTTCAGGTTTCGCAATACCAAGCGCTGGGTTGTGAATTCTTGCCCATTTATTGGAATTGGTACGATTGCGGCGACAATGCTGTTTCTTCCGTCACCGGCGATACCCTGTTTATTTCGGATACTGTTTATGAATCCAACGGCGCAGATGATTTCCCGGTCGGCGACAACCCTACCTTCCCGACTCCCTCCGGCGCTCCCGATGAATGTCTGCCGAGTCTGCGCGGAATTGATTTTTACGGTGGCGGGATATATGCGTTATATCGCGACTTGAACAAACCGCAGGTTGTTTGTCCCGAAAATATCGAAGTGAACATAGATTCCAACGAATGTGGCTCGTGGGTGACCTTCTCGGTCGAGGTGGAGGATAATTGCCCCGGAGCTATCCATTATTGTATCCCACCATCCGGTTCGTTTTTCTCGGCCGGTACGACACCGGTCGTCTGTATCGGTCGCGACTATTCCGGCAATGCCGACACCGGAAGTTTCAATATCCTGGTCAATGATACCATTGCCCCGGTCCTGACCGTGCCAGGCGATACCACCGTCGGTTCCTATCCCGGCCTTTGCGGCACTGCCATCGGTTTTGAAGCGTCGGCCACTGACAAC
>JAAEQF010000864.1 GCA_024231695.1 FCB group bacterium
CGAAATGATGGGGTTCGTGCTGTCGTCCGAACAACCAAAGACAACAACCAGTGCCAACAAGAGCATGGCCCCCACGATATATTGATTCCGAATCTTGATCATGATCACACCTCTAGCCTATAGATTGGCGGACCAAGTATTCAGCCCGTCATCACTTGATACGAAAATCGCCTGTAGGTGTTCCGAGTGTCAACTAGTATAAGCTGCGTGAAGGGGTGATACTCGGGATCAAAAACCGAAACCGGCGCTGAAATAGACTCTGTCCTTCGGACTGTCGCCACCACCATAACCGATCACTACCGGACCGAGCGGTGAGTCGAACGCGAGAGAAACGCCGAAGCCGCGGCGAAGCTGCCTGATCTTGATATCGTCGGCTCCGGCATAGAGGTCGCCGAAATCAATGTGACCGGTCAGGTAGAAGCGGGCCGGCAGTTTGAGCCGTAGTTCCTGATTGAACATGAACATCTTGTCGCCCGAAAGTTCATTTATCCGGTATCCGGCAAGTGATCTGCATCCGCCCGCGTAGAACTTCTCCGACGGCGGCAGACCTCGACGCGACAAACCGACTGACAACTTGGGATGATAATTCAAGTATTGTCCAAGCGGGTAGTATGCCTCCAGCGAGGTGAAGAAGCGGGTGTATTCAATCTCACCGCCAAACAGTTTGCCGGCAAATCGGAGATCAAATCGATGTTTATTCCCGGTCGTCGGAAACGGGTAACGATCAAAGGACTCAACCGTTGATTCCAGGTGCAGCGTGCGAAGATCAAACCTGTCCGAAGTCCCAACCTCATGATCAAAGAGATCTACTCTTTCAATCCTCACA
>JAAEQF010000865.1 GCA_024231695.1 FCB group bacterium
CTGATGACCTGACCTATACCGCCTGCGGCGATACGACTTTCAGTTTCGATGTTTCCGGTTATGACGTCGATGACAACCTGGTTGGCTGCAGTATGATCAGCGGCCCGGGAACACTTGAGAATGGCGTCTGGACCTTTACGACTTCCGGTCCGGGAACCTACACGGCCTTTTTCGAATGTATAGATGAATGCGGCCTGACCTGCTCCGGTGAAGTGACAATTACCATTGAAAGCGACAATCCGCCGGCGATTGTTTGTCCGCCATCAGATGTTTTACAACTCTGCGGCCCGGAAACGATATTGATCCCTCTAACTGTGTCGCCAGCCGATGCTCAGTTAACAATCACGCCAGCGGTTGAATATAGCGATGGCATAATGTCATTCCAGGCTGACACCGCCGGTCAATATTGCTTCACCATCAACGCCTCGACCGATTGCGGAACTGATCAATGTCAATTCTGCGTAAATGTTATTTTCAATTCGGCGCCGGTTGTTACGATGAACGACACTACTCTGTTCCAGTGCGACACCGAAGAAATCTGTCTGCCGGTATTTATCTCCGACGATGACAGCGTGCTGACAGTAACGGTTTATCCCGAAGCCTATTCTATTGACAACGGCTCCATCTGTTTCACTCCCGACGGCCCCGGTTTATTTGAATTTATTGTGACGGTCACCGACGAATGCAACTTTACTACCGTCGATACGGCCAGGGTAGAGGTATTCCGGAATCAACCGCCCGAAGTCACCGTGGGTGACACCAGCCTGTTTGTCTGCGAGCCGGCCGAGATTTGCTTGCCGGTCAATTATAGCGATGCCGACAATAATATTGATTCGATAACCGTGTCTGCTCCGGCCGTGTACGACGAACAGAATGAAACCGTCTGCTTGACAGTTTCAGAGAGCGGTGATTATGAAGTGATTGTCGCGGTTTATGACGAATGTAACGTCATTGCCGCCGATACCGGTTTGATATCCGTTACTGTCAATTCCGATCCGACGGTTATGGCTCCGGCTGATACCGAAATATTCTATTGCCAGCCGGGCGAGATATGTCTTGATGGTTTCGACATTTTCGACGCCGATGACAATATTACCAATATTGAATTTATCCCCGCACTGGGAAGCTACAGCAATGGCAGTTACTGCTTCACGCCCGATACGGCCGGCGTCTATTGTATGACTGTACGAGTCACCGATGAATGCGGCAGTGTCGCTGAAGACACTGTTTGTGTTACTTATGGACTTGGCGAAAACGTAACCATTGACTGTCCTGAGGGCGTCCAACTGGTTACTTTGTGTCAGCCCGATAGTGTCTGTCTGGATATCCCGATTGCACCTCTTGATGCTATCGTTACGGTTACCGGTGGCGATGCAGTATATGCCGACGGCCGATTGTGCTTCTATGCCGAATCGTCGGGAACCTATGCTTTCACTCTGGTTGCCGACAATGACTGTGGCACCGATACCTGCCAGGTTGAATTTGAGGTCACGCTTGGTCAGGCTCCACAGTTGAGTTGTCCTCCCTCGGAGCAGATTCATCTCTGCTCGCCCGATTCCATATCCGTTCCGCTGGGCGTAATCCCGGCCGAAGCGGCTCTAACGATCACCCCCGAGGCTGTATATGCCAATGGTCAACTGACCTTTATGGCTGACACGGCCGGTCAATACTGTTTCAACATTGAAACTGAAACTGAATGTGGCGTCGATCAGTGTCAATTCTGTATCACCGTAACCATCGACTCGCCTCCGGAGATTACCGTTCCCGATAGCTTGGTGGCGCTTTGCGAACTGTCCGAAATTTGCCTGCCGATTGCTTTCGGCGATCCCAACGACAATATTGCCAGTATCGCTGTCGAATCCCAAAGATTTGAATACGCCAATGGTCAGGTTTGCTTTATACCTGATGGCCCCGGCACCTATGGTATAATCATCACCGTTACCGATTCCTGTGGCCTCTCTGCGGTCGATACCGGTACAGTCGTCGTGACTATCGGCGAATCTCCGCAAATAACATGTCCGCCGTCGGAAAGTATCCATCTCTGCGGTCCCGATAATATCAGTATCCCCTTGGGTATCCTGCCGGCCACGGCCGATCTGACATTCACTCCCGACGATGTCGTCTATGAAAACGGCATGCTGACCTTTATGGCCGACACAGCCGGAGTGTATTGCTTTAATATCAAAGCTGCCACTGAATGCGGCACTGATGCCTGCGATTTCTGCATCACCGTGACTTTAGATGCGCCACCGCAGGTCTCCATTCCAGATACTTTAATTGCTTTGTGTGCCTCGGAAGAGGTCTGTGTACCGGTAAGTTATTTCGATCCGAATGGTAATCTGGCAGATGTCGTCCTTGTCACTCCGGGTTATGAGATCGTCAATGACAATATCTGCTTCATACCCGATGGCGCAGGGACATATCAGTTTATCGTTTCCGTTACCGATTCCTGCGGAAACGCGGCCGCCGATACCGGCGACGTCGAAATTGTTATCAATGATGGGCCGGTAGTGGATGTTGGTGACACTACGATCTTTATTTGTGGTGGAACCGAAATATGTCTGCCAATTGAATTCTCCGATCCGGATGGCTATATCGATTCAATCGTGGTTTCCGCCCCGGCTGTTTACGACACCATTGAACAGGCGATTTGTGTGACTATTGCGCAAGAGGGTGAATATCAAATAATGGTAACTGTCTATGACGATTGCGGCATATCCGCCTCCGATATCGGTACTATTATGGCCACCCTCAATGATAAACCGATACTGACTATTGGAGAATATCAGGCTCAGCAATCATTGTGTGCCCCGGAAGAGATATGTATCCCGGTCACGGCCTTTGATCCCAACGGAAATATGGCCTCGATTACCGGTGCCGGACCGTGTGGCACGGAATTTACTTATACTCAGTACGAACATACACTTTGCTGGATGCCGCTTGATTTCGGGCTTTGCAGTTTGACTGTGATCGCCACCGACCTCTGTGGTTTGTCGGACTCTTCGATTGTCGTCATCGAACTAATCGAACTGCCCGGCCCAGAAATTTACTGCCCCAATGATACCACGTTGTTCCTCTGTGACACCGGAATTGCCTGCCTCGACTTGGGTGTGCTGGGACAAAACCCCCGGGTGTTCGGCGATGATATCATTTTCAACCCAGCGCTCAACCGGATATGCTTCAACGTGCAGCAAGACCGGGTTGATACTATACTCGTCGTTGATTCCGCCGAATGCGGCGTCGATTCCTGTTCCTTTGTGATCACTTCGATCCTTAATGGCCCGCCGGTGATTGTCGCCGAGAATACAATTGAGCAACATTTCTGCGAACCGTTTACGTTCTGTTTTACGGTTGAGATTTCCGATCCGGACGACAATATTGAAAGCGTGGTCATTGCCGGCGATTGCGGCGGCTATTATGATGAAGTTAACAACATGGTTTGTGTCGACGTGGTTGAGGATATCGACTGCAATCTTGAGATTATCGTTACCGATTCCTGCGGTAAATCGACATCCTTTATTGCTCCGATCAAAGCTACTCGTAACCTGGCTCCGGGAATCACTCTCCCGAATCTGGAAACAGTGGTGCGGTGTGAAACCGATACGACAACTATCTTCATCGCCAATATCTGCGTTACCGATCCTGATTACGACGAAGTCGTTCTGACTCTCGATTCCGGTTTGGGCGAGTTTGTTTTCAACCCGATCACCTATTGCGGCACATTGTCCTTTGTCCCGCCGACCAACGATTCCACCGAGTATTGCTTCCGCTTTGCCGCCATTGACGACTGCGATACCACCTACGAGACTTATTGTGTCACCATCCAGCCGACGCCGGTTTGTGAAACCTGTGTAGATGTCTCAATCGTCGGACCCGGATGTGTTAATATTGGTTCAGTACCGACTGTCAGCATCATTGCCAAAGCCGAAAGTGAAATCGCCGCTTTTGATCTGCTGGTACATTATGATGCCTCGGTTCTCACTTTCACTCAGGCCTATATCGGCCAGGCTATCGCTGAATGGGAATACTTCACCTATCGTTTCGGCGCAGTTGGAAACTGCGACGGAAGTTGCCCCTCCGGTTTGATCAGACTGGTTGGTATTGCCGACATTAATGACGGCCCCAATCATCCCCCGGAAGATCAATATATGCCGGACGGTTCTATTGCCAATATGGTTTTTCAGGTGGCCAACAATGCCAACCTTGGTGGCCATAATATCCCCATCGGATTCTTCTGGTATGATTGCGGCGATAACAGTCTGTCAGATCCAACGGGTCAGTACCAACTGATAGATCAGGCCATTTTCGGACCGGAAGGAAACGTAATCTGGGATGAGTTCAATGAAGCCGGTTATCCCGAGAATTCTCGCCTGCCGAATGTCGGCGCTCCGGACGATTGTATAGTCGGAGACCGCGATTTACCGGTTCGCTGCGTCGATTTCCATAATGGCGATCTGTGCATCATTCATCCCGATTCGATCGATGATCGAGGCGATTTGAATCTCAATGGTATCGCCTATGAAATCGCCGATGCGGTGGTTTATACCAGCTATTTCATACATGGACTGGCGGCCTTCACTATCTCCATCCCGGCCCAGATCGTCGCTTCCGACGTCAACGCCGACGGCCTGACACTCTCCATAGCCGATCTGGTTTATCTGATACGCGTCGTAACCGGTGACGCCAATCCGTATGCCAAACCGATAGTCGGAGATAACCAGGTGGCCGTAACCAGTGTTCCGGCAGGTGATAATTACCAGGTTTCGGTTGATTCAGAGAATGATATTGGGGCGGCCCTTCTGACCTTCGCCTATGACGGTGTTTTACCGGGCAAACCACGATTGGCCGAAGACGTTGATGATATGGAAATGATTTACAATTATACCGCCGATGGCACACTGCGCGTTCTGATTTACAGTTTCGAATCGGGCCGTATGATTCCCGCCGGCAAGCGTGATCTGGTGGAGATTCCTGGGGCGGCTGAGGCCGAACTGTCACTGATCGATATCGATATGGCCGACTACTTTGGCCGGACCCTGAAAACAGACTTGACCGAAGTCGTTCTGCCCGACAGGTTGGAACTCAGTCAGAATCAGCCCAATCCGTTTAACCCGTCCACGACATTCAATCTGGCCTTGCCACAGGCTTCCGATTACGATGTCACGATTTACAATATCACCGGCCAGACCGTAAGGCGCTGGACCGGATATGCCGGCCCCGGGTTGATTACTTTTGAATGGGACGGCACCAATACTCAGGGTCAGCGGGTGGCCACCGGTGTGTATCTCTACCGGGCGCGAGCGATGGGTAGCGAAGCTATTCGAAAGATGATTCTGTTGAAATAAAAATTCCCACCTCACAACGCAAAAAAGCCCGCCTTGTGCGGGCTTTTTTGTTATTTGTGATAGCTGCCACCGGTATTGAGATTCAGCGCCCGATACAATTGTTCTAAAAGCACTAACCGGATGATTTGGTGGGACATGGTCATATCCGAGAGACTGAGGGCGGAGGCTCGACTTCCCTTTTTTTTATCCTTGAATGATTGATCCAGCCCATACGGGCCGCCGATTACGAATTCCAGTCGCGATAGACCCGAATTTTGTTGCCGAGTTAATTCGGCGGCGAAAGCCTTGGTGTCATATGATTTGCCATCGATATCGAGTATATAAAGATAACCACCTTTCAATCGAGACTCTATATTTTTGGCCTCAGCCGCCAGAGCCTTGGAAATATCACAGCCCTTGCCGTATCGCTCTTCGGGGATGACGGTAATCTCCAGCTTGGCGTAACGGGCCAGCAACTTGCGATAATGATCGCTTTGGTCGCTAACCCAGCTTTCCTTGTCGCGGCCGACAATGATTAGATGAAGTGAAAGCATTCAACCCTCGATTATTTTTATCCGGACTTTGCGGGTTCTTGGGCCGTCGAATTCGCAGAAATAGATTCCCTGCCAGGTCCCCAAATTGAGCTTTCCATCGGAGACGATGATCGTTACCGATGAACCCATGAATGAGGCCTTAATATGAGCCGGGGAATTACCTTCGCCGTGCCGGAAATCACTCGATTGTGGTATCAGCTTGTCGCAATGCATGATAATATCGCGCTGGACGTCAGGATCGGCGTTTTCATTGATCGTTATTCCGGCCGTCGTATGCGGTACGAAAACTATAACAATACCCTCATCTAAACCGGCCGCAGTTACAGTTTTCTGTACTTCTGCAGTAATATCGATAAACTGACACTGCCCGGAAGTCGTTACATGAAATGAATTTTTCATGACCTTAACCGCCCTGCTATTAACCCAATATTGAGTCTGTTTTTCTTATTCCAGTTTTGAAGGTAGCACGCCGAAGGATAAACGGCAAGTTGTATCTATCAGATAAAAGAAACAGGTATGGCGATACTTTCGGTGAAAATGATATTAAAAAGCAAAAATAGGAGAATGAGGATAATGAGGGCAATAATAATCTCTTTCATGACCACTCCCGAACCGGCGGTTGACCAGGGGACAAAGCCTGCATATTAGGGACGATTTACAGGTTCGGTTTGTTTATGATTGATTGGGATTGATGCGGTATATCCTTGAAAACGCTTAAAAATCTCTGTAGTTGTCGGTTATGGAACAAGAGTTTGCGCGGTGGGGCGGGGCTCGTAAAATGATTGACATCAATAATTCACAGGCGTAGTTTGAGCCTGTGCCGAATCTTGAATTTACAACCGATATTCAGTACCTCAAAGGGGTTGGACCCCGGCGGGGAGAGGTGTTGATCGCTCACGGCATCGACACCGTTGGCCGTTTGCTTTATTATTTTCCGCGAAAATACATCGACCGCTCGCAGTTGGCACCAATAGCATCGCTACAGGAGAACGATTACAAAACCGTCGTTGGCAAAGTTTTGGGCAAGGGACTACTCAAAGGCGGACGCACAAGGCTGGAAGTGATTATTGGCGATGAAAGCGGTCACTTGTCCCTGATGTGGTTTGCCGGGTATCGCTTTTTTGAAAAGCAGTTCAAGAAGGGTGATGAGATTGCGGTGACCGGTACCGTGACCTACTTCAATGGCTATCAGATGCTTCACCCCGAGTTCGAGTTTATCGGCGATGACGCCGATGATCAGATTCATACCGGGCGGATTGTTCCGATTTATCCGATGACGGCCGAATTGAACAAGGTCGGGTTGACCTCGCGCTCCATGCGCAAACTGATCAAGACAGCCTTAGTGGCAATGGAAGGCCGATTGAGCGAATACCTGCCCGAGGAAATTATCGATGCGGAGAAATTGTCTCAGTTGCCTGAGGCCGTTTACAATATTCATTATCCGGCCGACGCTGACAGCGCCGAAAGGGCCCGCCGCCGATTGGCCTTTGATGAACTTCTATTTGTCCAATTCCTGTTGCAACAGCGCAAATTGAAATATAAGACTCAGGAAAAACCACATGTCTGTCATCGGCCAGGAAAAATGTTTACCGATGTGCTGGATCAACTGCCCTTCAAGTTGACCGAGGGGCAACAAAAATCGTTGAGCCAGATTATCGATGATATGACTTCGAAACAACCGATGAATCGTCTCCTGCAGGGCGATGTCGGATCGGGCAAAACGGTAGTAGCCATTCTGGCAGCGGTTTTGACCGCTGAGAATGGCGGACAGGCGGCCATGATGGTTCCGACCGAAATCCTGGCCGAGCAGCATTATGCCAATTGGCGCGAACCGCTGGAAAAGGCGGGATTGATCACGGGACTTCTGATTGGTTCGATCAAGGGAAAGGAGCGCAAAGAGATTTTGACTCGGCTGGAGTCGGGAGAGATAAATATCATTTTCGGCACACATGCCGTCATCAGTAAAACCGTCCTCTTCGCTGATCTGCGCTTGGTGGTCATCGATGAACAGCATCGTTTTGGAGTAATGCAAAGAAGCCGGCTGGCTGCCAAAGGAGAATTCCCCGATCGGCTGGTCATGACCGCCACTCCGATTCCGAGAACACTGGCGTTGACCCTCTACGGTGATCTGGATATCTCGACGATTCCCGATATGCCCCCCGGAAGAAAACCGGTCAAAACCGTTTGGCGCTTTTCCTCGACTCTGGGTGATATCTATAAATTTGTGGACGAGGAAGTTGGGAAGGGTAATCAGGCGTTTATTATATTTCCTCTCGTTGAGAAATCGGAGAAAATGGATTTGCAGGCGGCCGAAGATGGGTACCAAGAGCTGACCGAGAAGATCCTACCTCATCGAAAGATAGGACTGGTCCATGGGCGCATCAAGGCCGATCAGCGCGATAAGGTGATCCGCACGTTTCATGACGGCAAACTGGATATTCTGGTGGCCACGACGGTGATTGAGGTTGGTATCGACATCCCTCGGGCCGGGATATTGCTGATCCAGCACGCCGAACGTTTCGGCCTTTCGCAACTGCATCAAATGCGCGGTCGGGTAGGGCGCGGGGAGAGGCAGGGCCTGGCCGTGGCCGTCGCCTATCATCCCGTATCGGAGATCGGTCGAAGACGGCTGGAATATTTTGCCTCTACTACCGATGGCTTCAAGATTGCCGAAGCCGACCTGGAACTTCGCGGGCCGGGCGAGTTTTTCGGAACCCGTCAGCACGGCCTCCCCGAATTCCGGCTGGCTAATCCTATAACCGATCAGGAAATACTGGTTTCGGCCAGCGTCTGGGCGGAAAAACTTTATAAAAAGTATGCCGATAATCGGCAGGAGCTTGGATTTTTATTGAATCATGCTGCGGTTTTTTCTACCTTACGAATAGATCTGATGGATGTGGCCTGAAGGTGTATTCCGGCCGGTATGTCTTAAACCAGATCCGTAACAATCTGGAAGGGGAAAATTGCGATGTCCGATATCGATGATAAAGTAAATCCGTTGTTTTTGCAGTTAGTCCTGTCTCTTCAATCGGCGGCCATGTACCAGATGGGGAAAACCGTCTCACCGATCAACGGCAAGATTGAGAAGGATATGGTTCAGGCTCGAATATCCATCGACCTGCTGAGTATGATTCAGGAGAAAACCGAAGGTAACCTGCAGGATGAAGAGAAACGCATTCTTGATATGACCATTGGTAACCTGCAGATGAATTATGTGGATGAAGCCGAACGGGATAAGTCTGCTGCAAAAACTAATGACGATACAGATACCGGAGAAAAGCCGGAAAGTGAAAATTCGACCACATCGGCTGAAGACTCGACGGAGAACAAATAACACTCTGTTTTTCAATAACTTGTCATTGTCTGCAAACAGGAAACGGCTTGCTTTTTTATCCTGATTATGTATTATGTTTTGAGATAAATGCTGATGGATGACCGATATAAAGGTTTTATAGACAAATTTGGCGGTGCCGTAAAACAGAGCGAAAAGTTGTCGGCTTATACGACTTTTCGTACAGGCGGAACGGCGGATCTTTTTGTCGATATAACAGAAGTCGATCGACTGGCTCAAGTTATTGGGGCGGCTGCTGAGTTTGAGATTCCTTGGTTTGTCATTGGCGGCGGTAGTAATTTGTTAATAAGCGATGATGGCTATTCCGGGTTGATAATCAGGAACCGAATCCAGCGTCTGGGAGTACAAGACAATGAGATAGTATGCGGAGCCGGAGAACCTCTTGACCGGGTGGTCGATTTCGCCACCGAATTATCTCTGACGGGATTTGAATTTGCCGCGGGCATTTGGGGATATATCGGTGGAGCCATTTATGGCAATGCCGGTGCGTTCGGGAGTGATGTCGGTTCACTTCTTCATCAGGCTGAATTGATTGACTCTGAAGGACAGCTTCGCACCGAAGGCCATGATTATTTTGAGTTCGGATATCGGCACTCAAACCTGAAACAAACCGGAGAAATTGTCGGGACGGCTGTCTTTCAGCTTGAACCCGGCGATCAGGAGGAGATTGCCCGACGGACACTGGAAATTCGACAGCTACGGGAAAGCAAGCACCCATTGGAAGCCAATTCGGCCGGATGCATTTTTAAGAATATTGAGGACCCTCAGCAACCAATGGGTAAGCTTCCCGCCGGCAAGTTATTGGAAGAAAGCGGTGTCAAAGAATTACATGTCGGCGGAGCGGCAGTTTTTGAGAACCATGCCAATATAATTATCAATACCGGAGGTGCTACCTCAAAGGATATCAGGCGTTTGGCCGATATAATGAAAGAAAAGGTCAAAAAGAAATTCGATATCGAGTTGCAGGAAGAGATCATTTCGATCGGTAACATTTAGAGAAAGGATGACTATAGACTAAACAGCCAAAGACTTAAACTTAACGCCTTATTTGATTTTAGATGACCTTACGGCGTGTGACATTTTATTTTGTTTTCCTGCTGGTTCTGGCAGGAACGGTGGGTTTTGTGCCTGCGTTGCAGGCGGCGCCACCGCATTTCTTTATGTCTCTGGATTATTCACCCAGTGACTTGTCTCCATTTCCAAAATTTGACGTACCCTTCCTGGCCAGTATCACTCCCGCGGAATACGTTCGCCTGAATATGGTTACTGATCGGCGTATCAAGCCGTATGAATTCGAGTACTATTATTCAGAGAATACGGTCAAATATACTCGGACAATTAAAAAAGATGTGCGGTTGATTCCGGTTACTTCTGATATTGACGATTTTATGAACCGCCGTATGGAGTTAAGCTTATCCGACAAGGCTTTTGCCGCGGGTAAGAAGTCCCTGGTTAAGGCTCAGAGGGATAAAACCGGCGGTCTACTACAGATTACGGTTCCGATCAGGTCCAAGACATTCGAATCGATATTCGGTGAGGGCGGGGCGGGGCTTAAAGTCTCCGGCTTCCGCAAGATCACTTTTTCCGGACGATCCAGCTGGAGCGATAATCAAACCACCGCCTTTAATCGACAATCCAAATTTCCTTCGCTGGATATGGAACAAGTCTATCGTTTCGATATCACCGGAACCATCGGCTCCAAAATCACGGTCAAAGTCAGCCAGGATTCGCGCAACGATATACCTTTGGCCAATCGGTTGATTCTTCGTTACAAAGGAAATGAAGACGATATTCTGCAAACCGTGGAGGCCGGCAATACAACTCTCAATCTCCCTTCCACCCAGTTTCTCAAGTACTCAACTCGCGTCCAGGGACTGTTTGGAATCAAGGCTTCGGCAAAGATCGCCGATTTTTCTATTACGGCCATTGCCTCACAGGAAAAAGGCAATACCGAATCAGTGGAGATCACCGCCGGAAGTTCGTCTCAATCAACCACGGTAAAAAAGGACAACCAGTATAAGGAACGCACGGTCTATGATTTGGGGCGGTTGCCGATAGACCGCGCCATGTCCGACACCATTACTGAGGATTTATCCTCTTATGATTTTCTGCCGGGTGACTCGATACTGAAAGCCATTGTATATCTAGATAACCGTCAATTCAACTCGCCCGACCGCACTTCCTTTCCGGCCGGAATATGTTACCTCGATCCCACCGATTCGTCCGGCGCTGATCCGAGTAATGAGTACACTGCTACCGGAAATTTCGAGGATGTGGATGGCGAAGACTATTATATCAACCCGACCAGTTTCTATGTTCAGTTCCTGACCCCGGTGGTTGGCACGGATGACATCGTTGCCGTCTATATGGAGGTTTTGCGCTCGCGGAATGGCGATGTTTTTATCGATACTATTGGAGATTTAAGCGCGGATAACGACACTCTTACATTGAAGCTCATCAAACCCTCGTCGCATACCGATGTCAATCATCATATCTGGGAATACGAATGGAAAAATATCTATTCGCTCGGTACCCGTCAGATCGACCTGGCTGATCTGGAAATAACGATTTATAAAGGCTCACCGCTTAGCGGCAACAGAATTGACGACGAAGATCTGGATAACCAGGATGGTGTCAATTTTCTGGAGATTTTCGGTCTGGATCAATTTAATGAGAGCAACCAGCCCATATCGGACGGCAAGATTGACAAGAATATCGGCCTGATCGATCCGAATCTGGGAATCCTCTATTTTCGAGATCGGCATCCGTTTGACTCGCCTTTTTCCTATGATACAACCGATGGTGGTTCTCCACTTGTTCTCCTTGAGCCTGTTCCGGAATTATACAATACCACCAATCCGACCACGATCAGCCAGTCTTCAAGATACTACATGGCCATCACCTCAAAGTCACGAGGCCAATCTGAAATCGACCTAAAGACCTCCAATATCATCCAGGGATCAGAAGTCGTTACTTACAACGGTAAACAATTATCCGAAGGTACTGATTATCGTATCCAATATGATTTCGGAACACTGACCCTGCTCAAGGATGAATATTCGGATATCAACTCCAATCTGTCGGTGATGTTTGAGACGGCGCCGTTTTTCTCATTATCCAAGAAAACCTTATTAGGAACGAGAATTGAGTACTCCTCCAGCCGTAATCTGAAGCTGGGTGGTACGATGTTGTATAAATCGGATAAGTCAACCAATCGAAAACCCAAGGTTGGCGAGGAAACCTCCAAGATCATGGTCTTCGATTTTGATTTCAGTCTCCGTTTTGAAAATCCTCTGTTGACCAAGGCAGTCAGTCTGCTTCCATTTGTCACGTCTCAAGCGGCCTCCCATATGTCGCTTACCGGCGAATTTGCGCTCTCCTTTCCCGATCCCAATGTGGACGGCCAGGTTTATATCGATGATTTCGAGGGGTCCAAGGACAGTTACTCGTTAGGAATTGGGCGCACACACTGGCGCAAATGTTCCCGGCCGGAAACAATTGATACTCTCAATTCCGAGAGAGGGCGACTGGCCTGGTACAATCCGATTGATGGTTATACTACCGAGCAAATCTGGAATCGTGATGAGGGCGATGCAAATATCGCTCATGTTATGGTTGTGGAATTTGAGCCGGTGGATTTCATCCGCACCATTGACACCGCCAACAAAATTATCGATTCGGTAACGACTCCTCTGGAACCGGAGCAGTCCTGGAATGGATTCATGCTGAATATACCTGAGGGCGCTGTCAGCCAGTTGGTCAATGTCCAGCTTTTGGAGATGAGGGTGCGCGGTGACGTGGGTATTCTTCATTTTGACCTGGGTCGGATTAGCGAAGATATTGACGGCGACAAAATGGTGGATACTGAAGATAAGGACGGTCTTCATATTCTTGACCCGGACGAGGACGTCGGCCTTGATGGCCTTCCTGATAGTCTTGAGTTTGGATATGATCCGGCCAATGGTGTCAATGATCCGGCGGGAGATAATTTTAATGCTTCTCCCAGTCCCGACAAGATGTGGCAGATTAACGGTACTGAAGGAAATGCCGAAGACTCCGATGGAGGCTATCTTCCGGATACTGAAGATCCTCGACCGTATGACGGACTTAACCGGATAAACAGCTATTTTTCCTACAAAGTCGATTTGTCCGATCCGGCATATTTCGAGGTCGAAGAATCCCGCAATGAATTTGAATGGAAGACGATTCGTATTCCCCTGCGCGATCAGACGGCCATTGATACCATGATTAACGATCCGGCCTGGAATATTATTGAATATGCCCGAGTCTGGATCGACTCGTCCGGCCTAGCCCAACTGGATAACCCAATAACGATAGAAATAGCCTCCATTGAGTTGGTCTCGACTACTTGGGGTGATTCTCTCTATATAGCCGATTCGTTGCGGGGGGGACCGGTTGGATTCGATGTGTCGGTAATCAACACCGAGACCGATCTGAAATATACCCCTCCACCCGGGGTGGAAGGGTATCATGATGTGGCCAGGGATATTATCGAAAAAGAACAATCGCTCTTGCTGACTTATGATAACCTGAATGCCCGGATTCTGGTCAATTCCCCCGATTCCGGTCTGATTCTTGCAGCCGATACCGGACTGGCCGTTCGCAAAATGTTCCGTTCAGCCAATTATATGGGTTACGGAAAACTGGAAGCTTATGTTCACGGTGACGAGAACCTTCCGGAAGGCGATTCGGTTCGCTTTTTCTTCCGTATCGGTTATGATAAAAACGCCTATTATGAATATCGCACGATTCTGAAACCGGGTTGGGATCCGGATAACCACGTATTGATTGAATTCGACGAGATTACCGGCCTTAAAGCGCAGCTGATTGAAGCCTATAAAAGTGGTGAAAACGATTCCTCGTTGATAATTGAGGAAGGTAAATACCTGATCAAGGCCCAAAAAGGTTTTAGCAATCCCAGCCTTACCCGGATTCAGTATTTTTCCATGGGAGTAATCAATCTTAATCCCGATCAAAATGCGGCCGGGGAAGTTTGGATCGATGAACTGCGTTTGACCGATGTCCGCGATGATGCCGGTAAGGCTGCACGTATTTCAACCAGTGGGAATGTTTCCGACCTGATAACCTATAGTGCCAGTTATTCCTCCCAAGATGCATATTATCGGGGTGTCGGATCGTCCACCAAGGGAGGAGCCTCCAATAATCTCGGCTCTGGTCAAACGCGCACCAATTATTCGTTTTCGGGAACGTTTAAATTGGAGAAATTTTTCCCTCGTTCATTAGAAATGTCCATGCCGATTTCGGTAAATTGGTCGCAAAGTGTTTCCGAACCGCTGTTACGATCCGGTACTGATATTATTGTGCCCGATGAATTGATTAGGGATGAAACCAGCGTAACGGTGACCAAGGGCATCCGCGTAAAACAAAGTTTTTCCAAAAAAACAGGCAATATAATTTTTTCCGTCTTGCTGAATCGACTAACGACTTCGTTTAATTACAATATTTCGGAGGGTCATTCGCCGCAATCGCCGTATTTCCTGCGGGAACGGTATGATGCCAAGGCCAGCTACTCGCTGTCGATGAGGAAAATCCCGGCCATTAGTCCGTTGAAGTGGGCCGGATTGCTCAAAGTTCCATTCGGTTTGCCGAAAACCAAACTTTATCTCTATCCCCAGAAACTCACTTTTTCAGGTTCGATGAACGGTTCGTTTAGCCGCTCACTCAATCAAATCGGCATTGATCCGACTTCGACCAAGAGAAGTTTCCGTGGTTCGATGAATATGAATTACAAACTCTTTGATAATTTGAGCAGTTCTTACAGCTTCACGACAACCCGTGATTTGCAGGACCCGGAGACGATCAAATTTACGATTAATCCCAAGACGTTCAAACTAGGTATTGAACAGAATTACAGCCAGAGTTTTTCCGCCAGTTATTCACCCTCTCTTTTTTCCTTTGTTACGCACAAGGTCGATTACTCGTCCCGGTATTCTGATCAATTCCGAGTTGATCGGGATTCGGTGTTTTTCCATAATGCCAGTCTGACCCGAACCGCCAACCTCAATGTCTCTCTGAAACATGAAGCCCTATTCGGTACCAACCGATCTTCACGCGGCCGGGGTGGAGTTAAACGGGCCGATTCCAGTTCAATTGTGACCCGCGTTTACCGCTTGACCCTTAAAGGTATTCGTTATCTAACCGATGCGATCAAACCGATTTCGGCCAGGTTAGGTAACAGTGAAAACATGTCTTACCCTAAACTGGCGGACAAGGCCGTCCCCAATTTCCGTTTCGGTTTAACCGATGATCCCGGAGTCGAACGGATACAGACTACATCTGCCGGGAATGTTATCGAATCCAAAACCGTGACCAAAACCTTATCGGGGAAATCGGGTGTATCCCTTTTCTCCGGTATCGGTGCTGATGTCAGCTTTAGTCGCTCGACGAGGGAATCGTTCAATTCTTCACCGACCAAATCAATCAGCGAAACTTGGCCCGATTTAAAGTTTAATTTGCGCTCGATCAAAGGGCTATGGTACCTGGGTCGGATCATCAACAAAATCAGTCCTAGCTCCGGTTTTGTCCGTTCGCATGACAAACGCCTTCGCACTAATTCGCCTTTCCCTTATGAAGAAAAGGACCGAAGAGCTTTTGCACCTCTGATCTCGTTCACTGTTGCACCCATAAGGGCTTTGCGTTCCACTTTCCGCTATGAGAAAGGTACTACGGAAACGACCAAGTTCAATGAGAGCGATGGAGAGATCAAGACCATAGTCAAAGGCACTACGCAGAGTTTCGGTTTTAACAGTTCCTATAGCCTGCGTTCACCCAATGGAATCAAGCTGCCGTTTTTGGGGAGGCTTAAATTTCAATCCACCCTCTCCTTGAGTGTCGATGTCTCCTTTAAAAAAAGCAGTGATGAGACGGCCAGCGCGGCCAATGATTATGAATTTAAAACCACTTCCGAGAAAACCAATCTATCGATTCGACCCAGTGGAGCGTACAGTTTCTCGACAACGGTCAAAGGTGGCATTTCCGGTCGCTGGCAAGATACCAATGATCTTCGGACCAAGCAGAAACGCCATACGCGCGAGCTTAGTATCTGGGTGGAGATGCGTTTTTAGACCAAAAACAAATTGACTTTCAGTCGGCAGGAAATATTTTGGTCTCATGACTAGAAGCCTTCGATACTATCGCCCAAGATCACGGATGCTGGTGCTCGCGATCTGCCTGTTTGCGACCTTATTGTCCTGTCAAGGAACAAGTACTCCTCCCGATTTCATCGGCTCCCGGGCGTTCCAACTGCTTCAGGCGCAGGTCGATTTAGGGCCTCGCAATCCCGGTTCGGCCGGTTGGGAGGCGTTTCAAATCCAGCTGAGTGGATATCTCGATTCATTGGGCGTCGGTTATGTACGCCAGCCGTTCGAATATTATGATTATCTAACCGGAGATACACTGTTTCTGGTCAACTGGATTGCCCGCATCAATCCCAAGACCGACCGGCGTATTTTAGTGGCGGCTCATTATGATTGCCGACCTCGGGCCGACTACGCCGCCGATCCGACCCGGCGCGATGAGCCGATTGCCGGCGCCAACGACGGCGCATCGGGTGTAGCCGTGTTGATGCATTTGGCTGAGCTTATGGTCACTTCTCCACCTTCCATCGGCGTCGATTTGATCTTTTTCGACGGCGAGGATTATGGTCCTTCGGGACGCATCGATCAATACCTTCTGGGTTCAGCTTATTTTGCAACGCACAATATACAATCTTACCAATTCGGAATGCTGCTGGATATGATCGGCGATGCCGATCTGCATATTTACCGGGAGACATTCTCCAACCTTCATGCCCGGGAAGTCAATGACCTGATTTGGGATGCAGCCGCCCGGCTTTCGGTGGGAGCGTTTATTGACAGCGTCAAGCACGAGATCCTCGATGACCATCTGCCTCTGATAGCGGCTGGTATTCCCACCGTGGATATTATTGATTTTGAATATCCTCACTGGCATACCCATCAGGATACGCCGGACAAATGCTCTGCGGCCTCCCTCGAGGCAGTGGGGAAAGTTGTATTGGAAGTTATCTATGACCAGTAAAAGTCAGCAACCCTATAGCGGCCTGCGCGATTTTCCTTCGGTGGAAATCCTGTCCGGCCATGTCGCCTTCTCATCCTACTATGATGATTTAACCCGACCAGTAGTCGTGCAGGTAGTGCGGCAGACTGTAGCCGCGTTGAAAGAAAAATTCCGAACCGGGAATAATACTATTGGTGAAACCGAACTGATCAAAACCGTGGTCTCTGAACTCGATCGCTATCGGCAACAAGTCCTTCAACCGATCATCAATGGGGCCGGGATAATCATACATACTAACCTGGGAAGATCGCCGCTGTCTGAGGATATGATTATAAAGGCTCTGCCCGCTGTTACCGGATACAGCAATCTTGAATATGATCTCAGTGGAGGCCGGCGGGGTAAACGGGGATTGATGATCGAGCGGCTTTTGGCCACCCTCTGCGGCACCGAAAGCGGAACGTTGGTCAACAACAATGCCGCCGCTCTGTTCATTATTCTCAACAGTCTGGCAAATCGCAAGGAAGTTATTATTTCCAGGGGTGAACTGGTCCAGATCGGCGGTGGTTTCAAAATCCCGGATATTATGGCTAAATCGGGCGCCCGGTTGGTTGAAGTCGGAACTACCAATCGGACATCTATAGACGACTATCGCCAGGCGGTGACCGAGCGCACGCGCATGATTTTAAAAGTCCATCGTTCCAATTTCGCCCAGGTCGGTTTTGTGGAAGAGACACCAATTAAGGAACTGGCCGAATTATGCCGCGAACGGAATATCATCAGTGTTCATGATCTTGGTTCAGGTTTGGTGGTTTTTCCGGACCAGGTTGATATAAGCGCCGAACCGAATATTGCCGAATCGGTGCATGCCGGAGCCGATCTGACCTGTTTTTCCGGCGATAAACTTTTGGGCGGAATGCAGGCGGGACTTATCGCCGGCAACAAGGAATTGATTGGCCGGATCAAGAAGAATCCTCTCTTCCGCACCATGCGTTGCGACAAGCTGGCCTTCGCCGTCACCGCTCAGGTTCTGAAAGCCTATATCGAGAATCGACAGTTTGAAATGATACCGATCTGGCGGATGATTACTACCCCGGTAACTGAACTTAAAATCCGCGGCGAAAAAATCCTGTCCGCCTGTCCGGGCAAAGATATGGTATTGACGGCCACGCAGGCCTATCTGGGCGGCGGCTCGACACCGGCTCAATCGATTGATTCGCTGGCTGTTTCGATGCGTTCTAAAATCAAGGTTAATATTCTGGCGAAGCGCTTTCGATCCTATGCACCGCCGATTATCGGACGTGTGGAAAATGATGATTTTCTGCTTGACCTGCGCTCTATTCCTTCCGAGCAGGATGACATTATTATCGAAGCCATCAAGGCCATTCTGGAGTAATTATGTTTGTTCTGGGAACGGCCGGACATATTGACCATGGCAAATCATCATTAATCAGGGCCATGACCGGGATTGATCCCGATCGTTTGCCCGAAGAGCAATCACGCGGCATGACCATCGATCTCGGTTTTGCCTGGCTCAAACTTCCAGATGGCGGCGAGATCGGCCTTATCGATGTCCCCGGCCATGAACGATTCGTACGCAATATGGTTGCCGGAGCCGGCGGGGTTAATGCGGCCATGCTCGTTATTGCCGCCGATGATGGCTGGATGCCGCAGACTCAGGAGCATCTGGATATTCTTAAGCTGCTCAATATCCGCCACGGATTGGTGGCCCTGACGAAAACCGACCTCGTCGAACCGGATTGGCTGGAACTGATTCGTTCCGATATCGAAACCAAACTGACTGGTACTTTTTTGGAGAAGGCCCCGATTATTCCGGTTTCCTCAACTACCGGGGAAGGCGTTGATCGGGTGGTGGAGTCTATTAGTCAGATTGCGTCTAGCCTGCAGGAGGTGGAAGATATAAGCAAGTCGCGGTTATTCGTGGATCGCGTTTTTCTCCTGACCGGTATCGGGGTCGTCGTTACCGGGACCAGTCGGGGCGGAGGATTCTCGGCCGATTCGGACGTCTATCACTTTCCCTCCGGTGACAAAATTAAAATCCGTACTCTGCAATCGCATGAACGCAAAGTGGATCGGGTGGGGGCCGGCTATCGAGTAGCCATTAATCTATCCGGTGTCGATCGCCGGGGCGTGAACAGGGGAGACGTCATTACTGGGTTCCCATGGAAAGGTCAGCCGTCTTTTCTGGCCGTAAAAGTCAAAAACCTGCCCAATTCCACGGTATCCATGAAAGAGGGTCGAAAGGTTCTTCTTATTCTTGGTACTACCGAAACGGAAGCGATCATCCGGCCCTTTGCCAGTGACGGCATCAAGCCGGGGCAGGAAGGATTCGCCATCATCAAGACCGTAGCACCGGTGGCGGCCTTCATTCACGACAATTTCATTCTCCGCCTGCCGACGCCACAGGTCACCATCGGTGGTGGAACGATACTCGATTTTTTGGATCATTATCCGCGTCGAAAAGACTTGAAGGCCATAAGTCCCAACCTGGAAGCTCGGCAGGAGAAGAACCCATCCCGGATTATAGTTGCCGAATTGGAAAAGAGGTTGTTCCGGAAAGCGGAAAATATTCTCCTGTATTCCAGTTTTTCCAGCGAGAATATTCAGACTGCGGTGGCTTCGTTGCTTGATGAAAATATAATTATTGCTCACGATGGCTACTTGGCTTTGTCGGTATGTATCAGTGTCGTTTTGAAAAAACTACACAAGGAACTGGACAAAACGCATAAGCATAAATCTTATCTACCGGGACTCACTGCCGATGTGCTGGGGAAACGCCTTCGTCTGCCGATTGACGATCAATTCGTACTTCTGCTGAAATACTTGGAAAGTGCAGACCATATCGGTCGGACCCGACAGTTTTATCATCAACCCGGCTTTACGCCTCAACTGGATGAAAAGATGAAAGCGCAGGCCGAGGGAATAAGGGTCGAGATGAAAAAGGCTGGACATAATTATCCCACGCTTGATCAGATCGAGGCTCAGTTTGGCGATAGCGGCAAGACGATCAATTTTCTTCGCGATGATGGAAAGATAAGAAAAGTCGGCGATCAATTCCTGATGACCGTCGAAATATGGAAGGAAATTATCGCCTTTGTGACCGAGAAACTTGAAACCGACGGCAAATTGACAGTCGCTGAATATCGAGATCGATTCCAAAACAGCCGCAAATTTGTTCTACCGGTTCTGGAGCAACTGGACCAGCTGGGTCTTACCCGCCGAGAAGGTGATTACCGAGTCAAAGGAGCCCGCTTCGATGAACGCCATTCTATTTAACGGTCAGATATACCCTCAAGTAAGAATCGCCCGGCCGTCATTGGTGGTCATTACCGGCAACCGCATCACCGAACTGGGAAACGATGTAAAGGCGGCCAATAAAAAATTCCCCCGCCATCGATTGATAAACCTCCAAGGCCGCACAGTTATCCCCGGACTGGTGGACAGTCATACGCATCTATATTTCTGGGCCATCTCGCTGGGCACGGTTCACCTGGATGGAGTTCCGACATTCGCTCAGGCTCTTCAAAAGATTAAAGCTCATGCGCGCAAGAATCCGAAAGATAAATGGATTGTAGGTGACGGTTGGTCACCGGACCGTTGGGAACCGCATCATCTGCCTACGGCCGCCGAACTTGACAGCGTTACTGGCGACCGCCCGGCCGCCTTGTTCAGCAAGGACCAACATATGGTCTGGGCCAATTCGAAGGCTCTGCAATTGGCCGGGATAGATGAAAATTATCCCGATCCGGAAGGCGGATGGATAGACCGTGAGGACCATACCCGCAAGCCGACCGGCATTCTGCGCGAAATTCCCGGCTATTTCCCCGTTTTTAAACTGATCAACCGTCCCCGGCCGGAACAGGTTGTCGGTCTGTGGCGCAAAGCTGTTCGTATCGCCTATCGTCGCGGTGTTACCGGGTTTCATTCCATGGATGGTCCCGAGGCGATGGATTTCTATTCGATGATGCACGAGCGTGGCCGGCTCGGTTTCCGCGTTCATTATTACTATCCTAGCGCCATGCTTGACGAGATAATCGATCGTAGTATCAAAAGCGGTGACGGTGACGATACCCTTCGTATCGGTGGCATAAAAATCTTTACCGACGGTTCTCTGGGCGCCCAAACGGCCTTGATGAAGAAGCCATACCGGGGAACGAAAAATCGTCTTGGCGTCGAAACCATTCGGACGGCCGAATTGCATCGGTTGATAATCAAAGCCACGCGCCATAATCTGGCCTGTGCCATCCATGCTATCGGAGACCGGGCCGTAGCCAACGTCATCGACGGTTTCATAAAAGCGGGTAGAGGGCGCGAGTTGAGACATCGCATTGAACATCTGCAGATTATTTCGCCGGGCGATATTCCACGTCTTAAAAAAACCGGCGTCATTGCCTCCATGCAGCCCAGTCATTGTCCCTCCGACCGTGAACTGGTGGCTGCCTATTGGGGGGCACGCGGCCGCCACGCCTTCAAATTCAAAACTCTCCTGGGACAAAAAATTCCGCTGGCCTTCGGCTCCGATTGCCCCATCGAACCGCTCGATCCACTGGCTGGTATCTGTGCGGCGGTCAATCGCACCGGTTACGGCGAAAGAGGTGGCCGCTTTTATCCTGAAGAGAGGCTGACCGTAGCTCGCGCTCTGGCCGGATTTACCACCGGAGCGGCCTATGCCGCCGGGCGAGAAGACTTCTCGGGCAAAATCGCTCCGGGATATCAGGCCGATCTCGCAATTTTGGACGATAACATTTTCACCATGCCGCCGGCCGATATTTATCGAACCCAAGTTGCGGCAACAATCTTCGACGGGAAATTCGTTTTTCGCGGCACTCTTTAGGCCGAATAAATAGCCGGCCCACTTACTGCAACTGAAACCATAAGGCAACCAACGGCTTACGAGACTGTTTCGACCGATTAATAATTTCAAACTTTAAACACAATTTCCTGCGTTTGTCTGCGTATTTTTATTTTGATTTAGACGTTTATCTGGATTACTTTGGCTTATTAACGATCAGCCGATAGGGAGAGATCATGGCGAAAACGAAAGAGGAAATCCTCAGTCGCATCGATGAGGCGGGCGTCAAGTATATCCGTCTCTGCTTTACCGATATTCTCGGACGAATCAAGGGCATGGCTCTGACCCGGTCGGAGATTGAGGAAGCGCTGGAGGGCGGGCAGGGTTTCGATGGTTCCTCAATTGAAGGATTCGTCCGAATCGAGGAATCGGATTTGATGGCCATCCCCGATCTTAGATCATTTCGGATTTTCCCATGGTTGATCGGCGATCAAAAAGTGGCCATGATGTTCTGTGATATTCAGACCCCCGACGGCAAGCCTTATCCCGGTGATCCTCGTTATGTCCTGCGCCGGGCGCTCAAGGGAATCGAAGACAAGAAATGGACATTTTACACCGGTCCGGAAATTGAATATTTCTATTTCAAGGACGACACCAACCGTGAGCTTCTGGACAAGGGCGGGTACTTCGATTACGGGACCGTCGATATCGGCACCACTCTGCGTAAGAAAACAGTGACCGCTCTCGAAGCTATCGGCATCGGCGTGGAGTGTTCGCATCACGAGGTTGCTCCGTCACAGCAGGAAATTGATCTCAAATACCGCAATGCGCTGGTGATGGCCGATTTCGCTCAGTTATACAAATTTATCGTCAAGGAGATCGCTCAGGAAAACGGATATTACGCGACGTTCATGCCCAAACCGTTGTTCGGCGAAAACGGCTCAGGCATGCATACGCATATGTCGATATTCGACAATGGCCGCAATCTCTTTTTCGAGGCTGATGCGCCATATCATCTGTCCACGATGGCCAGACAATTTACCGCCGGTATCCTCAAGCATATCCGTGAATTCTGTATCGTTACCAATCAATGGGTCAATTCCTACAAGCGGCTGGTCGGCGGGTACGAAGCCCCGGTTTATTTGTCCTGGGGAAGACGCAATCGTTCCTCGCTGGTGCGCGTGCCGATGTATCGGGTCGGCAAGGAAAAGGCGACTCGTATAGAACTTCGTTCACCCGATCCGTCCTGTAATCCTTACCTGGCGTTTGCCTGCATGTTGGCCGCCGGATTGAAAGGGATTGAAGAGAAATACGAGCTTCCCGAACCGATTGAGCAGAATATTTTCCACATGTCCCCGATAGAGCGCGAAAAGCTGGGTATCGAATCTTTGCCGTCTTCACTGGAGGAGGCCATTCGCTCCGCCGAAGAATCAACCTTTTTGCGCGAAGTTCTGGGTGATCATGTTTTTGAGATGCTGCTGGCCAACAAACGGGTCGAGTGGGATGAATATCAGATTCATGTCAGCGAATATGAAATAAACAAATACATGTCTTTGCTCTGATATTGCGGCAGTTCATGGAATATTGCCCCAATAAAGCAATCTGACAGCCGATGATTTCGTTCGCCCAGATCGATTTTGTTCTTTCGCGCACCCCGCCCGATGCCACTATTTGCCATAGGAAATTAATGGAGCACACCGATGCCTGAAATCAATACCGGCGAAGTAACACTATACTACGAAGAAACCGGAGCGGGGACGCCGCTGGTGTTTCTTCATGGTTTCACGCTTGACCGCCGCATGTGGCGAAAACAGGTTGAATATTTTTCCAGAAAATTCCGGGTAATTATCTATGACTCGCGTGGCCACGGCCATTCCAGCTGCCCAGAATCAGGATATGCTCGTGAAGATCGAGTGCGAGACCTAAAGAAACTTGCCGAGATTTTGAAACTGGAAAAATTCCATCTGATCGGCCTGTCCATGGGGGGGGCGACTGCCCTCGGATACGCCATCGATTATACAGATAATCTGGCCTCGCTGACACTGGTCGATACTGCCGCCGGGGGATACCAACCGCCCAAGAAATATCGTGATTACCGGGAAGAGGCGTTGAAACTCGGAGTAGAGGAAACCAAACGACGCTGGATCAGAACAACGCTGTTTTATTATGCCAACCGTGATGATACGATCAAGCAGGAGTTGACCGAAATGATGGCCGGGCATTGCGGGCAGCTTTGGCTCGATCCGAAACGAGGGAAATATCAGGATCGGGATGATGTCAGCCTTTCGCAGGAATTAAAATTGCCGACTCTGATTGTTGTCGGCGAGAAAGACCGCTTTTTCATTCCACTGGCCAGGACTTTGCATAAAAATATTGTTGATTCGGAACTTGATGTCGTTCCCGGCGTGGGACATATGACCAATATGGAATCTCCGGGAAGGTTCAATTTCAGGTTGGAGCAGTTCCTTGAGAGAGTAGAAGGGCTTAGTTGATCTATTAGGCCGCAACACGTTGAATCAAATGCGATTAGCGCGACCATCGCCCGATTTATCCTGACCGAACTGGATCGCTGTGGAACATTGGCACAGGATATCATAAATCTGAAAAATCTCCATCAGATCGTTGACAAAAGGGAACTGACGGCCATTATTGAGAAAGTTCTTGTTAATCACACCCGGGAAGAACAACTTTGCCGGGAAGGAAAGAAGAGATTGTTCGACTATTTTGTCGGACGACTATTGAGGGCTGAACTGGATGGCAGACAAACTGCGGCTGGCAGTCTTTTTATCGGGTGGAGGATCGAATCTTCAATCGATAATTGATAAATGTGTCGATGGCTATATCCCGGCCGAAGTGGCGCTGGTCGTTTCCAGTACCAGGAAGGCTTTCGGCCTGACCCGAGCCGAAAAAGCAGGTATCGAAGGCGTAGTCTATCGCCGGAAAAATTTCCCCGATGGCAAAACCGCCGACACCTGGCTTGTCAATCTCCTTGATGACCATAAAATCGATTTCATCGCTCTGGCCGGCTATCTTAAAATGCTGCCGCCGCCGGTGGTGAAGGCCTTTAAGGGACGCATTTATAATATCCA
>JAAEQF010000866.1 GCA_024231695.1 FCB group bacterium
AAGGCGCTGTTGCCCGATCCCGGGGCGGAGCTGAGCGCGGCCTGGGAAGGGTCGGTGCCGGCGGTCTTCGCCGCGCGCGCCCGCCGCGCCCCCGACGCCGCGGCGGTGGCCGACGCCGGCGGCACCTGGAGCTACGGCGAGCTCGACGCCCGGAGCAACCGCCTGGCCCGGTACCTCCGGGCCCACGGCATCGGTGCCGAGGACCTGGTCGCCGTCTACGGCCATCGCAGCGCCGCCCTGGTATGGGCCGTCGTCGGGGTGCTCAAGGCGGGCGCGGCCTTCCTGATCCTCGATCCGGATTCCCCGGTGCCGCGGCTGGCCGCCTGCCTGCGGCGGGCCGCGCCCCGGGGCTGGCTGCAGCTCGCGGCCGCGGGCGCGCCGCCCGCGGAGCTGGCGGTGCCCGGCTGCCGCCTGACCCTGCCGGCGATCGCCGCCGCCGCGGTCCCCGAGCTGCGGGCGTTTCCGAGCACCGATCCCGCGGTGGCGGTCGGAGCCGACAGCCTCGCCTGCCTGTCCTTCACCTCGGGCTCGACCGGCATCCCCAAGGGGATCCTCGGACGCCACGGGCCGCTCTCCCACTTCATCCCCTGGCAGCGCCGGCGCTTCGCTCTGGGACCTTCGGACCGCTTCTCCATGCTCTCGGGCCTGGCCCACGATCCGCTGCAGCGCGACGTCTTCACGCCGCTCCAGCTCGGCGCGCAGCTGGTGGTCCCCGATCCCGACGTCGTCGCCGAGCCGCGGCGGCTGGCGGCGTGGATGCGCGAGGAGCGGATCACCGCCGCCCACCTGACGCCGGCCATGGGACAGCTTCTGAGCTCGGCGCTCGCCGAGGATCCCGCCTTGCGGCTGCCGGCGCTGCGCCGGGTGCTATTCGTCGGCGATCGCCTGACCCGCCGCGAGGTGGCGCACCTCGTCGAGCTGGCTCCCGGGGTGGGCTGCGTGAATCTCTACGGCGCCACGGAAACCCAGCGCGCGGTCGGTTACTACCCCGTGCCCGCGGAGCCGGCGAAGGAGACGATTCCCCTCGGCCGCGGCATCGCCGGCGTCCAGCTCCCGGTGCTGAATCGCGCCGGAGATCCGGCGGGGATCGGCGAGCTGGGGGAGGTGGTGGTGCGCAGCCCGCACCTGGCCCGGGGGTACCTCGGGGATCCGCGGTCGACGGCCGAGCGCTTCACGCCGTGGGCCCTGAGCCGGCGGCAAGGGGAGCGCGTCTACCGCACCGGGGATCTCGGCCGCACCTTGCCCGACGGCAACGTCGAGTACGCCGGCCGGGCCGATCGCCAGCTCAAGATCCGCGGCTTCCGCATCGAGCCCGGGGAGATCGAGGCGGTGCTGGGCGAGCACCAGGGGGTGGGGCAGGCCGTGGTCGTCCTGCGCCAGCAGCGTCTGGTGGCCTACCTGGTCGCGCGGGGCGAGTCGCTGCCCGCGGCCGGCGTCCTGCGCGCGTTTGTGAGGTCGCGGCTGCCGGAATCCATGGTCCCGGCCGTCTTCGTCGAGCTCGAGGCCCTGCCCCTGACCCCCAACCGCAAGGTGGATCTCCGGGCCCTGCCGGTGCCCGAGCGGGCGCAGGAGACCGAATTCGTGGCCCCGCGCACCCGGGTCGAAGAGATCCTGGCCGGCGTCTGGGCCGAGATCCTGGGCCTCGACCGGGTGAGCGTCGACGCCAACTTCTTCGAGCTCGGGGGCCACTCGCTGCTCGCC
>JAAEQF010000867.1 GCA_024231695.1 FCB group bacterium
CATGGGCAAACCGGCGGCAGTGGTCGGCAGTGGCGCCTCCAATCAGCCTCCGCACATTCCGCAGGGTGGCCCGTTTCAGAAACCGCCGACCAACAAAGCCAAGATAATGCTGGGCAGTCTTAATGTGATGATCGGCGACAAAGGCGGCAGTGGCAGCGGTTCGGACAATGACGGCGAGGCGGAAATCGCTCAAACCGCAGCTCAGGCAGTAGAAGTCAAAGAAGGCCATAAACTCGACGTCAAGTTCGTGGACAAAGGCGGCAAACCGGTCATGGGCGCCGGATACAAGATCAAGACCCCGGATAACCAGCAAATCGAGGGGCCAGTAGTGGGTGAAGTCAAGAAGAGCGGTGTCGAAGAGGGAAACCACGAGGTTAAAATCGAAGCTATCATCGATGCCCGTTGGTCGGTAGAAATGGCCGAGGTCGGCGAGAAAGTCCAGATTAATATCAAGACGGCTGGAATCAAAGACAGCGAAAAAGCAGAGATTCAGGTTTTCGTCAAGGATGCCAACTACGCTGACCGCTTGTTCGAAACGATACCGGCGGAGGTTTCAGGCAATAAGATCGAAGCTGAATGGGAACTAAAAATCGACGAAAAGCTGCTTGATCATCAGGGGGACAAAGCCAAAATCGGCCGTTACTCGGTGCCACATTATTATTTCGTTGCCCAGGTCGCCAATCTTCAGCAAAAATCGGGTCTTCTGAAATTCAAGGACTGGATTGAGTTGGAACTTAAAGATGAAGATGGGAAGGCCATCGGTGGTGCGGAATACAAGCTACATTTGCAAAATGGACAGGTAATAACGGGGAAACTAGATAACAACGGCTACGCCAAAGCGGAGAATATCCCACCTGGTAAAATTAAAGTTACCTATGATATCAGAAAGGGTAACAGTAATTAAAAACATTTGAACGGACCTGTTAATGCCTGATCCCGTTACCAAGGAAGCCAGTGTAGGAAAGGCCGAAAAGGATACCGAAGCCACCTCGCATGGCAAAACCGAAACCACCATCAAGAAGATAAATGTTTCCGTTCTCGAAATGGAGGATGTTCTTTTTCATCATAACAGTGCCATCATGATGCCGGAGAGTCCCATTGAAGAACCTGATGAAGACAAGGGTTCAGAAAGGCAGGAGAAAGTTACCGGCGCCAAGGCGATGGCCCTCATTTTCAAGCAATACGATTTCGATCCCGACAAGCAACTTCTAATCGCGGGTCATACAGACACCTCGGGAGAAGATAAATATAATTTTGGGCTTTCGGAACTTCGCGCACAAAATGTACAATATATTCTTACCGGCGAACGCGACTTGTGGGCGAGGAATGCATATTCCAAACAGAAAATCGAGGACTACCAGCAGTTTCTGAATTATGTCAACAAAATCCACAAATACCCCTGCCATTCCGGTAAAGTCGATGATAAATGGGGTGATATTACCAAAGGGGCTACCGAGAATTTTATTAAATACTTCAACGGCGAATTTATTACGAAATACGGCAAAGAATTCACCGGGCCGATGGCACTGATTCCGATTCCCGGAAATAATCTTGAACTTGTGAAGAAAGATGGCAAGAAAAGGTGGACTGAGGATCTTTGGAGAGCGGCCTATAATTTTTATTTTCTGGCAATTTCCTCGGCTCTGGAAATAAAGCCGGCGGCTCTATACAAAAAAACCCAAACGGCCCTTAGGTGGGTCAATGACAAGAAAAAATATGTCGCCTGCGGCGAATCATTTCCGATCGATGAGGCCAAAAAGGACAGTTATCGTTCACAAGATAATCGGCGGGTGGAGATACTCATTTTTGACCGCAATGATGCTCCGGTAATCAAATGCCCGGTCACGGACAAGGGCGAACCGAAATGGGACACAAAGCATAAGCCGGAGGAGTGTCCACTCTGGCATAATCTTATTCTGCGGCCTTTGTACCTCAGCCCCAAGGACATGAATTCGTTGTCATATCATATGACCTTTACTTACTGGGATAGGGTAAAGAATAAGCTCATGCAGGTGCCCGAGGGATTGGCAATTGAGGTTTATCAGGATGGTAAAAAGGTCGAATCGATATGCAGGTTTAATTCATCAGACAAAATTTACAGCGTTAGGGTGCGCTTTACCAAACCAATCAAGGAATTGAGCGGAATAAAACTGCATTTTGAATTCAAGGCCAAAGATAAATGGATATATACAAAAGACAAGGATTCCGATCCGGTCATGTTTCCGGTAAAAGCCGACGATCTGACAAATCTGCAAAAAAAAGACGCCTATAAAGAAGTCGTGAACGCTTCTGATATCGCAAAGTTGAATATATCGGAACGCATATTCTTCTATGATCTTCCCGAATACTGGTCATCAAAAAAATACTGGACCCGCTACAAGAATTCCGGCGGAAATAAAAAAGCGAATTGGTACAGTAAAGTATTTCACGATGGCGACAAACTCGATTTAAAGCCGGTCGGAAGCAAACTGTCCAAACCGGACAATCCGATGACTTTCTCGCTCGATGATTTCGTTCTGACTAATAATCAATTCAAGCCGATTAACCTGGCTCCAGCAGATCAGAATAAAAAGATCGCTGTCCTGAAATCCGATTTCAGCATCCATAAGGATGATGGCGGCGGTAATTTCAGTTATTACACGAAAAACGCCAAAGCGGCCATCCATTTCCCGGCGCCGGAGGATGTCAATCTCGGTGGGGTCCTTCAGAATTTTCGATTGTATGCCATTTTCAGCGACCGTATAGCCACAGGCGAAACCTTTGCCGGTCATCGCGCGGCTGTTTACCGACATAAAGAAAATTGCATCAAGATACGGCGTTTCCAGCAGATCCATAAGCGGTGTACCTTTTGGAGCGGCCAAACCCGCCCCAGCGCTAACTGGTGGGCAATCGGCAAATACGATTCCTATTTCCTGAAAAACATCAATGCCAATATCAAAGACAATGAGAAGCAGTCATACATCTTTAATTATTTCCGGTGGTTCTTCCGGAAAAAAACAGGCGTGACCCTGGTCGGAAATGCGTGGCAAAAATGGAAGAGCGATACGGCCAAAAATATCATCGATGTATGGAACGATCACGAAGGCGCCGACCCGATCCTGCCCTCGCTGTTCCATGATAATGCCGGAGATAAAAATCGGATTTTTATCAGGTACCATTTGCATCCCGTAGAAAACAGCGGTGAAAAAGAGGCCCTCATCCATGTCTGGCCCTCAACTCATGGCGGTCGAAGCAATATGGGACAGGATGCTGGCAATGTCCGGGAAAACGACAATAAGCGTTATAATGGCCCTGTCAATCGCCGGAAAGATTCATTCGTTATCGCCCACGAATTCGGTCATGCCACCAGCATTGACGATGATTACCTTGAGGTGGCCGACAACTGCTCTTATTATATGCCCGGATTTATAGATTTTAAACCGGGATCGCCATTTGAACTTGATAAAAAATCGATGATGGTCAGCAATAAATATATCCGTCCTCGACAATACTGGCACTTTGCCGAATGGATGCACCGCGAGTTCGATTCGGCGGGCGCCAAGGATTTTGCCTTACAAATGAAGGGCAAAAACGAATATAAGATTCCGTATAACAGCGGCAACCAATGGCGATCCACTAATATGTCCGTGGAATCAAAAAGCCATTATAATTACCCGACGAAATTTCTCTTCAACGCCCGCAACCTGCACGATCCAACCAATCCCAAGGGTCGATTTAATGTATATCTTTATCCACTGGGCAAAGACGATTATAGCCAGAAAGAGATGTACTCGGGCAAAAAGTTCACCGCCGTCATGTCTTTGGTTGTCAATCTGTATTTTCGAGCCTGGCACGATCCTCATAAGCCGAAACATGCCGGAAAAGGCAAAGATGAGTGCGGGTTCAAAAACATTCAGGATTCACTGGTTAAAATAATTCGAGGTACCTATCAGGCGTTTTTGTGGAATAACGGAATTGAAATAAACGGCGACCCACCATTCGAGCATACTTTTGTACAGGTCCAGCCGCGAGTTTTGGTCAGGACCTACACCACTCCCTATCTCGATGACTACAACAGTAAATCCAAATGGCAGGATCATGTTGATGAAATTATGCAAATGCCGGAATTTCAACCTCATTGCACTATCGATGTAAGACGTTCGTCTTCGACGACCAGTATCGACCTGACCACCAACCCGACAGAGTTAAAACTGAAGAAAAGCAATGCCGATTTCAACGATTTCTGGGAATACTTTTCTCAATTGCTCGGCTTGACCAAAGGCAGTTTTCTGCGGGCCAACAATTTTTCAATCGGGGATTTCATCAAAAAGGCCGGCAGTAATGCAACCTATTCGAATTTGTAGGTGGATTGTGGTTTTTATCTTAGCTTTTTTTTTATTGAGTTGTAATTTAGATCAAGGAGCGGCTATGAAAGACCGTTTTTACTATAATTGGCTTTTTGTCAACGAAGAAAAAGACCAGTATAAAGACCCTCTGAACATCACGCCGCTCACCACCGGTGAATACGAAGAGCAAGCTGAATCGGCCGCACCCGATCCGGGGTATTCGTGCCTTTATGGAAATCGTTTTCGCAACGGGAATTGCGGACTTAATTTTACTCTGGCCAAAGACAACGAGTACATCATAAACCGGGTATCCGACAATGAGGTGATTCAGTTACTGCTGTGCGAGGGCCGACTTTTGGCCGGACATCCCGGACTTTGGGCATTGTATGACAGTTCATCGAAGAGGACTATCAAATCCGGTAACTGGCGTGGATGGGGCGGAACTTTTTTCGCCCAAGGCGGCACGTTTTATATTTTCGACAATGTGCTTCAAACTATTGATTCCAAAGGTGAACTGCTTCACAACACGGCAATCACTCTTCCCCCCGGAATCGGTATCAATGAAATCGCCCGCATCGACGATTATACAGTAATTTCTGCCTATGTGTCCCAGGACGAGTTTCAGGATAGAATGCCAAAAGAACTAAAACCGTGTGGATTTCTAGAGGTCATCAAGGAAGATTCATTCACCGAGCCGCATGGTCAGCTTAAAATGCGGGACAAAGAGGAATCGTCAACCATCGCTTTCGTGGAAGACAATATTCTCTATCCGATCTACCTCGACGAGTTTATCGTTCAGACGATTACCAATGGAATCGTCATTCTCGATTATGAGATGATTATCCAACGAGTAATTGAATCGGAGTTTGAACCGCAACTTGCCTCCTGCGGATTGAATTCGACTATTTATATCGCCGTAAAAAAGGACCACAGAGACAAGCTGCTCGGCATAAGTCTCGACGGCCGTCAGGTGTTTGAAAATGATATTCCGGCGGCCCTAGGTAGAATAGCCTCTCCTCCGCTGGTTTCATCCAACGGAAATGTTTACTGGGTCGGGACAGCCGGCTATGTCGTTTATAATCCATCCGGAGAAGAAATCATCGTTCAGCGTATTGTTAACGAGAGCGATGCGGATCTTTATCCGGTTCTTTATAATGAAAATCTGGTGATCGGGTTCGGGAATAAAATTGTCGCCTACGACACCGATGGAGGTATTTTGTTCAGCTTCTCCGGAATTCCGGGTAAAGTTACGACACCATTGGCAGCGGACAACAACGAGAATTATTTTATCGGAACTTCCGCCGGATTATTTTCGATTATGGAGAAATAATAGGATACCTCCGGCGAGGATTGTTTAAAAGTGATAAAGAGGCCATGAATGAATAAAGAACCAGATTTCAATCCCTTCGATTTCGACCTGCCTTCCGACTGGCAGGATCAGACCGTCTATGTTTTCCGCGGGCCGGATATTGGTGAAGTCGAACATCGGCTGATGGTCACCGTGGACCGTCATCTTCAACATGACAATATCACCGATTTCTCAAAAGAAAAAACCGCGCCGATAATTGACAGCCTTGCCGGTTTGGAAGTTATCCGCGACGAGGAAATCACTCTTGAAAACGGCCATCCGGCTAGTGAGTTCGTATGTAAATGGATTCCCACTGATGAAAAGATCATTTTCAAGAAGTATGTTTTCGTGATGTGTCATGGGATGGGCTTTATGTTCTTTTGCGATTTCTCCAAAAAATCAATGAAAATGCTCGGCGGGCAGATGAACGATATTATCGAATCGCTTTTGCCGGGAACTTTCCAGCCGATTGAGGATGATTGATGCCTGACCTGAAATTCAATGTCGCCACTGACGAAGACAATGAGATCGAACTGGAATCGCAGTTAATCTATGCCATCTGGCGTCAGGGCGCCGCTTATGGGGCCCAAACGGCCAAATTCGAAATATCCACTACATTTGTCGGCAACGGAGCCAAAATCAAGATCAAGGGCAAAAGCGAAAACGGCAAAAAACTCGGCAAAATCAAGGGTGTGATAAACAATAACAAGTTTGTCGGGGAGTTCGAAATCCCGGATGATATCGAACTCGGTGACGAGATATATTTCGAGGTTAAGCTGCCCAAAAACGGACTGTCGGGCGAATCTAACCGAATCCCCGCCTTTCCCCCGGCTGGAGTGACCAATCTGCAATGGAGCGCTGAGGAAGCCCGGCGCGGCGATACACTCATTCTATCCGCCGACGTTAGCGGTGTCCGTAACGGCACCGAAATCAAAATTATCATTTATGAATACGATCAGGACAGCGCCCATGACAAAATAGTCGAAATTCCGACCATGGTTTCCGACAATCGGATAGAATTGAGCTGGGAGTACGAATATCACGAAGACACCGACGAAATTCCGACTGAAGAAGAGATGGAAAGATACGGCGGCAGTTATAACCCGCCGGAATATTTCTTTGTCGTTGATATAGAAGGACAACAATTCGGCAAGGAGCAGGAATCGGGACTCTTGAACTTCAAGGACTGGATCGAAATCAGATTGCATGACGCTGAGGACACTCCGATCGCCAACGCCAGATATATTCTGTATTTGCCGGACGGGCAGGAAAAAGAAGGCAACCTTGACGGCGACGGTTTTGTCCGCGAGGACGGTATTCCGCCGGGTCGATATTCGGTTGAATTCCCCGATATCGACGAAAATCGGTCATAAACGCCTGATCACATTTGAACCAGTGGCCTTATCTGTGAATCGACGGCGTTTTTATACGAGCAGAGGTAATTAACGTATGGATCTACCCGAACGGCAAGGGGGTGCATACCCCAGTTTTGTACCGGCCGCCGGAGCCGGCGCTTCGGGCGCCGACCGAACTTTAATTGATCGCCGCAAGATAGTCGTCGCCTTTGAAATGGGACGATTCGCCGAAACCCGGGTCGAAGGACGGGTACGACTGCGTGGACCACTCAGTCCCTTAAGTGAGACCATAAACCGGGTCGTCGATATCGCCGACGTTCCCAATCCCAATAATACGCAACAGGCCAATCGAGCGGCCGTGTTCGACGAAGCCAGCGGTCTGACTCTCCCCACCGGCATCTATGAAATGACCGTTGATATCAGCGGCCCCAACTGCCTGCGCTACCGGGATCAACGACATTCGCCCGATGGCGGGTCATACAGTAGTCGGCGGTACACGCGTAAAGTATGGGTTGACTACGATGTTGTTGATATTCCCTCCGGCAGAGGTGCAGCTACTTCAGGCTCAACCACCGCCTATCGGGTGGCTACTGTTGTCGGCGATCCGACCAGTCTGGAATTTGCCTATCTCATGCAATTCGCCAGCGATTATCCTCATTATATGACCGGCCTGCATTTCAATCAGCGAACCAGCAGTTTCGGCCGAGGGCTGGATCAAAGACTCAGCGCCCAGTTCGCCCAATACCTGGGTACGATCAAGAAAGGCACCGGCACGCTGGGGATCATTCGCAACGCCTATCGCACGGCCCGCCTATCCCGACCGGTGTCGCGACTAATGCGTTTAGGCGATGCCCCCGTCGATTCTCAAAGAATGGTCCGTAATCTGACAACCCTCGATTATGTCCTGACTGATAACGCCCACGTGGCCATGAATAGGATTAGATATGAGAGCATCTTTCAGAGCCGACGCCATGAACTGCTGCTGATGAATCAGGGCGATTTACCGACGCGCGGTTCACTACGGGCCATCCGCGCCCTTGACTTTCTGGGAAAAACTCTGGATATACTCGAACTTGGCAACAACGCCTTAATGTACGGGGAAAGGTGCCGAGAGAGTTTTCGGGCCGAACAACTGCTGGGTCAGGACTTGGAAACGATGGCCGAAGACCAGAGTTTTTCCATCTCCCGCCAACTCCAAATCGAACAAATGCGTCATATCGCCGCCCGGCGTTGCGCAGAAGCTTTGGCTATGCTTAGCACTATTCCGATCAATGCCCTGGGTTGGATTCCCGGTCTGGGCTGGCTGGCCGCTCCGGTGGGCCTGTTGTCGGCCGCATTGAGTCGCGGAGAAAACGCCATTCAGGGCTGGGTGGCCGACACACTCGAAGATAATGCCAATGCCCTTTTGATTAGACCGTCCCATTATGACATGATGGTCTCCGGACAAACCTATGACCAACTCTTCCCCTCCGAACATATGAAAATGCTGATGCAACTGGTTATCCGCGCCAAGCTTCTATACGATATGAACGATCTGGTCAACGCTTCACGAACCGACGAAAACCTTGGACGGATCAGACAACTGGCCTCTTGGATTACCCTCAATGATCGCTGGCACATCCATCGCGATATTGTATTCCGCTGCCATAACACCTACGATGATTTCACCAAACTGCGCACCTATGACAGCAGTCTGGACAACAATGGCGAATGGATACGGGTTCATTTTCAGGAGTATTTCCCGGTTGACTGCTGGTGCAACAATGACCGGCAATTCAAACGCTGGTTTGCCCTGCGTAACCGCCCCGAAATCGAAATTGAGCCGAATGAAGGCCGTTTGCAGACTCGTGATATGGCTTGGACCGGAACTTATCAAATCAGTATCCGCAATTTTCACATTTTCAGGTTCTCGGAGAGAGTCAGGCAATTTATTTTTATCATTGAAGGCGACCACGGCCCGGATCTGCATCGAATACGGTCCGGCGAGAGCATTGTTCCCGGCCGAACGGAAACAACCAGAATCGGCCATCGCATTCGCGAAATAATCGGGACGATCATCGATTGCAACGGCTCGCTAGGAGAATTGGCTCAGGCCTGTAACCGCCATGACCGGCTTAGTATTATGCCCAGTCTCCGTTCGGCGGAAGTTGAAAGCGTTGAAACTACTTTCCATTTCGGTACCAAAGATTATCTGATGCTGGTCTGTGGTGACACTCAGGACCGGGCCGTATTGAATCGCATGTACCTGCTCAGCCGCCCGCTTGGTCGGGTGCCGCAGGATGCTGTTATCCATGCCACACCGCTTATTTATGAAATAAAGGGATCGCATCTGATTCACGAAAGCAGGAGGTCCCGCTTCATGTAAATCGTCATGGCGACAATACGTCTTGGGGATTATAAAAGCATAAACGATGGGAAGAGCATAATAAAAGCCCTTGACAAAGAATATTGCACAGTCTTAAAATTAAGGGTTATCGTATAAGTTCGGACGGCGAAAACAATTGCGTCGCCGTATATAATGAATCGTGGAAGGCGTATATGGAAATTGCCAATTACTCCTCGGATTCCAGGGCCGTAATAAAAAGTGCCAAAGAAGTCGCGGCCGCATTCAGGCATCCCGAAATTGAAGTCGAACATCTACTGATCGCCACCGTCCGGCACGAAGGTTCGCAGGTGGAATCTATCCTCAATGAACTGGGCAAAAGTCCGGCCTTTATCGAGTCGGTCGTGGAAACGTTCTTGAAGGACCAGTCAAGCCGATCTTCGGCTCGTGAAAACCTGCTCATCTCCCCTGCCGTCGAGGAAGTCCTGTCTCAGGCAGTGGATGAAAAAGCCAAGCTATACGATGCGCTGGTCGAACCGGAACACATTTTTATCGCCGTCTTCGATCCCAAGTCAAATCTTTCGCCCTACGTCCGCGATAAGCTTGATATAACCATCGAAGGCATTTATCGCGCCATCGCCGACAGCAAATCGGTGGAAGAGATAACTGAGACGGCGGAAAAAGCAAAAAGGACTGCGACAACCACCGAAGGCGAGAAGAAAATTTCCGGCACTCTGAGGTATTGCGTTGATTTGACCAATCAGGCTGCCGGCGGCGAATTCGACCCGGTTATCGGCCGTGACGGCGAAATCCAACAGGTTATTCAGATACTCCTACGCCGCCGCAAAAACAGCCCGGTTCTCGTTGGCGGCCCCGGCGTCGGCAAAACGGCCATCGTCGAAGGGTTTGCTCAGGCGGTTGTTGATAAGAAAGTGCCCAAAATCCTGTTCGATGTCAAAGTCATGGAAGTCGATATGGGAGCCATGATCGCCGGCGCCAAATATAAAGGCGAGTTCGAGGAAAGATTCAAGAGTCTTATCGGCGAAGTTATCAAATCGGCCGGTAAAATTATCCTCTTCATCGATGAAGTGCATACTATCGTCTCCCCTTCCGGGGGAAGCGACGCCGCCAACCTGCTTAAGCCGGCGCTGGCTCGAGGGCAAATACGCCTGATCGGAGCTACCACCGAAGAAGAATACACCAAATATATTGAAAAAGACAAGGCCCTGGAGAGACGTTTCGAACGGGTCAAGGTCGAGGAACCGAGTTTCGAAATAGCCGTCCGAATCGTCGAAGGCGTTATCGGAAAATACGCCGAACATCATAAGATCGAGTACACGCCCAAGGCCCAGGTCGGTTCGGTTAAACTGGCCATGCGCTACTTAAGCGAAAAGAACCTGCCCGATGTGGCCCTGGATATCATCGATGAGGCCGGTTCGGAATTCGGCGTCAAAGAGGAATTTGCCAAAACCAAAATCCCTGAGATCGAGGAGCAGATCAAAGAGATCAAAAAACTGATCAAGGCCTGCAAGGGCAAGGACCCCAAAAAGGAAACCGAGGAATTTGATAAATTGCACAAAACGCACGTGGAATTCACCCGACAGCTGGATATACTCAACGGTTACTGGGGTCATCGGGTCGATGTCGGAGGGGAATCATGAGCGACAAATTGATTAATTTGGCCGAGTTGACTCAGAACTTCGATGAACAGGTGAAAAAATTCAAGGATCTCAGCAAAGTCGTCGAAACCATTGAGCACCGCGTCGATGACGCCGATATCGCAGCGGTAGTTGCCCGCCGTACGGGCATCCCGGTCAGTAAAATGATGACGGCCGAGAAGGATCGCCTGGTAAATATGGAAGCCCATCTTTCGACCAAAATCATTGGCCAGAAGAAGGCCATTTCAGCCATTGCCAACGCCATCCGCAAAGCCCGGGCCGGACTCAAAATGCAGCATCGACCTATCGGTTCTTTTCTCTTTCTGGGCCCCACCGGCACCGGCAAAACCTATCTGCCCAAACTGCTGGCCGAATTTCTATTCGATGATAAAAACGCTATGGTTCGTTTCGACATGTCCGAATATATGGAAACCCATTCCGTGGCTAAATTGATCGGGGCGCCGCCAGGATACGTCGGCTATGAGGCCGGTGGAGCACTGACCGAAGCGGTGCGTAAAAAGCCCTTTTCGGTCGTCCTCTTTGACGAAGTGGAAAAAGCTCATCCCGACGTCTTCAATATCCTTCTCCAACTTCTCGACGATGGCCGTTTAACCGACGGTCAGAGTCGGACGGTCGATTTTTCCAATTGCCTGGTCGTCTTGACCTCCAATTATGCCGCCGAGAAGATTCTGGAAGCCGACCGTGAGGGCCGCGAGGTCGATATGGAAGAAGTGCGGTCTTTCCTTTTCTCCAAATTCCGCCCCGAATTCCTAAACCGTCTCAACGATATTATCATCTATCACTCCTTCACACCCGAAGAAGTGAAAAAAATAGCGGCTCTGGAATTCGAGCAGGTTTGCGTATTATTAAAAGACCAGAACATGCGGGCGACACTAAGCCCAAAGGCTCTTAGCAAATTGGCCAAGGACGGATATACGATTGATTTGGGTGCGCGGCCGATTCAACGCACCATTGAACGGGATATAATAAACAAGCTGTCGGTCGATATTATAACAGGAAAGGTATCGCCTGGCGATCACATTCAGATAGATGTAAAAAAGGATGAGTACGTATTTACTCGAATTGAAGAAGCTTAAAACAAATACATGGAGGCTTAGATGGCAAAGTTCATCCTGGGCGCAACGGAGAAAATAAAGCGGGATGATTCCGTTCCGGTCGAACTTCTCCCGTCCAACAAAATCCTGTACGCCGCTCGCCTTAACGGCGACGAAGAAGCCGATGTCACCCCTACACGATGCAACAATCTAAAAGATGTATTCGAGAAATTCCGGCCATCGTTCTCGGCTGAGATGGAATCGACCGAGGGAGAACAGGTCAATGCCGATTTCAGTATTAAGGCTATGAAGGATTTCGGCAGCAAGGAAATGATTGACCAGAACGACTATCTGCAGAAGATTTATTACGGCAAGGAAATCCTCAGCGACCTCGAAAAACAGCTCAAAAAGAATAACGCTCTCAAGAAAACCCTGGCCGACAAGGACAAGAAAGATGCTCTGTTGAAACTGGCCAATTATTATATCGATCTTCTTGAGGAATAAAACCCGGAAAAAAGCGAGGTGATTATAAATGGGTGAGGAAGAAAAAAACGAAAGGCAGCCACAGCCGCAGGAAGCGGCCGCGGAGGCAGCCGCTCCCAAAGCGGCCATAGAGAAAATTTCCGACGAGGAATTCACTTCGATTCTGACCGAATCATTTGGTGATTTTAAAAAGCTGTCGGCCCTTTTACCGTCGTTCAAAACCGCCGACGGCGATCTGGTTCGCGGCGTCGAATGGCTCGACCCCAAAAAGAGTTTCCAGCGCAAGGAATTTCTAACCAAAAAAGATTTTGCCGTTCAACGCAAATTGCTGGCGCAAAGATTACAGGCCTGGGTTAAAAACCTGGCCGGTGACGCCGGAATCAATGACATTCGTAAAAACCTAAATGAGGAAGCGACGGCTCTCGAAACCAATCTGGAAAAGAACATGAAGAAGGTTCACCGATCCAGCCGCGATCTGGAAACCACTTATAGAGCCATCGACAAGTTCTTTGCCAACTCTCAACAGGAGCCGGATGAGAAAGTCAACGCCTACTTCGTCAACGCCAGCGCTGAGGAGTTGACCGATCCTGACGACAAGGAAAAATTCGAGCAGGTGACCAAAGCCATCGCCGATCTGTACCGCGAATGGAGCATTAAGGAATGTTTCTCGATGGCTGTCATTCCCGGTTATCTGGGTAGTGTCGAAAATATCGACACTTTCGGCCGACAGATGGGTTTTTCCAATAAAGTCCATATAATGACCGACCTGCCTGATTTTGAGTCGGTCGAGGAGGTCATGGAAATGCTGGACGATCCCAGCTATGCCAACCTGCCCGGCATTGATGATTACAAGCAGTACGTCTCGGTCTTCGCCAATTACGTTCTGGCCCGCAAGTCCAACCAGTACGAGGACGAGGACATGTGGATTCCACCTTCGTCTGTGGTCGCCGGAAAGATGTATCAGGGCGACACCACCGTCGGCATGCAGCAACCGATGGCCGGTTTCAAATATGGCAAGATCGCCGAGGCCAAGTATCTGCGCTTCAAGGCCAACCAACCCGATGCCAGTAAAATCAATGAAAAAGGCATCAACCCGCTGGTTAACTTTGAAGGTTCAGCCGTGGCTATGGGCGCAGCCACGCTTTTCACCAAGGAAACCTTTAACGTTTACTCCATTCGGCGCACTTATGATTACGTGTACAAGACCTTGCGTAATTATCTCAACAAGCAGACTTTCTCGGTTATTGACCAGAAATTCGTCGATACCATGCGTCGTGATATAGACAAATTCATGAAAGCCATTTCCGGCGGAGACAATATCCTGCAGGATTACAAGGTTGATATTTTCGCCGACGAGGAAATGCGCAAAAGACAGGAAATTGATATCAAGGTCAGCCTCAATCCCAAATACCCGGCCCGCACTTTCAATATCGAGTTCACGGCCTGGAATGACGATGACCAGACGGGAGTCAAGGACAAATAGTCCGCCGATTAAGGGTCTGACTGAAAAAGACATGTTTATAGGATAAACTTGTAACCATCAAGTAAAGGAGTGCCAATCATGGCCAGGAGACCAGTTCTTGAAATTGACGGCGTTGTTTATAAGAACGTCTATAAAGTTGAATACGGCCTGTACACGGGAAAAGATGAAACCGGACGTCCCTCCGACCGCGCCCATGCCGGAGTAGTTAAAATAACCCGTGAGTCAGACGAGGCGGCCGATATCGCCCGTTGGGCCATGGATTCCAGTAAACCGAACTGGAAAGCGGGCAAAGTCGTCTTTAAAAACCCCGATGATGCCGCGATGAAGGAACTCACCTGGGAAGAAGGCTTCATCAGCAAGTATGAAGAAACAGTGCCTCATATCAAACACAATCCTGACGATCAGGTGTACGAATATTTTGAGATATCCTGTCACAAGCTCACCATCGGCGATGCCGAAATTGACAACCGGTGGGAGGAATAGAAGTTTCGTTTCAGTAGGCGGGCGGCCTATGGCTGCCCGTCTACATCTAAATAGGAATTTCGAAATTTATTATGCCTAGTCGAAGACAAGATCTTGGTCCGACAAGTTCGGTGGTCAGCACTTCCGCCGTTTGCGAACTGGTCGTTGACGGTAAGAAGACAGCTTATGATATTTCAGGCATTGTCTTGGAACAGTTTATTGACAATCATCATGTCCTAAAAATTAAAATTCGAGGTGTGGGTCAGGAAACCGGAGATCAGGATTTCGGATCGGCCATGCCCTATACGTCATATTTGGGGAAATCCATATCCCTGACCATCAAACCCGAGGGACACGTTGTCGATGCCGCCCGGGAATTGGGATTTATCGGTATTATAACCAAAATCGATCTGGATAACAGCATCGACGCCATCAACCAGACTACAATCACGGCTCACAGCCCGACTCTGGCCATGGACGGGGCCAAACATAATGCTTTTTATCACGACCAAAGTGCCTCCGACGTCATCGGAGCAATTCTGCGCAATTACCCCATGACCCTGGGCAAGACGGAGTCGGCTTCGGGAAGTATGAAATTCAGCGTCCAGTACCGTGAAACCGATTATGAATATGTCATGCGACTGGCCGGCGGCTGTGAAATGTTTGCATTTTACGAAGGCAAAGAATTTCGTCTGGTCAAAGCCTCCTCGGCCGACACCGAGGAACTGGCCTGGCGGGAAACACTCGGATCGTTTTCCCTTGGCCTTGGCACCACTGCCTCTGAATTCAACGCCCGGACCTATAATTACGAACAGAAAAAGACGTTCGGTCAGGATACCAAATCACTGACTCAGCAGGCATCTCTGTCGGATATATCCAAACTGTCACCCGATGCCTCCAAGAAGGTTTACCCCGATTCGGGAGTTTCGCAAGCCGCTACATCGGTAGCCGATGCCCAATCGTTGGATAAAATCCTGCAACGCGAAAAAAGCCGGGCCATGGGTCGTATGATACGCTGTACGGGCCAATCCAATGTTCCGGCCGTAGCTGTCGGACATTGTGTTAAAGTCAAAGGGATGGATCAGATAGACGGCGTTTATTGGATATTATCGGTTAAGCATGTTTTTGACGAATCAAGCGCCTACCAAAACACTTTTACCTGTACTCCGCTTGATATAGCCTTCCCCCAACCGCAATCGGCCCGCCGAACCGAATCGCATTTACAAAGCGCGGTCGTAGTCAACAATGTCGATCCGGACGGTCTGGGAAGAGTCAAAGTCAAGTTCCCATGGAATGACAGCGACGAAACTCCCTGGTTACGTATTGCTGTACCTCATGCCGGACAGGATCGGGGCTGGTCAAGCCTGCCTGAGATTGATGACGAGGTTTTGGTCGGATATGAACAGGGCAGTCCCGATTTACCGATAGTTATTGGCGCTCTCTACAACAAGGACAACAAGCCTCACCCCGACACCGGCGACGATGAAAACAATATCAAGATGTTCATGACCCGCTGCGGCCATAAGATCGTTCTCGACGACACCGACGGCGAAGAAAAAATAAGCATCATTACCAAAGATGACAAAAATGCCGTCGTTATGGATGTGGCCGCGCCTTCTATCAGCATTAAAAGTGAGGGTGATATCGGCATCGAAGCTAAAGGCGACCTCAGCCTTAAAGGAGCCAATGTCAATATCGAATCCGAGATGGATACCAAACTCAAAGTCGGCATCAGCTATGAAGAAGAGATCGGCGTGAACTTCAAATCCAAGGGCGGCGGGATTTACGACATGGAAGGATTAGTGGTCACTATAAAAGGGCAAGTAATTAATTTGAACTGATAGCTTATGGAATATCTGGCATTACCGTTTGTCTTAAGACAGGGATACCTGGATACGGCCGACATTCTCGAATCGATAACCTATTCGGTCGGTTTACTTCTCAGTTCCCGCCCGGGCAGTATGCCCTTCGATCCCGAATACGGTTGCGATATTTGGGACAAGGAATACTCCGATCTCCACTCCACCAACAAGGCCGAGGTCCGGTCCAGCCTTCGCAACGCCATCGATCGTTATGAAAAACGACTCTACAACGTTTCGGTTTCGTTTACCGGCATTGATAAAGCCACTTCGCAAATTCTGGGAATAAACATCAAGGTTACCGGGAATTATCGCGAAGATGATGAGGAAAAACGATTCGAGGCCAAGTATCGAGTAGGCTGAGATTGCCGGGCAATTGACAGGAAGAAGGAAACGTGGATAAATTCAGATCAAAAGAACAAATCTTCGATGATATGCACCGGGAACTGCGGTCTTTTAATCCTGATATCCCCGAATCGCCCGACCGGCTCGACCCTGTTCTAAAAATACTGCTTCAACTTTATTCGCATCAACTCTCAAACATCGACCGCCGCGTCGATCAGGTCTGGGACGTGGCCGCCTCCTCTCTCATTCGGTCGCTTTGCCCCGAAAGTATGCGCTGGCCGGTACCGGCTTTCACTCTTTTACGCTGTGATCCGTCCGATCCTCAAGTGGAAATCGATCCCTACACCAAGTTTTATTACAAGGAATCGCGTGAAGGGGGCCAGACTTTCTATTTTTCAGCCTTGCGCAAGGAAAAACTGCTGGCCGCTCGCACGGTTCATATTTTCCTCAAAACCGACGACACACTTCTGGATTTATCTCCGATTGCCGGCGATGAAGGTCAGTCCGCTTCCCACAACCGCCCGTCAATGACCACCGGCGGCACATATCAAGTATATATCGCTGTCGATACCCAGGGATCTGGTGCACAGTTTGCCGACACCTCCCTGTTTCTGACCGGGCATGCCGATGTTCTGCGGCAGTTACGCTGGGGTTACTGGTATCCCGGTTCACACTACGGCGGCTTTCACGAGGACAGTTCTTTTTGTCCCGGCCTGACGACTTCGCTGGAACAGATGTTTGACAGCGACGATCAGGATCAGAATTGGGGCGGCCTGCGTAGCGGAGCCGATCTTTTCCGGCCGCTTCAGGACAATTTTGTGGTTATCCCGGGAAATTTCGCCGCAACTTGGGAAATGGGCCCGCCCGAAACCGGACTGGCCGAAATGATTACTGCCAATGGCCATAAATTGGCACAGGAGGCCGGAAATTTTTATTGGTTTCGCATCGATCTGCCCAAAGGCGGCGACAAGACGAAATTGCAGGCTCCATTCGAGGCCAATTTCAACTGTTTTATTGCCGTCAATAAAAATGAATTGACCCTTTTCAAACATACCGGCGGCAACCGGCTGGTTGAAGTCGAATTGCCCGAAAATATCGGCGCTATTCTGGATGTGGTCAGCGCCGTCGATTCGAGCGGACGTGAGTATTATCCCCAGCACCTGCTCTCCGCCGATTCGAACAAGCGGCGCTACACCCTCGAAGAGCGCGGCGGCAAACTGGTTCTCTGGTTTGACTTTACCGATGATCTGGAATTGCCCCCCGATTCACTGTCCATCGTCTATGCCGTCACGACCGGAACCGACGCCAATGGTATCGAAGCCGGTAAGATAACCGAACTTTACGAAAATCATCCCGGTCTTTCAACCGTGTCCAATATTCTTCCGGCCACCGGAGCCATCCCGGCCAAAACCGAGGAACAGATTCTGGCTGAGGTCTCGGCCCGTTTGCGTAACCGCGACCGCTCGGTCAGTTTCAACGAAATCGCCCGCTGGACCAGGACCTTTGACCCGCGCATCCTGACCGCCGAATGCCGCAACGGTGTGGAAAGATTCGAGGCTGGCGTCCGGCGTTGTATAATCGTAACCGTGACAATCAAGGACGATCAGTTTTACTCCGACGACGAAGTGAATCTGCTTAAAAACCGCCTGCATAGTTTCCTGAAAGCGCGCTCCTCGGTCAATGCCCAGTATCAGGTGGAGATGGTCAAGCGATGACTACCCTTTCCGCTAAAACCATGCCTGATTTGTGCAATCACCGGCATCCGCTTCATTATGCCACGGCTCTCAATTTATTGATTAAATTGGGTGTGGATCTGTCGCGCGTTCACATCCTGCCGATTGGCAAATATAAGAATTATCAGGGTGAGGTCTTCAAACAGACTCCTGCCGCCGGAAGCAGGATAACTCCGGACACTAAATTCGAACTGCATATCGGTTTCTCGGCCGCCATCGATAAATTGCCTTACCAGTTCTTTTACGGTTTGCACAATCGCTTTTCCCGGGGAACGGGCTGGGAAGATCAATCTCGTCGACTTCTGGCCGCTTTTGACGCCCCGCTCGTCCGGTATCAGGCACGAGCCGTCAACCAAACGCTCAAATTCAATTTTGCCCTGCCGGATAAAAACCAGTTAAAGCGATTTTTGGGATTGTTTGATTTTGATCCCGATCAGGACGGCGAATCGGATGATACTTTCACCTGGGCCATGTTGCTCCCGGCTTTTCATCGCTGGGCCGGAAATCCGGATGGGGTGGCCGAAATCCTCGAACTCCTCTTTGGGTTCGCTTTCCGCATTGAGGAAAACATCCCGGCCGAGTTTGAAATACCGAAAAAAATCCGCTACCATCTGGGCGACAAAACGGGACGGCTTGGACGTGAAACCATACTGGGAAGTTCCTTCTTAGAATGCGATTCGACTTACCGGGTAATCATCAGCGGCTTGGACGCGGATGATATCAACCACTTTCGGCCCGGCCAACCACGCCGCCGTAAACTGGACTGGGTACTCGGTAACTGCATGCCCGGCTGTTTTGAATATCGTATCTCCTTTGAGATGAAAACCGGGCCAAAACTACAGATAGGAAAAAACACTCGGCTCGGATTTACGTCTTATATGAAATAAACGTCCGATAAAAAGGACACCTAAGGAATAGAACATGATGCCATTAGCCTTGACAAGCAATTTGAACGGCTATAACTTCCAATTATAAAATTTGGAACAAGATAATGAGTGACTTACGTTTATATTCGGTTAACTGGCAGGACGGCATGCTCATCAACAAGGAGCATCTGGCCGATCAGGAAAAATATTTCGAGGATATGGCCCGCTGGTACGCCGCCGGTATCGGCGACGGTTACGGCCTGATTCGAAAATCATCCACCGGCAAACCGGCGCTTAGCCTTAACCTGTCGGTTTCCGGCAGCCGTCTGCAGGTGGAAGTGGTCAGGTGTCAGGGAATTACGCCCGATGGAAGCTATATTGACATCGGCGGACCTTATCAGGAAATGGTTCGAGGAGAAGTCGAAATCGGCCAGAGCGCGGTACCGGTCTATATCGGCGTCGATACCGAAGCCAAGCAAAGGATCGGCGAGCCTGATCCGGCCGAGGATGTTCCTCGTCTGCCCTATCTGGTCAATAATTACTCGGTTTATCTTGGCGAAAAACCGAATATCAGCGAAGGTCGCTGTCTGCAGGTGGCCGAATTGGTAATAAACGGCGGCGAGGTCGCTTATGCGCCCGACTATTTTCCGCCATCGCTGTCCGTGTTCGCCGATGAACGATTGACTGAAAAAGCGGCCGATTACCGTAACCGCCTCGAAAACCTGCTGGCACTGGCCACTCGCGCATTCAGAGCCACGGCCGTATCCGCTTCGCTGGCCAAGGAAAGTTCTGACCTGCAGGTAGCCTTTCGGGAAACGATCAACCGTTTTGTTTATCATCTGGCGGCCACGCTGGATGATTTTGTCATCGGCCCCAACGCCGGCCATCCGATCCTTCTGGTCAACCATTTCAAAAAGCTTTTCCGCGTCTTCACCACTCTTGTCGGCCTGCATCCGGGACTCAAGGATTTCCTGAACGAAAAGTTTTTCACCCGCGAAATGAAAAGTGATATCGGCCGCTACCTCTCCTCGGTCGAGAACTTCATCATGACCGCTTATAATCATCAGGATATCGGCCGGCATTTGCAGATGATCGACGAATCTTTTGAGGGATTGCGTGGAGTCATGGCTTTTCTGGCCCAGACCAAACGAGACGATCTGCAAGACGACGCCATGGCCACCGAGACTATCACCTATTCCGGGCAAACCTACCGCAACGTCGATTATGGGACCAACCGGGTGGATCAGGTCGGCGAACTGACTTATCTGGTCATTGAAACGGCCGAACCATGCGCCATGAACGACGTCGTTATCCTGATTTCCAAGAGCTTGTTTGATGACGGGCAGTGGCGCAGTATGCAGGTCAGGCTGGGTTTGAACGAAGCTCGCGGCCTGGGGGAAACCGATCCGGTGGACGTCGATACTATGGCCTTCGCCAACAAAGTCGCCCTGCATCCGCGCGATATGCTCCAATCGTCAGCGGTACGACAGGTAACGCTGATCTTCAGGGGTGCCCCCGATCCAAGTAAATTTGAAAACCTGAGCCGCGTGGATTTGATCGTCTATTCGGTATAGCTATAGGAATAGTATATAAGGTGGATATCAAATCATACATCGATGATCTTTTCGAGTACCTGGACAAGTTCGAAAATCATTACGACGAGTTCAAAACCGAAGCCTTCCTGCAGACCTATAACGGCATCTATGCCGTTTTTCAGGCGCTCGGACAGCAGCGCGAACAGGCTATCGAGGTGGACCGTTATTTTCTGGAACGGATCAAGAAAACCCCGATCACATCATCTGACCTGAGACAGTTGACCATCCAACTGCTGATCACCTTTTTTGAATCGGAAGCCGATATCGACGGTCAGTCCAACAAGGCCTATCTCTATTGCCGCGACCTGCGTCCGATCAAACGCGACGTAACTTATTTCGAAAGCCATCTGGTACCGACCCTGTTCCGCGAAGGTAGCCTGAACAACAATTTCCCCCTCAATGATTTCATGCTGAAAGAAATAGCCCGTTATCTGGGAAAATTCGGACGCGGTCTGCAGAACGATTTGAGTCCGGAGAGCTTTGCGGCCATGGATGATTCCATGAAATTTCTGGAACTGATGCGCCGGCGGCTGATTCTGGGGACCGATCTGGCCGCCGACAGAAACAGTCTCGAATTCCATCTGTTGCGCGTCGATGCTTTCGGTAAAATTGGAGCCAAAAGCGTCCTTTTCGACCGCTATCTGACCGAATGGGGATATTTGCGCAAGGACAGCTTCTGGTCCAAAATAAAAAGTTCTCTGGGAGATTTTTGGGGCAGAATCAAAGGCGCCTTTAAAAGCACACGATACTTCCGACTGGTGACCACTCAGCGACCGGCCGCCTTTTTACTCTATGGCCTCGTAATCGTGTTCTTCATCCTGTTGGCGATCTATGTGCCCGTCAAGTGGTCCGATTATTCGCAGTCACAACTGGAGAATATGCAGCAGAAAGCATCCGAAGTGCAAAAGGGTGCAGGGAAATAGTCGTCAATCGGATAATTTAAGGCATGCGATGTTGATATGAAAATTAGCAAGATATTCAAAATATTCAAAAAAGGCTCAAAAGCCGCTTCTTCTTCGAAGAGGAAAAAAGCGGCTGACGACAAAGACCGGAAGTCCGGCCTGCAAATAGGCGTTTACGGCCATGACAACAGCGGCAAAACGGTCTATTTCACCGTCCTCAACGAAGACTGCAAAATATCCAAAAATCTGCAGATGTCGGTCACTGATAACGCCACCGCCGGAGAGTTCCTGTCTCATTACCGATCCATCTGGGGTCTGGGTACCGCATCGGATGTCGGCACGGTCGTCGATACTCGTGGCGAACAGAAATTCCCCGCCCCTTCCACCGTTTTCCGCCGACTGCTGTTCAATGCCATCATAGATCAGAGCAAAAAGGTCTCTGTCGTCACCTGCGATTACAGCGGCAAAGCGGTCTCCATCTCAAAACGAGGTGAAGAGGCCGAAACGGTCGGCGATTTCATGGTCGGATGCGACGGTCTTCTTTTCTTCTATGATCCCAAGATCATGGGCGCCGATCTGGAAAGCCAGGCGCATGTTGCCTCTTTCGTGAACATGCTCGAGAAACTGGCTTCGCTCGATTCGCGATTGCCCATCCCGATCGCACTGGTCATCAACAAGGCCGATATCCTGCCCGGCTTTTCCAGCGACGAACAGGTCGTTTTGGTCGGCCCGGAAGATGAATACCTGGTCTCCGAGGATTTCGAACTGTTCCTCGAGAAAGTACTGGAAAGCAATCGCATCGCCGCCAACTCGGCCTGGGCCGGAACGGTGCGGCAGGTACTGGTAAAGCTTAAGGATTTCCTGCGCGTGGTTCTGGGACGGACCCTTGATTTTCAGATATTTTTCATATCCGCAACCGGACAGACACCGGAGAAAATCGGCACCGATGTCGGCCGTTCGTTATACGCTCCGCCACCACGGATGCAACCGATTGGGGTCAAGGAACCGTTTTACTGGCTGCTCAATGCCATCATTCGCAATAAACGGGTATCCAAAGTCAGGAAGCTGGCCAAATTTACGGCCCTGATAAGTATTCTCTGGATCGTGGCCTATTCCCTGCCTAATATCTATCATTTCCACTGGCTCTACAAAGAACCGGTGCGGGTCGAAAGCGAAGTTCTTTCCGCGTACAACGGCAACATCTACGCCGCTTCAAACAAAGAACGCCGCAATATTGTCGATGCTTACCGCAATTATGAGCGGTCGAAAACGGTTCGTTGGATATTCAAAGATTTCCGCGGCCCAGCCCGCCGGATTTTTGAGGCTTACGGAAAATTCAATCTGGCCGATGCCGAAAAGAGTCTCGATCAAAAAATCAGCGATTTTGTCAATATCGTCGAAAATACGGTTATATGGCCGACGGCCAACCCGGTGGACACCATCCCGATCCTAAGCGATGAGCATAAAGCCCTGATAACTGCTCTGGAGGATTATCACCGGGGCGACTCGACTTCGGTGCTATACACCAGAAGCGGGCGGGTACTGGATATATGGGCGCTGTTTACCGCTGGCGCACAGAACCCTGACAGCACCGAGATATGGCAGACGATTCAGCGAAAGGTTGAAACCGATCTCGGCCTCTATGCCGACCGGATGAGCAAGGCCGAAAAAGCTCTCTGCGCCGCTCTATCGGAAAGAAAAGTTGTTACGGTCAAGAAGAAAGAATCCAAAAAGGCGGCTTTCGCGTTGGATGATTTAATTGCTGAAATAAACGGCGATTCTTCACCCGGCTATCGGCTGAAAACGGCCGTGGATAAACTGAAAGGTATTCGCTCCAGTTTAAGCTCTGATGTTGACCGGGCCAGTATCCAAAAGATCGACAAATATCTTTCCCGGGCGAACGCCTGGTTTAAGAAAAGAACCTATTCGTACAAAGTGGAAAGCCTTTCCGGTGAGGGGCATCTGCATGTCGCCGTGGCCTCTTCCGGCCAGGACCCGGTATGGTCCGACTCGACGCAGATTCTGGCCCGCTACGGCGAATACAAGCTGGAATGGAAAGCCGGAGATGTGATATATATCGCCATCGATACTTTGCATAACGACCGGCATAAGGAACGCTGGGGCGAGGATTCCGACGGACTGGCCATGCTCAAAGGGAAATATTCAATTTTCGAGATGGAACAGGAAATAAAGTTCGATATAAATCGAACCGCCACCATACGGTTCACGACCGGCCTGGCCGACCGGCTTCCGGTTTTGAAAAAATAAACTTATGGCGCAGCAATTAACGACAAGGAGTCAGTCGATGAAAATAAAATCAAAACCTCTCTGCTGGATGGCCGCCCTGGCGGTTTTCTTCATCCTGTCCACCGTTGCCTCGGCAGCAACCGTACAGCTGCCCAAGGGTACCGAATTAAAAGTCAATTTCGCTCCCGGAATCAAACTCTCTTCCGGTTCTTTGGAAAAGGGTGCAACTCTGTTAATTACCCTGGTCGATCCGCTTGAAATGGGCGGTAAGACAATCGTCGAGGCCGGTGCACGCGGCACAGCCATAGTAGCCGAGGTCAAAAAGGCCGGCGGCATGGGCAAAGCCGGACAGATCAAAATCGAATTTCAGGATATGGAAACCAAGGGAGCGTATCAATCGCCCGAGGGCAAAAAAATCACCCTGACCGGATTTGTCGAAAACGAGGGCAAGGGCAAGGGCTTTTTTCCCTATTTGATTTTTGTACTGTTCCTGAAAGGCGGTCAGGGTGAAGTCGCCGCCGATCATACCTACACCGCAACCGTGGGCGAAACCATCATCCTGGAAAGTAAATAGAAAGCAATCGCCCTCATATCAAAACAATAAAGGCGCCGTCTTAATAGACCGCGCCTTTTTTTATTTGGTAATGTAAATCGCGGTCAGTCTCCGACCGACCCTCCACTGGTATTATCTCCCAATCCGCGGCGCAAAATCACGCTCGCCCCATCGGTGAATTTTCCGGCTATCGGAATGGAATCACCGGTGGTAAAACTCCAGAGAGCATCAATGGTCATCAGCATGTCGGCTTCGGCAATATTGGTGCCCCAATCGGAAAGCGAACCGAAAGTAATTCTGGCCACCCGGCCATTACCCAGTTCATCAACGATTCCAGCCGTTTGATCCCGTGTCCAGACACCGATAGCAGCCGAACTGTAGCCGTCGGTTTCCCACCAGACATCGGCACTGTCATCAAGATCGGCGCCTTTGGACACACTGAGAAAATTTGTCGGACTGGGACCGATGCCAAAATTGACGGTCATTGAAGACAGACCGGGGATATTATGCACAACGATATCGATGGCAAACTGATTGCCCATAATCACATCCTGATAATGCGGCGTGATATACACCATCGGTTGCATCGGGAACAAATTGATATCAAGTACAGTGACCGAAGCGAAACCGACATCAATGGTCTGTTCGCCGCGATAAAGGACGACACCGTCCTTATCCATGGCTTCGACCGCAACTGACCGATTCAGTCCGGAAGGCACAATTACTTCGCCGATCAGAAAGCCGTCCACTACAACCATGATACCGATAATCGGTTCGGCGATATCTTCGGCCGTAACTACAACCCGGAACTGCCTTTCGATCGAAGTCTCGGTAATCCCGGCCCATTTCACGGCCAGTTTAATCGTTGAGTCGCCGGGTGGCGAATCGTTGATTATTTTTTCCGAGCATCCGCCGATGAAAAACAGCATCGCCGCCGCGATCAGTGTCGCGCCCAAAATTATTGATCTATTGCCTCGCATAAGCATCTTCCCGTCTAAAAGGTACTCGAAAGCCCGAGCGAGAATCGGAGACCACTGATATCCAGATCTCCCCCGTCGGCGCTTCCGGTATAATAGGTCAGGCCGAAACTCAGTCCGGCTTTCTCACTCATCTGCCGTCCAACCGTTGCTCCCAAGCCAAGCAGGCTGGAACTGCCTGAATCTCTATCATCATCGCTAATGGATCGAAATTGCATTGAGGGCGTTACCGACCATTTGGGCTCCGGCAGCCAGGTAACACCGCCGAAAAGATAAAACTCATTCCCATATAGCTTCAATTGTTCGATAACCTTTTCGGTGCTGTCATACCGAGTGTTATTGCCGCGGAAAAGCATTCCCACAAGCGCTTCGACGGCAAATGCTTCGCCGCCCATCCGGTCGGTCAGACGCAAATCAAACTGATCACCCTGCGCAAAAACTTTATCGCCATCGATCAGATCATCGGTATAGGCGGTATAAATCGCCTGCGCCGATAGATTATGTCGGCCCTGCGGAAGATCGGCTCCGGCGATAACGCTGAACTGATCGCCCGGATCGTAATCATCGTAATCCTCATAGGGAGTATAACTACCGTTGAGTTGATACGTCAGAGCCAACCCCAGACGGGCATCGCCGGCCATGGTTGCGCCGCCGGCCATAATATTGAATCCCATGCCGCCGCCAAGAGATCGAATCGGAAATTCGAGAAAGTTCAGTGACAGAATTTGCAGAACCCGGTACTCTTCGTCCAAAGTAAGCTCTTTTTTTCCAGTCGGCAGATTGACACCCAGACTCAAAAGCAGGCGGTCGTCGGCCAGTGACTTGTTGACCTGCAAGCGAATATCATTCAGGCCCGCAAGATCATATTCGTCGGTACCGTAGTCGATACTGCTGGACATGTTGGCTACCGAAAAACGCATTTCCAGATTATCCTGCAAGGGTATAAAACCGCTTATCGGCAGGACCAACTGGCTGATATCGGTCGAACTGCTGTCGCTCTCGACAGTCCAGCCGATATATTCAATATTGATACTGCCAGCCGTCGGTTGATCGTAAATAATCTGACCGATGGCGGGCATCGACGTGAGGGCGATCAGAAGTCCCCCCAGCGCCGCCGTCTTTAACATTTTATTGATCAACATCGAGATTCCCTCGAATTATAAGTACTCCCTGCTGAAAGGCATCTGTCAACTGAGGTGGGAAACCGGCCCAGACGTTACGCAGATCAAATTGCTGTGAACCAAAGACAAATCCGGAACTGCTGAGTGAAATAGTCTGAACTTGATCCAATCCGGTGACCGTAATTTCCAAATCCGACTCCCCAACCACCGAGACTTCAAACTGCTCGCCCGATCCGCCGCCACCGGTGCCACCGGTACCGCCGGCTGAGGGCATACGTCCCATCGCCTTGGCCGCTACTCCGGCCGCCTCAAAGCCCTTGTCCTGCCCGGCCGCAACGTTGAACTCCTGCCGCGCCTCGTTGAACATCCCTCGGCTTTTGTAATCGAGACCGCGACAATAGGCCAAAAAGGCCAGATGCGATTCGGTTGGGACTTCCTCGATGGCATCCCTTTCAGACGAGGTCAGTGATATGCCCATCTCATCGATAACTTTAAAGACGAAATCCTTCTGCACCCGGAAAAACGAAGCCAGTTTGCCCTCGGTCGTTTCCGTGGTTAAGGCTGCGCTGTCGCGGGTACTGACCACCGCGCCGTCAAGCCTGATGCCGTCCTCACCGATGCCCAATACCGAACCGGTCACCAGCCGACTGCTGCCCAAAAGACGGCCGACCCGCGGAGCATAGCTTGGATCACTGTACTGAGAAGAGCTAAGTTTCAACTCGCTGATGATGGCGTCGATTTTGAGCCGGTCGATGACCCTGAGAGAAGCTACTTTGGAAAGATCAATCGAGGTGAATTCGGCCAGCCCTTTGCTGATCGGAGCCATCTCCGGCGATAGATGTGTATTATCGAAATCGACTACGGCGATGGTATTTTCCGGTATGGCGCTAACGTCGATATCGGCCTCACCGTCCAGAGCCACGGCCACTTCCCGCTTGACGTTCTGAGTTATCAGCCGATCCAGATGAGACTCGATCATATCCCTGGTTCGGCCTTTGGGATTGTAAGCCAAAGAAATCCGATAGGCCTCTATGGCATTGGTTAAGTCCTCTTGTTTCTCATAAAGCAATCCGAGAAAGAGGTTGGTACGCGCATGCGGCCGGATAGCGTTGGACTGTTTGAGCGCATCTTCGGCCTTGACCAAGTCACCCTTTTTGAAAAAGGCCACTCCCAGTTCACGCCATGAATCAGCGCTTTCCGGATTGATTTTGATAGAGCGATAGAAGGTTTCGATGGCCCGGTCATATTTTTCCTCTTCGACCAGTTTTTGCCCCTGAGTATATAAACCGGATGAACATCCGATGGCCAGTAAACCGACTAGTGCCAGAATTATTATCCTGAACATATTTGCCTCTCGCGTTAAACCGTCAGGCTGCATTGGATCATGTTGCCAGCGGCCGGTAAATCTCCATTTTACGTTTGGCTTCGGCGAAACCGGGGTCTTTGTCATAGGCTTTCTTGAAATATTCGTAAGCCTTCTTGTAATCGTATTTGTCCATGTAATAAAGACCCTGAGAGTACATGCCGGCGGCATCTTCCGATTCCGAACCGCTCTGTTCGAGCAGGTTTCTGGTTTCTTCATTGAGAGTAACATCAAGCTTCTCGACCAGTTCGGCTACCAGTTCCTTCTGCATTTTGAAATACTTCGGTTTGCCCGTTCTTTCGACCGAGGTGATGATTTCTGAGGTTTCAACTTTGACCGCCTTCACCAGCATCTTGGCTTCCTTGGAACTGAGCTGAGTGATACTGCCGAAAACCATCACTTGGGCGCCGAGCATTTTGCCGATTTTTACCGCCGTGGAAGTTTCCACCGCTCCCGAGGCGCTCAGTTCGAGTTCCTTGAGAATGAATTCGATCTTGTCCCGTTCAACGACTTTGAGATCGCTGACCTTGGCGAAATCGGCCTCGAAGAAATCGGCCAAACCTTTGGTGATAAAGCCCAGTTCCTCCTGATATTCACCGACCGAAAAATTGTCAAATTCCATGATAGCAATAGTTTTTACTTTTGTGTCCTTCCCGTTGGGACAGACCAGCGCTCCCTGGTCATTGACTACTCGATACCATTGATCGCGCAATTGTTGCGGCCAGAAACCGTAAGGCAGATGAACTTCGCAAGGTCCGATACCGGCTATCTGCTTCAGAAAGCCGAATGACTTGTCGATAAACTTCGTGCCTTTGCCATAAGTCAGCATACTCATCACTGAGTAGATGCCGATACTGTCGCGCGAACTCAAATCTTCTCGTCCCAGAAGGCTTTGGGCCACATCCAGTCCCTTATCGAAATCAAGCTCGCTGTAATTTCGAATCGCCTCAGACAATTTGTCGGCGATTCCGGCATCGGTCTGAGCCCAGGCCGAACCAAGTCCGCCAGTCATAAACAACAGGACACCCAGAGCCATACCGGCCGTTTTGAGGTAATTACGAAAGCTCATCTTATCGCTCCTTTATTATTGATAACGCCTTAATTTTGCTGCCATGACATATATATGCTAAACGCTTACTGACTATTCTTCGAATATAAAAATCAACTTATGTTCACCGTTTTTCGCAACAACAATCGAGTCTGTTTTTTCAAGCTCCCGGCCATCATGAGACAACGTCACCCGGACCATATGCTTGCCGAGAGTCATGGAATAGGTATTGGGCGTTCGGTTGTCCTGCAAGACGCCATCAATGTAAACCATTCCTCCAAATACCGGATTTGAACCCATATTTGATCCGATCCGAATATCATACGTGGTCGGTTGCAGCTTCGGTGTGTTCGAAGCGGTCTTCGGGAAAGTAAACCGGTGGCGGCTTTCTATCGTCTCACCGGAAGCAACCAAAACCGTATCAACCAATCTCTTCTGGCGACTGGCTGTATTTCGCGCGCTGACGATATGCCGGCCCACATCGGCCGGTACGGACAATTGATTCAAACCGGTTCCACAAAGACTGTCATCGACATATATATCACCGGACGGATTTACCTGTACATTGATTATACCCCGGGCAAACTCCGGTAGTTTGACAGAAAAAGAGCCGATAGCTGAAAAACCGCTGGATCGGCCATCGCGAGACACCGCCCCAATTCTCCAGAAATAACGACCTTCGGGCAAAGAATCGGGTATTGTAACGCTGGTGGAAGTTAAATCATTGATTATTCGCGGATTAGTAAACTCCGAATCGGAGGTGAACTCCAGCGTATAGGCTCCGCCCTCCCCGGCCGTGGCCTCCCAACTGAAAGTCGCTTGCGGAGTACCGATTTCCATATTTGGCCGAGGCGCATACATTTGCGGAATTTTCGGGCCTTTGTCTGTTCCCCCTTGGATGAAAACGATATAAACAGCCGCCGCCATGATCGGCACGAGAATGGAAATTATTTTGCCCCTCTTTTTTTTGCCTTTAACCGGAATATGTTCGGTTTTCTCACTGGCTGCCACCCTGGACGGAATCGCTTTGCCTTCGATAGTTGACAAGGCCTCGCCCATTTCCCGTGCCGTTGCATAACGATCATTGGGATCTTTGTGCAAAGCTTTCAGGACGATTTCCTGCAACGCCCCGGGAATCTCTGGATTGAGCCCACGCGGTTCGGGAGGATCATTGAAAAGCTTGGCATCGCGCAGGGCAAAAGCATTATCCCCCGTAAACGGTAATTGACCGGTTAATAGGAAATAAAGCAGCGTCCCCACAGCATAGATATCGGCCCGGACATAATCGGTCTGATCGGTCGGATTGAACTGTTCGGGAGCCATATAAGTCGGGGTACCGCAGGCGCTACCGGCCACGGTCAGATCGGGATCGGTTTCGGCCTTGGCAATGCCGAAATCAATGATCTTGACCTGACTTTTACTATCGACCATGACATTACTCGGCTTGATATCACGATGCGAAATGCCGCGTTGATGGGCGAATTCCAGCGTATCCAGAATATCGGTGACTATTCTCAATGATTCGGACAAAGACAATTGCCCGGTATCTTTGATAAGTTCATCAAGCGGTTGACCGTCGATATATTCCATGGCGATGACAATATCGTCGCCGTGGTTGAAAAAATGTTTTATCTGACAAATTTTTCCGTGCCCGTCGAGCAAAGCCAGTTTGTCGGCTTCACTGCGAAAGCGTTCCACCAGTCGGGGGTCGCTCAGTATCTTCAAAACCACTTTCAGGTTGGGAACGTCTTTGTGAACAGCCAGATAGACTTTGGCCATCCCGCCTTCGCCAATACGTTTGATTACCTTGTAGCTTCCGATCGCTTTTTCAGTCATACTAAAAATATATACCGACTTTCAAACCGGGGCAATAAAATTTACTCCCATTAAGGGCCCGGCCGGATATAAATTTATTTCTGTTTACTTGTAGAACGCCCGGGCTTTTGCCGGAAATAGACTATTTTGGGGGTGAGAATCAATTCAAACTGTTGTATATTTCGCCGGTATGGGAATTTCATGATCGTCAGTGGATGAAAGGTTTTTTACATTGCCCCGATGCTTTTTTGTATCCGACCTGCATGGTCGGACCAGTAGATATCTCAAACTTAGGGCTCAAATTGCGGAGGAAAAACCCACCGCCGTCTTTCTGGGCGGCGATCTTTTGCCACCGCCGCAAGCGATAAGCCCTGAGTTCGGAGGCGAAAAAGATTTCATCAACGGTTTTTTGGCCCCTGAATTCGAACAACTGCGATTACAGCTGGGCAGCGCCTACCCTAGGATTTTTCTCATTCTCGGCAACGATGACTATCGATTCGCGGAACCCTCCATATTGGATCATGCGGCCCGAGAATTGTGGGAATATGCTCATGATCGCCGCATCGATTTCGGTTCCTATAGCGTGTACGGCTACGCCTATAGTCCACCCAGTCCGTTGATTTTGAAAGATTGGGAAAAATACGACGTTTCCCGGTTTGTCGATCCGGGATGTGTTTCTCCCGAAGAGGGCCGGAGGACGGTTCCGGTGGCCGCAAGTTTGGTAAAATACGGCAACATCGCCAATGATTTGAAATTACTGGCCGGAGACGATGATCTAAAACAGGCTATATTTCTGATGCACACGCCGCCTTACCAGACTACCCTGGATCGCGCCGCCCTTGATGGCCGCACCGTCGATCATGTACCGCTCGATGTTAATATCGGCAGTATTGCCGTGCGTCGTTTTATAGAAACTCGTCAACCGCTGGTGACTCTCCACGGCCATGTGCATGAATCGGCCCGGTTGACCGGAGCCTGGCAGGATCGAATAAGGCAGACGATCTGTTTCTCGGCCGCTCATGACGGGGAGGAATTGGCTCTGATCAGGTTCGACCCCGATTGTCCGGAGAAAGCAATCCGCGAACTCGTCTAAACTAATCGCCATTCTTACGCATAGTCAGAGGCCGGGCCGCATCGGTAATGGCTCCGATCTTTACTGCCCAACTGGTTTTATTGGCAATATCTTCATCGGTAATTAAATGCACATCCAACAGACCTTCTGAGCGGTACCCGGTACGCAGGAAATTCATCCGCCCCAGACAGAAACTCCACCCTTCCAGCCAGAGATTCAATTCCGCCTTTTGCGCAGCGCTGCCCTGAAAGTGAATAAGGACGTCGATGTCGCTTCCGGGTCCGGCAGTGGCGTTTTTCGTACTTCCGAATACATAAAAACCGGCCACTCCGAATCGCTGCGGATCGAGCCGGGAGGCTATATATTCGACCATCTGCAAACGCCAGTGCCAGAAGTTATCTCGGGCCGGTTCGGACACCCGGGAAATTAACCCGCTCGGCTCCGCAACCGAACCGGGATCGGTCAGGATGCCCACGGCCTCATCCAGATCGGCGTTCATCAGAAGTCGCAGTATGCGACCATCTGCGTTTTGGGGAACATCGATCAGCCGAATCGTATCAGCCAGTGCGGCATGATCGGGAATCAGGTCGGCCATGATGTTTTTCGACCCGGTCAGGAAACGTTCGTTGAACTGTATCCCTTCATCATCGGGATATAACGGCAGATAGCGAATTTCGGCCTCCACCAGATCCTGGAAGAAATGGGTCCCGAACGAAAGATCGGGCAGATAATTCCCCTTTTTGCGGGCGATCTCGATCAGAGCCGCAGTATTGTTAATATCCGAATAGGTGACGTTGACGCCCAGTTTGATATCGCCGCGACTGCCCCAGCGTCCCGGTCCCATAAGGATAAATTGCCGTTTGGGAAGCAGTTTGTTGAGTTTGCCGACCGCCCGGCCGACATTCAAAAGCGACTCATGATCGCTTATCCGGCCGTAACATTCGGGATCGACATAGACGAGATGAGTAATATCCGGCACCTGTCCGTTGGAAACATAGCGATTTGCCGAAAATATAATCTGTTCCGAGGGTATGTCTTTGGGAATCGGCGCCGGCTGGCTTTCGACGGAATAACTTTGCGGGCGGCATTGGAGAAGATAGAAGTCGCGGCCATCCGAGGCAAACTCAATATCAACCGGGTAGCCCAGGGTTTTCTCCAGAGTCTGGAGGATGGCCTGCATTTCCTTGACAAATGGAGTTTTGGATATCAAACCTTCAAAAGTTGCCACCAGATCATCATTGTCGAAATCGATATTCAGCCCCATCGGCAGCTTGATATGATTGTCTTTGAGAATTGAGATAATATCTTTAACCCCGGTCATTTCAAAGCCGACCTCGCGGAGAAATGGAACTATTTCCCTGGACTCGAAATTATTGGTTTCAAGATTGATGACATCCACCTGCTGGGGAGAATATCGGACGACCTCATCGACTGTGACATTGACTCGCAAACCGGGTTGTCCCGGCGCTATCAGGATCGGAAAATCATCGCTCAAACGATCGACGGCGCGGGTCCCCAATCCGGGAACGATGCGGACCAACCCATCATGGCGATTGATGCGCGGCGACCAGCGAAACTCATTATTGCTGAAGGCCACTCCAGCAAAGGCCGGTAGGAAATATTTCCCCACCCGGGTACCAACCACCTGCTGAATCATGA
>JAAEQF010000868.1 GCA_024231695.1 FCB group bacterium
AAACCGCCGGGTCAAAACCCGGGTTTGCGCCGTTATGCGCAGGGGGTTAAGTCATCAGGCAAGGTTGCACTGGTTGTGGCACGCCTTTGCGCCATTACCACGTATTTGGCGCCACCTCTTGGTGTCCTTCTTTTTTGCAGCCCTCTTTTTTTGCACCCACGGATGTAGTTCACAGCTTCTTGTGAGGCCCCATGTATGTTTGCCTTTTTGATGTTGAGGCGTCTACCACATTTTTGGAGGCTTCCCGAGGCAAATGAGGCGCCAGTTGGGGCGCCCGCCAAAGGTGGCGCCACAGTACTTTCTTTTGTAAACACACGCTAGTCAAAGGCAGCGGCGAGACCTGGCTCCCAGTGTGGTCCCACAGGCCATTTTTTTATTGCCTTCTGACGGCACGTTGCACGACGTTTGGAGGCATTTTTTTCACAGGGGTGCAACGGAGATGGTTCAGCTGTTGACCACAGGATTTGCATTGCCTTTTGGCGGCCAAGGCTGGAAACAAGGTGGGGGACCGGCGCCATTTGGGTGCGCTTTTTTTACTGCGCTGCCTTGGTCGCTGAAGTTGACGCGCTATTCGTGCGCGACTATATAGGACCCGCACCCGTA
>JAAEQF010000869.1 GCA_024231695.1 FCB group bacterium
AGTAAATCCGCGGAAATGCTTTTCGTGCAATTCTGCAAACCACCTCAAGTGCAGTTTCTTCAATACCCAGATTCTAAGTCTGATCATTTTGGGGACGATGGGTATCAGGGCCACGAAAATCACCGCAACGATAATGAGTAAGATATTTGTGTCCATAACACCTCCCGGGTTACAGTCTCATTATATTATACCGCAATTTTAGGCAAATATTCAGTTTTTTCGGAAATATTGGACATGGAATGGCCCTAACACCAAGTTAGATAATCACATAATCGGTTGGGTGCCCCGCCTTTTCAGAGGCGGGATTATGTGTTATCCTTCCAAAAACATTCTTTCGGATATGCAAATAGACTGATGTTTTATCAATATTGTTGTTATAACCATATCACCGATTCCCGCGGCTGAAGCCGCGGGGCACCCGGCCTGTGGGGCTGTCGTCCCTCCGGGGCATTTGCCCCTTCGGCCGGAAGGACTCCGAATGATCTGTGGAGATAAAGAAAAACCCACCCGGCGCTGCGCTCTGGGTGGGCTACAAAATTTCTTGGACATGTGCCGATCGTAAGTCCAGGCTTCGCTCGTTCTCGCGACAGCCGAAAAGTGGCGATGCCACTACAACTCCTGGCGGCCTTCGAGGGCGCGGGTGATCGTTACGCCGTCGGCGTATTCCAAATCGCCGCCGACGGGGAGACCGCGAGCGATACGAGTCGTCTTCGGCCCGAAAGGTTTGATTAATTTATTCAGATACATGGCCGTGGCTTCGCCCTCGACATCCGGGTTGGTGGCGACGATAACCTCGGCAACCGAATCATCCAGCCGGGCCAATAGCGATTTGATATTGAGATCATCCGGGCCGATACCATCGAGAGGAGAAAGCCTTCCACCAAGGACATGATACAAAGGCTTGAAATCTTCGGCCTTCTCCAGAGCAACGATATCGCTGGCTTCTTCGACCACGCAGATCACCGACCGGTCCCGTTTGTCATCGGTGCAAACCGGGCAGGGATCGACTTCGGAAATATTACAGCAGACCGTACAGGACCCTACTTTTTCCTTGACCAGCAGGATCGCCTCGGCCAGATCCTTGGCTTCATCCTCGTGCATCTTGAGAATATGAAAAGCCAGCCGACCGGCCGTTTTGCGGCCCACTCCCGGAAGACGGGACAAAAGCGATACCAGTTTACCCAGCGATTCGGACGATTGATACATAATTTAAAACGGCAGATTGAGGCCGGGGATATTCATCCCGCCGGTCAATGCGCCCATCGATTCGGCCTGAAGTTCGCCGGCTTTTTCACGAGCCTGATTGACAGCGCTCAGGATCAAATCTTCCAGCATTTCGACATCTTCGGGATCGACCACTTCTTTTTCGATCTTGATGGAAACGATATCCTGCTTGCCGTTGGCGATAACCTTGACCATCCCGCCGCCAGCCGAACCCTCGACAGTTTTCTCGGCCAGTTCGTTCTGAATTTCTTCCATCTGTCGCTGCATTTTGGCGACCTGCTTCATCATGTCGCCCATTCCCTTACCCATGATATCCTCCGCTTCTATTTATTTATCTGTTTTTCTTCGACTTATTATCTCGCCGTCAAACTGTTCGACGACTCGTTTAAGCTCCGGGTCTTTGGCCAGAATATCATCGGCGTCGATTGATAACTCGCGCGGCTTTCCGGATTTTGTTCCCGGCGGCGTCTTGGTTTTATCCAGCACATATTCCATACGAACGGCCAGCTTGAAAAACTCACGCAGAGTGTCTTCGATTGTGGTCTTATGTTCGGCTTTTTCCAGCACCTGCCGGTTGGCGCCGTTGGCCGTAAAGGCGACTGTGATTTTATTATCTTCCACCGCTGAAACGACACCCATCGACAGCATCGAAGCCAGCATTTGCGATTTGGCCTTGAGCGAGTCGATGAATTTTTTCCAGTTCATCTGTACTCGCGGAAGGTTCAACGGCTTGCCCGGTTCGTCGGCCGTGATTATATCTGTTGGTGGCGGCACCGGTGGCAGGGGAGACGAAGGCGGAGGCGATGACGACACCGTACCTGTTTGGCGGGGGCGTGAAGGGGTGGCCGGCTTGACATTGTTGAACAGAGTCTGCGGTCCGGCCGGAGTTTGGCTGCCTGCCGGAGCTGATATTCGGTTGAGCCTTTCGATAACTTCCTGTAAAGAGATGCTCGATTCCATCCGGGTCAAACGTACCAGACAGATTTCTAAAAATATCTTGGGATCGTAACCGCGCTTGAGTTCCGTCAGCAGTTCGGATAGAATCTGAATCATTCGCAGAATATCGGCTTCAGTAAAATAGGCGACCTGTCTGACCAGCGCCTCTTTTTCGGCAAGGGACACATCGAGAAAACTGTCCGGTTCGGCCGATGATTTCTGTACCAGCAGATTGCGCAGATAATCGATGAAATCATTGACGAATTCGGTGATATCGGCGCCGGAATCAAAAAGCGCCTTGACCAGGGCAAAAACCGGCTCGGTTTTGGCGGCGGCGATGATTTCCAAAAGATCGACAAAAAGCTGACGATCAACGATACCGAGGGTCGTGGCGGTCAATTCCCGCGTGATCTTACCGTCGGCCAGCGCAATCATCTGATCCATTAAAGACAGCGCATCACGCACCGAACCTTCGCCTTTGCGGGCAATCAAGAAAACCGCTTCATCTTCGATTTCGACCTTTTCCAATCCGGCCAGCTTTTTCAGATGGGCGGCCAGATCGGTCGTCGAGACTCGTTTGAAATCGTAACGCTGAGTCCGCGATAAAATCGTCTGGGGAACCCTGTGCGGTTCGGTGGTGGCGAAAATAAAGACAGCATGTTCCGGGGGTTCTTCGAGTGTTTTTAGAAGGGCGTCGAACGCCGATCCCGATAAACGATGAACTTCGTCGATAATAAAAACGCGTTTTTTCCCGGAAGTAGGCAGATAGTGAATATTCTCACGCAGCGTGCGGACGTCGTCCACGCCGGTATTAGAGGCGGCATCGATTTCGAGAACGTCAAGCGATGATCCGGCAGTGATTTCTTTGCAAATAGCGCATTTGTTGCAGGGGGTTGGAGTCGGGCCTTCGGTGCAATTGAGAGCTTTGGCCAGTATCCGGGCCGTGGTTGTTTTGCCCGTTCCGCGTGGCCCGGTCAGCAGATAGCCATGCGCCACCCGGCCGGTTTCCACCGCCCGTGCCAGTGTCCTGGTTACATGATCCTGGGCTATTAAATCCTCGAACCGCAGAGGCCGATATTTTAATGCTAATACTTGATAAGGCATAATATCTGACCGGTTAACCGGCCGTGAAAAATTGAGCTGATACCGATCAGCCACCCATTCAGGCGTTGCTGTATCACACGACGACGTCGCCTGCCGCTGCTACCTTCCGGTCCTGACGGGGTTCGGCGGGCTATCGTTGTACAGGACCCAAAAAAACGACTGACCGGTATCGGCCCAACTGCATTCCTCATTCGCTGTCTGAATACTTCTGGTTCTTTTCTCCCCCTCGTGGCTGTCCTCGGATCGTTCCAGTTCAGGGTGTAGCGGGGGATGAGGGCCTGTCTCCTTATTGGGTCGCTTAACTATAAAATGGAGCTGACCGGGATCGAACCGACGACCTATACGTTGCGAACGTACCGCTCTCCCAACTGAGCTACAGCCCCATATCAACCATTTCATTTCAAGCCCTGTAATTTATGGAAAAGATCGGAAAAATCAAGCGCTTTCCTTAAGAGTTGTATCACTTTTGGACTTTATCAGGGCCAAAAATATTCCGATCAGGATCAAGCTGCCTCCCATATAAGTTGCCGGCGAAGGGTATTCGCTGAATATCAGGGCCGCGAAGATCGTCGCCCCGATCGGTTCTCCTAAAATAGTGATAGCCACTATATGAGCCCGGACGAATTTGAGCAGATAATTGTAAGTCGTATGGCCGATAACCGTCGGGATCAGGGCCAGCAGGAAAAACAATAACCAGACCTTGCCGGAAAATCCGGCTATCGGCGAGCCAAAAATAAACAGAATTGCCAAAAGAGTGATTGTCGCGATCAAATATACCGGGAAAACATAGTGGCGATTGTCGAGATTGCGGCGGATTTTTCTTCCGAGAATAAGATACAACCCGGCAAAGACTGCCCCGAAAAAGGCCAGAACGTCACCCAGCAAGTGCTCGGACCCCAGTTCTAAATCGGAACCGGCGATTATCACCATGCCGACGAAAGCGACGGCCATACCGAATAGTGCGTTGCGAGTCAGCTTCTCTTTGAAAAACACGGCTTCCGCTACGGCCACGAAAAAAGGGTGAGTTGCCACGATGACCACCGAATTGGAGATGGAGGTGTATTTTAAAGATGATATCCAGCAGGCAAAATGAAGCCCCAGAGCGATTCCGGAAGTGATCAATAGAGCACGATCCGAGGTCGATATCCGCCTCAGCCCGGTTCTCAGACCCCCCAGGGCAAAGGGAGCGATAATCAGTGCGGCGAAACCCATCCGATACAGCGCCGTCGAAATGGGGTCGGCGTCGGCCAAACGGATTATAATGGCCGCCCAACTGACCGCCAGCGTGGCCAGACCCAAAAGTGAGTATAATGCTGTCCGATTCATTATCCTCAATGATATACCTTGCTCGATTTCGGAGCAAATGCTTTATTCAGTCTATAGATAAACATCAGACTTTTGAATTTTGAGAAGAGACGAAGTCTATTGACCTCTTTATTACTCACTTCGGCGGCAATATTATGGGGATTATCGTTTATCGCCACCAAAATCAGCCTTGAATTTCTCAACCCAGCCGAAATAATTGCCGCCCGGCTCGTTCTAGCCCTCCCCATACTCTGGCTGGTTGCGATTAGATAAAAATTGACCTTCGGGTTTCTTCGCCAATATTGGAAAACAATAATCATCTGCGGCCTGATCTTGATCGCGCATCTTTTGGTTCAGGTCGAGGGGATGAAAACGACAACGGCCACCAATACGGCCTGGCTGATAACCACTATCCCCATTTTTATCGTGATCCTGTCATATATTTTTCTTCGCGAACGTATTTCTCGATGGCAATTATTAGGCATGGTTGTCGCCGCCACAGGAGTCTTGATTCTGGTTTCCCGTGGAAACCTGGGATCGCTGGATTTTATAAAGTCATACGGCGATTGGATGGTTTTGGCCTCCTGCGGGACCTGGACGATCTATACGGTATTGGGCAAGAGAATTACCGGGCAAAACCCGTTGGCCATTATAATGTTGGTATCGTCGGTGGTAGCCATCATTCTCATTCCCCCGGTTATTTTCAGGTCGGGGATCGATATTTATTTTGCTTTGCCCGGTCGGGTATTGTATGCCCTGCTGTTTCTCGGCGTTTTTTGCCAGGGAATTGCCTATTGGATCTGGTTGGAAGGTCTCAAACGAAAATCCGCCGGGCAGGTGGGCACATTTCTATACCTTGAGCCGCTCTCGACTATGGCCGCCGCGCCGTTTATCCTCGGTGAATCAATCACTCCCTCGCTGATCGGCGGAGGAATTCTGGTAGTCATTGGCGTGTGGCTGGTGCAATTGAAGAAAACCGCGCCGTGAAATGAGAAAAGCCGATCAAACAAAAAGGCGGCCGCAGACAGAGGGGTAGGCTGGCGACCGCCATTTTACCGGAAACCCAGGTTTGTGGACCTGAACTAGCCGGCTTGCGGGCCAACATGGATGTATGGCCCATGGGGTAATACAATACTCTTTCTATCTTGTTTAACGCTTGCCAATTTGAATCGTTCAATGTAAATGAATTTATTCTCGCGCTGATACCTGAATAGGTATTTGCCATAACCGAATAATTGCCACAATGGTTATGTATGCCGAGTATTGGATTTCAATCGATAAAATCCGACTTTGCTCTCTTTGCCCCCTCTACTCAACCAGTCTATTTTGTAGAATAAATGGCTTTTTAACTCTTTTGCGATATTCCCGCCGGGCGAGCGAGTAAAGTGGTTATTTGCACGTGAATTACTCGCTCGATCCGGCAGGTGAGGAGTTCCTTCTTTGGCATGAAGGCCTGCCTGAGACAGGACAAGACTGACGACCCTCATCCCGTCGGGCAGACCCTGGAGGGAGGCGCGCAAGCGCCCCTTTCACATACACTGACTCCCAAGCGGAAATTAATGACGTTCTCCGCCATGGATAATCCATCTCCTTTAACGATGTTTTTCCTCCGCATTGCCGATATACATATCAATAATCATGCCATCCGACAAACTTTATGATAAAATATTATAACTCTCTAATAGATATTATGATAGAAGGTCGGCTGTTGGGTTGAAGGACTTAAAAGATTTCGTATTTAATTGAGAATTTACGCAGCATTCTACGCGTCTCTGCGCCCGGCAAGACAAGCCTCTAATAGACAATAAGATGTGGCTGCGTAGGATTGCGCGGTCTCTGCGTAATCTGTTGGATTTCTACGCGGGTGATTTTTCGGAAAGTTTGTACTTCTTGATACGATACCGGATGCCGCCTTCGCTGAGTCCCAGGATTCGAGCCACTTCGCGGCGGTTCCAGTCGTTTTGACTGAGCAGGTTGAGAAGTTGTTCACGTTCCGATGGCCGGTATTGCGCGGCCGCCGTTATCATATGCGAAAGATCGCCCTTTGATAGTAAAGCCATCCGTTCTACTTCGCTTTTAAGTTGACGGATATTGCCATTCCAATCGTGCCTGATCAATGCCCTCGATAGCCGCTCCAAAGCATCATCATTGCCATCAAGATCAATCTCGGTCTGGGCCAGGAAATACGAGACAAGATCGGGGATATCATCAAGTCGGTCGCGAAGGGAAGGGAGCGCTATATGAATATCATTGAGCCGGTGAAACAGATCGGCCCGGAACTGGTTATTTCGTACATGTTTTTCCAAATTATGATTGGTTGCCGCAATCAACCGGAACGCCACTGGCCGTTCACGCGTATCGCCCAGTCGGCGTACAGTGCGGTTTTCCAGAACATCGAGCAGTTTGGCCTGAAATTCAGGCGAAGAGTCGGCGATTTCATTCAAGTACAATGTTCCCTGATCTGCTTCCTCAATCAAACCCGGTTTGGTCCGGTCGGCGCCGGTAAAAGCCCCTTTGCGATGACCGAACAGCTCCGCCTCGATCATACTCTCCGGAATAGCCGCGGTATTGACGGCCACGAACCTTCCTTTCCGCCCCGAAAAGTGGTGAATATAGCGAGCGAAAAGATCCTTGCCGGTTCCCGTCGGCCCGGTCAGAAGAACCGACATCTCCGAAGCGGCGACATTACGAGCCAAGGCGGTCAATCTCTTGATCGCCGGATTGTGGCCGATTATCCTCGGCGGCAGTCCACTCGATTCGGGTGTTTTGTTATTTACAGGCCGCGCCTGTCCGATCTCTTTGTCGATTTTCAGCAAATAATGATTGACCTGTTCGCTTTCGAAATACTCACGGGACAGATACAGGAAAGCCTGTCGCTGGCCTTCCGGATAAAGACCGGACACGGCCGCCAGATAACGCGTGGACGCCAGCTCATACCTTGCCCCGATCATCGAAAACAGGTCGATAGCCTGCTTGAACCGATGACGAGCTTTCTCCGACCGACCGTTGTGATTCTCAACCAGGGCAAAAACTCGGTAACAGGCGGCAATTTCAACCCGTTCATTAATTTTAACAGCGACGGCCAACGCCTCATCTGCGTGTTGGATTGCCGTTATATAGCTACCCTGTCCAATCAAGACATCAGCCAGTCGCCTTTGTGTTTGCGAAACCAAAGCCGATTCCGGCGCCAGATCGAGCGATAGTTTCAAACCTTTGCGCAGGGCTTTGTCGGCCTCTATATAGTTCCCCTCAAGAAGATATATCCATCCCAAATACTCATGATAAATGGCCTGCTCACGGCTGAATCCCTCAAGGTAAGGAACGGCTTCACGAATAGTTTTTTGAGCCAGATCGAAATCACCTTTTAGCGCAAATGGTATGGCCCGTTGCATATTATAAATAGCGATATTGTTTTTGGACCATACGGACAATCCACACTTAGTGTCTTCGTATAAATCAAGTGATCTTCTGATTTCACCGCCGGCGTAGTATAATTGGGCAAGATTAAACGAAATTATTAGTTCTCGGGCCACATCGTTTATCATTTCGTAGATAGATTTGCATTTTTTTAAATAAGTTGTAGCACCAACTATATCGCCCAGTTGATAACTAACGAAAGAAAGGCGGTTTAAAACGCAGGCTTGAGATAAATGGTCATCGCACCTTTTATAAGTTGTATACGATTCTAGTAGTGTCTCGCGAGCATCAAAATACTTACTGTATGATATCAATAACCATCCATGCAAATACTTGGCCCAGCCAAACTTGTCATTTTTGTTGCTTTGCCTATAAAAGGATATGGTGTATTCTATTTCTGATTCAACGTCATATTCGCCTAAAGTGAGTTTTGTCTCCGCATATATTAGATGTCGCCAGGCTAACATATCTGGAGAAATCGATTCTAAATCGATTTCTCCCAGTATTGCAAGAGCTCTTTCGAATTCCTTGCCCTTAAGCAACTTTTCGGCGCATTGAAGATTTCTGGCGACCGCACTACTCATAATTTCTTTTTGCTCAATTTTTGGCATTTCAACAGTATTTGCCTTACACCAATACAATTAAATGTCTATCAATGTCCCGGATCGCCCCAAGGGTTTTCGTCGCCTTCGGGATCTGTGCTGCTGGTTGCCGGATCAGGGATGACCGGGTTATCAGGATCGACCGGGACAAATTGCCCGTCTTCCGTGAAATACCCCAGGACACCATCGACAATGACCGCAACATAGGCTTCATAAGTTGGAGCATCCGTAGCCGGCACCGGAGTGATGCAAACGCCGAGGGCCAGCAATAACGCCGTTAATAAGATTGTTAACTTCTTCATGGTAAACCTCCGTCGAGAGAGTTATGGATGTGTGTGTCATACTCACCCGCCGCACGGCCGCCGGACATTCACGCCAACCGGGTTTGCACCGACTTCCTGCTTGCGGTCGCACGCAGTTTCTGTCGGGTCCGGTTAACGATTCTGTTCCAGTGCCGCCTTTGACTATGGCGTGTGAGTTTCTTTTCGTTTTCAAATAAACTCCATCTCGTCCGGGGTCTACCATACCCATAAACCAAAGTCCGCAATATCTCGTTACCGGCATATCAAGGCCGGTCGTCGAATCTAAAGTCCGATTCCTTCCCTGTCTGCGAACCAAATGTCAATCGGGTTGGTCGATCTATCTTCCCCATATCCATAAACACTATATATATAACGGACAGGCAATGCCATGTCCGATACGCTCAATAATATGTTTGTTTTTTGGCGAGAGTTGTAAATGTAATGAATATTACGCCAACCTCACCTCTCCTAATCCTAATTTAAGTAAATTGCATTACATCTGTCAAGGAAAAAATGAAAAAAATATGTGGAAAAGTATAAATGTGATGATCCATATATAAATATATATAATCAGGGTAAAATACGTAGGGTATTAAAACGTGCGTCCCGCGAGTGGGTAGACAGTCCTTTGAAAATAACTGTCGCAAAGAACATTACCTCCCCCATATACTATTCGACCGACAATAATCCTCGATGAGGATTATGGAATCGCTTTTCAATCGTACCAAATGATCAAGATTATGCCGACTATATATGGACGAATATGGACAATAAACACCAATTCTTTTCTTGCCTTGAACACAAATCCAGAGTAATTTTGTAGAGTATTCTTGAAATTGGCTGCAAGATACAATCGCGGGGGGATAAAAAGACATTATAGATGACAGACTCGCATGAAGGGGAGCGTCTGCGTCAGGGCTTATAAGTCAACTGGGGTATGGGCAATGGAAATTGACAACAGAACCAAAGGCGAACTCCTTGATGAACTGAATCGTCTGCAATTACAGGTAGCACAACTTGAATCATCCAAATCCATTCAACATCTTCAGGACGAAAAAACGAAATTCCAATCGGTGATCCAAACCGCCCCGATTATCATTCTCCGCCTGTCCCCGGATCACCGCATTCTCGAATTCAACTCTGAAGCTGAACGGCTTTATGGATACAAACGAGAAGAGGTGCTTGGCAAAGATTATTTGACCCTGTGTATTCCCGAAGATATCAGGGAGGAAATCGCCCGGGACATCAAGAAAGTCCTCGGCGGTATTCCTACTCGAGAATATGAAAACGCCGTAATCGCTCCTGACGGACAAATGCGATTATTGAGTTGGAATGTGGAGAGAATACTCGATTCCGATAACCGACCGACCGGGATCGTGGCCGTGGGGCTGGATGTGACCGCAAAAATGGAAAAAGAGAAGGAGTTAGCGGAGGCTCGCGCCTTTCTTCAAGCCGCCATCGAGCAGACTCCCGCCGGAGTCATCATCGCCGACGCGCACGAGCACAAAATTAGTGTAGCCAATTCTGTAGCCCGCCAAATGCGAGCCGGTGACAATGAGGACGTAATCGGAATCAGTATCGATGATTTTCAACGTGAGGTTGAGGTATTTGATGCCGACGGCTGCCGTTTCCGGGCTGAGGATTTTCCCATGTCACGAGCACTTCGCAAGGGTGAGGCTACTCGGGATTTGGAAATCAAAGTCTGCTTCCGTGATCGTGAAGATCTGTGGATCCTGTCCAATGCCACCCCGGTCAGGGATACGGACAATGAAATCATCGGTGGCGTCGTTGTCTTTTCCGATATAACCGACCGCAAGCGGACCGAACAGGTCTTG
>JAAEQF010000870.1 GCA_024231695.1 FCB group bacterium
ACCAGGTCGATTGTGCCGGTCAGAAAACCGACCGGATCGCCCTCGCCGGCAGGCGGCAGCAGCACCGGCAACTCCCGCGCCACGATGCCCTCGCGGATCTCCAGGAAACGACGCAGAAGCCGTCCGCCGGCCAACCGGTCGAAGAGATGCCGGGCCCGGGAAAACGCCGCTTCCGCTTCCTCGGCCGACGCGAACATACGGAGGTACTCGGGGAGGAGCCGGCGCTGACGTTCCAGCTCGACTTCGGGGTCGGCGGTCAAATCGAAGGTTTCCATCACCCGGTGGATCGCCGATCCGGCGACGAGCGCGCCGCGGCGATCCGGATCCGACTCCGGCGGCGACGCGATGAGCTCAGTCAACCGCCGGTCGGCTCGGATCTCGGCGAGATCGTCCGCGGCGAGAGGCGCGCTGAGCTTGGAGGCCGCGCATCGAAACGGACGCATCATCCGCTCCTCCGCCGCTTGCCGGTCGACGCGCAGCTGATCCCGGACCGCCGCCACCTCTGCGGGCG
>JAAEQF010000871.1 GCA_024231695.1 FCB group bacterium
CCATCCTTGAGCGGAAGGATCACATGGTTATCGAGAATAGTCAGCGCGGCCTCTTCCAATACAGAGGCCCTGGAAAAATCGGCAAACATGGCCGTTAACGTGTCTTTCCAGACATTCCGGCCCAATGCTTCATCCCCGGCCTCACCTTTGTACAGGGTGCGCTCGGAAGGGATATAGACCTGCACGGCCTCTCCCTTGAGCACCATGTCAAAGAGGAGGCGGCCGAAAGGACCAAGCCCTTTTATCCTGACGAGAGGCCCCCGGGTTCCCCTGGCAAAGAAAAGGACGCCGCGCAGATGGGAGGGCCTGCCTTCAGGAGGCGGGTCCAGAGAAAGGGAGAAGGCGGCCGTAAGACTTGTCATCCTTTTCTGTTCGTAAGAGAGACGGCTCAGGATCTCTTTGGGCGTCTTCCGGCGCCACTCTATTTCAGGCATAGTCCCCGAAGAGGGACGCTCAATGGCGGCGCAACAAGGCAGAAGGAGACATAACAGGACCAGGCCGCATATACGTGGAAG
>JAAEQF010000872.1 GCA_024231695.1 FCB group bacterium
TGAAGCGGACGATATTTATACCGTGAACATAAAGGAATTCCAGATTCCTGATAATTTCTTCACGGACTTTATGCTTGAGTAGAAATTCCCGAAGATCGCTTCCCGTAAATTCAGAAACCAGATTTTCATTGGCCGCGAAGATGACTATTTCATAGAAACGTTGCCAATCGATCGGATCAAATTGTCCGGGATTGACGGTGTGCATTAGATTATCGAGTCTTATGCGTAATTCGTTGACGGTGCCGGGCATAATGTATCCTCCCTGGAGCAGATTCAATTGTTCCCCTTTTGCAAATCGCTTCTCTTTGCTGTACGGCGCCCCCGCTGATCAGGTAATTCCGGCACATCGTCGCCGACTGTTCCGTTACCCGTACACCAATCACCTCTCTCTGGGTTAATTATAAGCACTTCGCAAATGTTTTGTCAACAACTATTCTACAAATAATTACATAAATACATATACACGACTTGTATTATCCTGGTAGTTAACATAATAAGATACGATTGGAAGCTTATAATGGCTAAGACCGGAAATATCTCTATTTGCTCAATAGCCTAATTATCCCGCTGGTCGAACGACCGGGAAGAAGGCGGATTCGTTTGACTTTACCACCATACGACTTAACAAATTCCGCCCCGACGATCTCGCTGATTTTATAGTCGGCCCCTTTGACCAGGATATGCGGACAGACCAAACGGATAAGTTTATCCGGTGTCTCTTCAGAAAAATAAACGATATGATCGACGAATTCCAATGCCGACAACACGCCGGCCCGGTCGGCCTGTTTGTTGATCGGCCGGTTTTTGCCTTTGAATTTTCTGACCGAAGCATCTGTATTGAGCCCGATGATCAGAACATCGCCCAATTCCCGCGCTTTGGACAGGTACCCAATATGACCCATATGAATGATATCGAAAACGCCGTTGGTGAAGACGATTTTTTTTCGGCGGCGGCGCAATTGGTCGGTCAGCGCGGTAATGTCCTTACGGGCCACCAATTTTGATTTATACTTTTTCATCTTCTCCCTGTCCCCCGCCAAGAAAAGCCTCACGCAATACCTCTTTGGTGATCGTCGCCGTCCCGACCTCACCGACTACTATTCCGGCCGCCTGATTGGATATAATCGTCGCTTCCTCCAGAGTCGCTCCGGCGGCCATAGCCGACACAAACGAAGAGATCACCGTATCGCCCGCGCCGGTGACATCATAAACAGTCTTGGCTACGGTCGGTATAAGTTTTACTTCCTGATCGGCCTGAAAAAGAGCCATCCCTTTATCGCCGCGAGTAATCAGGATCGATTCCGCTTCCAGCCGTTTCAAAAGCCCCTCACCCACCGATCGCAAAGTGACCTCATCGACAATCCGCAAACCATAGGCAAATCCGGCTTCATGATGATTGGGCGTAATCAGCGACACTTTCCGGTAGCGTGGGAAATTAACATCCTTGGGATCGACGGCAACAAAAATGTCTTCATTCAAACAAAAGCAAATCAACCTCTCCAGCAGAGTTTTAGTAATCACCCCTTTGCCGTAATCGGAAATAATTACACCGCCCAATGATTTTTTATGACCTTCCAGATAAGCCATCGCCTGATTTTCAAGCTCCGGAGAAATATCCTCTTTGGTTTCCCGGTCGGCGCGAACCACCTGCTGGCTATGAGCGATTATTCGAGTTTTTACCGTTGTCGGCCTATGCGGGTCATGCAATAGCCCCTCGGTGGAAATCCCCTGCTCACGCAAAAGCCAGTCCATGACATCGGCCGAATTGTCGTTACCGACGACACCGATCAGAAGCGGCCGATCACCCAGCCCCTTGATATTTCCGGCTACGTTGGCCGCTCCGCCGGGGGTTGAGGATTCGCCGCTGACATTGACAACCGGAACCGGAGCCTCGGGGGAAATTCGATCAACACTGCCCCAGAGATATTCATCGAGCATAAGATCGCCGATCACGGCAATTTCATGTCCTCCCAGATTATCTATCAGTGAGCGTCCTCGCTCCGGGCTGACCGTCATTTTCACTCCTTCGGCGATTTTGGTTGACTTGGTTGGTCAATATATTAGCTTTGGTGGAAATAGCAAGTCATTTGGATATCGGTCGCGTATAACTGTTTTTCGCCGATAAGTAATTAGCCGATCACATTAACGCCGGAGGATAGATGAAACCGCAACAGCAACGGATAAATATCGAACTGGATCAGGGTCAGGCCGAGGGAACTTATTCCAATTTTGTGCTGGTCGGCCATACTCCCTCGGAACTCGTCCTCGATTTCGCCCGGATGATGCCGGGGATGCAGAAGGCCAAGGTGTTTTCACGTATCATCATGACTCCGTCTCACGCCAAAATGCTGCTCAAGTCGCTGGAAGACAATATCAAGAAATATGAAAAGCAGTACGGTGAGATCAAACTTCACGGCCACGAATCCAAAAACATCGGTTTTGGATCGCCCGTCACTGACGAGGAGAGCGCCTGATGCCGGCCAAAGGTTACTTTACGTTTGTTCTTCATGCGCACATCCCCTATGTGCTATCGCATGGCAAGTGGCCGCATGGCACCGACTGGTTGTCCGAAGCCACGGCCGAGACCTACCTGCCGATTATTCGGGTTCTCCGCGAATTGATTGACGAGGGCGTTCGCCCGCACTTGACCGTCAGCCTCTCCCCGGTCCTGTCCGAACAACTGGACGATGATAGCTTCAAGAATGAATTCGCCGATTACCTCGAACAAAAAATCACGGCGGCCCGGATTGACAGCGAAGAGTTTTTCAAGTACGACCAGAAATCCTTGCTGGAAATGTCGCATTTCTGGGAAAAGTATTATCTGGATACGCTTGCTCTTTTCGATTCTCTTGACCGCAATATTCTCGGCGAATTCCGCCGCCTGCAGGATGAGGGTTATGTCGAACTCATGACCTGCGGCGCGACTCACGGCTATTTTCCTCTGCTATCACGTGATGAATCTCTGCAAGCTCAGGTCAAAGCGGCGGTAAAAACTCATTCCCGCCATTTCGGCCGTCCGCCTCGCGGCATCTGGCTGCCGGAATGCGCTTATCGCCCGGCCTACCCGTGGAAAAAACCGATTGATGACGGCACCTCGGGCGAACCATACGCACGCAAAGGCGCCGAAGAATTCCTGTCCGAAAACGGCATCGACTTTTTTATTGTCGATACCTCGCTGCTCAAAGGCGGTAAAAGCGCCGGCGTATATATCGATCGTTTCGAATCTCTGAAAGTACTCTGGAACCAGATGGAAAAAGAGTTTAAGCCGCGTGCCGAGGAAGCCGAAAAATCGCCGCGCAATATTTACCTGGTCGCCTCGACCACCGAAGGCAAAAAACCGGTGGCCGTCTTTACTCGCGACCCAGAAACTGGTCTGCTGGTCTGGTCAGGCGAACACGGCTATCCCGGCGACGGCCGTTATCTCGATTTCCATAAAAAACGTTTTCCCGGCGGTCATCGATATTGGGCGGTTACTTCCTCCCAGGCTGATCTGGCTGACAAAGTCGAATACAGTCGCCAAAAAGCGATGGCCCGTATCCCGGAAAACGCAGGACATTTTGCCGAGGTCATCGAGAAGCTTCTAAGAAAGCATCATGCCGATACCGGCCAGACCGGAATTTTGGCCGCCCCATATGATGCCGAACTTTTCGGTCACTGGTGGTTTGAGGGCCCCGAATTTCTTAAGGAAGTCCTGCGTCGTCTGAGCGAAACCGATGCCGTCGAAATGACTCCGCTGGCCGCTCACCTCGATCGCGAAGAGCCGGTGGATATGGTAACTTTGCCCGAGGGCAGCTGGGGACAGGGCGGTTATCATTATATCTGGCTCAATAAATGGACCGACTGGACCTGGAAACATATCTATCCGGCCGAAGACAGAATGGTCGAACTGGCCGCCAAATATAAAGATTCAGATAATCCTCTGCTGATAGATATCGTTAATCAAGCTGCCCGGGAATTGATGCTGATGTCAGCTTCCGACTGGCAGTTTTTGATCTCGACCTGGTCGGCTCGCGACTATGCCGAACTGCGCCTCAGTGAACATTCCGCCGATTTCAGTAAACTCGTCGAACTGGCCGAGAAGATAGCGGACGGACAGACACCCAGTGCCGGAGACCTGGCCTTTTTGAACGACTGCAAAGACCGCGACCGGTTGTTCGTGGATATCGATCTGGAATGGTTTGCAAAAGTCGATTATCCGGCTGGGAAGTGATTATTAGCTAAGGATACGGATTGGAACCACTATCTGACAATGCCCGCAACGTCAAGCCATGCCCTTTTTGCCGGGAATTGATTGACCGCGCCGCCGTGCGCTGTCGGCATTGTCATGGCGATTTGAAAACGCCGATCAGAAAGAAAAAGCAACCCTTTGGTTCCAGCCCGTTCATGATCGGCTTTTATACCGCTTCCATCATCTGGATAATTCTGATTATAATTTACATCTGGAAATTTTAACAAATCACTACCCTTGACAGCCTATCCGACCGGCCGCTATACTGAATAAGCTATCTTAAATTTTAGGCGGGGAAGCAAGGTATGCCCAGCACTCTTTCAACATCCATCATTGCGGTGAGTATCATTTTACTATCTATAACCGGTTGCGGCAAAGACAATGGATCAGGAAACTCAACGGATCATGGCATCTACGCTGAACTGATGGTCCGGCGAAACGTCAATAATTCCGGCTATGGCCCAGCCGAAAGCGATGTTTATGAAGTTCATTTGGACGGCTTATATGCGCCCGACGGCCCGATCAATCCGATTGATTCGGCCGAGGTCAAATGCAACGGTGATTCGCTAGGATGGGCCGAATATGCCGATGCCTATTATTACCCAGTCCTTCAAACGGCCGGTAAATTCCTTCAACTGGGCGGCACCTACAATTTCACCGTCACTGCCGATGAGCGCCTACCGGCCCTTTCTCAGTCGATTATTTTCCCCCGAATCCAGCCTTGGCTGAATACTCCGGAATGGGGCGACACTCTTCAACTTGACGATGACCTGACTATTGCCTGGGACAACGCCGGGATCGGCGATGTGGAAATCAGTATCACTCTGGAAGGAGTCGAGAAGTTTTTCATCAAAGTGCCCAACAGCGGAAGTTATACGATTACCGAAGACAAATTGTCGGAGCTGGATGACGGAAGATACTTTTTGATCCTTGATTACTATACCCGAGCGCCGATTACCGCCGCCGGTTACGATTCCCGCGGATTCATCCGGGCACGAGTACATAACTTTTCCCTGGTAACCTTTCAATAGCAGGTAACCTTAATCCGCATCTTACTTTTAAACGCCCCCTTTTTTAACCGGGGCGTTTTTTTTGATTAGATTGCGTCTTTTCAATTCTTGACAGTTCAAGGTAAAAATATATATAGTTCTTACATCTGTGACTTAATCCTGGGAGGGAAACAACATGCGCAAAGTATTTTTAACGATTATCGCCATAATTCTGTTCGGTTCGGCTTTTATCGGCTGCGGCGACGACGACAAAGGTACGGGTTCCGTCACACCATCCGGCATTTACGCAGAAATGTATATTCAACGTATGGTGAACACTTCCGGCTGGGGTCCTATTGAGCAGGATGTCCTGCTGGTTTATCTCGACAGCGCTTATTCCACCGATGGCAATAGAAATCCGATCGACTCAGCCGGAATCAGTTGTGGCGATTATGGTCTCAGCTGGAGTGACCGCAATCAATTCTTTTTCGGTCCATCCCGGTGTGTGGACTGCAGCTTTATTGAACCGGGTGGAACCTATACTTATTCGATCGGCGAAAACCAATATGTGCCGGCGCTGACGCAATCGATAACATTCCCGGCTGAATTGGCCTATCTATACTATCCCCGCTGGAATGATACGATACAGATCAATGACGGCATCGAAGTAATCTGGCATGATTCCGGTACGGGTACGGTGGAAATCAGTCTATGGCATGACGGCGTTGAGGTTTATCAATCCGAGGTTCCCAATGATGGACAGCAAAGGATTCCGCGCTCAGTACTTCAGACCCTGCCAACCGGTGATTATTATTTGAGTCTGATTCAATACCGACGTCAGAGTATTCATGCCATCGGTTATGATCCGCGCAGCTTCATCGAGGCGAACGTCACTACCACGAACCGTATCTTATTGCAGCCGTAGAGCAATTGATTTTAGTAATTCCTCAATTACAAGGGCGCTTGTGGAGGCGTTCCGAAAGATCGCTCGGTTTATCTACCGGGTTCTCACCCAGTCCGAATCCTCCATGAAATTCCCGAGCTTTTCCCATAGTTCGTTGAGGTCACAACGCATGACAATCAGATCATGCTTATCGCCGTGAATATCCTTGACATAATCCTCGAACACGGCATCCTGATGAAATCCGAGTTTCTTAAAAATACTCTGAGCTCTTTTTTGCGGCCGCATAAATTTAACAACAATCTGTTCGACTTTCATTTCGGCCGCCAACAGATACAATTCGCGGGCCAGATGTTTACCCAGCCCCAAACTTTGAAGCGGCCGGGCCACGATAAGGCGCAGTTCAGCGATATGATCTTTCCAGCCCCGGTTTTCTACTTCCAATGAGCCATCGGCAACGATAGTACCGTCGATTTCGGCGACCAGCCGGCGAATCCTGCCGGTATCCATCGCTTGAATCCGCTGAGCCACGATATCACGATCGGTAACATCCACTCGCAGATAGGCTCGATCTTCCTCCGGTAATGCCCTGAAAAATCCGACTGATTCATCGAGATCATCCAAATGAAGATTACGAATAACTATTTCCCGGCCGTCGGTCAGTTGTGATTTCTTATCCATAATGTCTCCCCCTGATGAATTGAAAATATTTATATCTTTGCCCAATAAATGCCCAGGAAATAATAAAATACCGACTATTTTCACCCCGTAAATGTGATACGGATGTATTCATTCAAACCTTTAAAAAGTTTTTCGACTAAAAAACACTCGAGTGAGTAAGCAAGCGATAGAAAACAGGCTCCGCCTGCGAGATAGCGAAGCGATCGAGCAATAGAACAGGCTATTGCCTGTTATTTCCAGAAGGAGGGACGGAAGACGATCAGGACGGTGAAGATTTCCAGACGTCCCAGAAGCATGCAGGCAATAAGGATCCATTTACCGGGAATCGGAATCCAGCCATAATGTTCGATCGATCCGACGCCATTGAGACCCGGGCCGATATTGTTGATACAGGCTGCGGTCGAGGATATGGCCGTTACGAAATCAGGTACGAAAAGAGTCATCAACAGCGTCCCAACAACAAAAAGCATCATGAAAAGGATGAAAAACGAGGCGATGTTGGAGATTTTCTCTTCCTCGATAGTCATCTTCCCTACTCGCAAAGGAGCCACCAGTTTGGGCCGGGTCAGCTTACGCAGTTCGCGCCAGCCGGCCTTGATTAAAATCATGATGCGAACCTGTTTTATACCGCCGCCGGTCGAACCGGCACAGCCGCCGAAAAACATCAGCATCAGAAGCGTCATCCGCCCGACGTTCGGCCACAGATCGAAATCGCCCGTGCCATAGCCGGTGGTAGTTGTTATAGCCACGGTCTGAAAAAGTGACGTGCGAACACAATCATGGAAACTTTCGTACCGAGCCGCCTCGCTATCGACATATTCGGAAAACTGCTCGTAACCGGCTTTGTCATGTCGGTATTGACTATAAGCATCTTCGGTCGGCTTGAGATCGCCGCCGTAGAGCATGATCGAAAAGAATATGGTCACGACAACAATCAAGCCGGTATAGAACAAAAATTCGCGGTTGATTACAGCCTGACGCCACTTTCCGCGCAGGACATTGAAGTGTAGAAGAAAATTCATTCCGGCCAGATACATGAAAATAATAATCACCCATTCGAAATAGGCCGAATTATAGGCACCGATAGATCCGTTGCGGGTCGAAAAACCGCCGGTGGCCATGGTTCCGAAAGTATGGCAGAGTGAATCGAACAAAGGCATTCCGCCGGCTAAAAGCAGAAGCGTTTCGACTCCCGACAGAAGCGCATATACCCCCCATAGAATCGCTGCCGTTTGAGCCAGCCGGGGCCTGAGTCTATCAGCGGTGGGACCGGGTATTTCGCCCCGGAACATCGAATAGCCGGACACACCCATGGCCGGAAAAATCGCCAGGGCCAGAGTGATAATCCCCATTCCGCCCAGCCAGTGGGTCAAACTTCGCCAGAACAATAGCGAATCGGGAATTGCCTCGATATCGGTCAGAATGGTCGAACCGGTGGTGGTAAAGCCGGACATAATTTCGAAAAAGCCGTCAGTGAAACAGAGAATCAACGTCCCCGGATCAAGCGATCCGGCTTGAGCTATAAAATAAAACACGAACGGTATGGACCCCATCAGGGCGAAAATGATCCAGCCCAAAGCGACAATGGCATATCCTTCGCGGATACCCTGTTCATTGCGCTGGGAACGGCAGATCAAAGCGGCCACCGTGCCGAATAAAAAGCAGATGAGAATGGTTAGAGTGAAACCCAAAGTCTCCGGGTTATCCATCGCCGCCGCCACGGAGATAGTTTCCAGATCATAGACGGCGATACCGAGCGGGACACAAAGAATAACCCCGGTGAGCTGCATCAGCTTTCCTATGGCATAGCCAACCGCTTTTCCGCTCATGAGAAATCTCGCCCCAAAGCTTTATTTTTTCGCCTTAAACAGCTTCTGAATCTGGGGAATAAATTTGGTATAGGCGATGATAATTACAATGTCATCAGGTTCGAAAATCGATTCACCATCGGGAATAATCATCGTATCGCCACGATTAATAATACCGATCAATGCGCCTTTGCGCAGTTTTTTCCAGACCTTTTTCAGGGGTAGATCGGTAATATCCGATTTTTCTGGCACAGTCAGTCGAAGCGCCTCGATCTCAGCGTCACCCAGACGTACGACCGAACCGAAGTGTCCGCGGCTGATAATCTGCATGATTTCATCGGCGGCTGTGACCCGGGGATTGATGACATGATCAATGCCGATGGAATGAAATAGCTGGTCATGATGAAATTCAGTTGAAACAGCGATAACTTCGCGAGCCCCCTCCGATTTGGCCAGAAGAGCCGAAAGCATGTTATAGTCGGCTTCATTGGATGAGGCGATAAAGAAATCGACCCGGTTGATATCTATTTCCTTAAGCGTATCCAGTTCCGTACAATCGCCATGAATGACCTCGACCTTATCCAGCTTGACCGCTACCTCCTCGGCCCGAGCCAGATCTGGATCGACATAAATGACTTTCGAAATTCGATCCTGAATTGAAGCCGCCAACTCCATCGAGGACAGATTGTCCCCGGCAATGACTACCCGGCGGGCCTGAGCATGTTCGCCATTGACCAAACTCATGAAAGCCGGTACCGCCGTTTTGGGAAAAAGGCCATAGACTTTATCACCCTCTTCAATGACAAAGTCACCGGGTGGGATAATCCCCTTGTCGCCTCGCATGACCGCCGCCACCAGAAACATTTCCGATTCGAACATAGCTCGGATATCGACTAGGGATTTACCGACCATTGGCATCCCTTTGGTAATCCGATAGCCGCGCAAAAGAATATTTCCGTCTTCGAAATTGACGGCATCGGAAGCGCCGGGAGTCTCGACATACTGGAGGATGGAATCGACCATCACTTTTTCCGGGAAGATAAAAGAGGTGACGCCAATGGCCTCAAGGCTGACATGACGATCAGGCGAAAGAAATTCGCGGCCGCGCAGACGGGCAATTCGCTGAGGAACCTCGTATTGTCGGGCAATACTGCAAACCACCAGGTTGATTTCATCAACCGGAGTAACGGCAATGACCATATCGGCACCCTCGATTCCCGCATCTTCCAAAGCAGAAGGCGAGGAGCCGGAGGCAACGATCACCTGCAGATCCAATTTCTCGGCGATACCGTCGGCAACTTTCGAGTCCGGCTCGATCATCGAAATAGAATGCTTTTCATAAAGCAGTTGCTGGGCCAGACTGTATCCGACGACTCCGCCGCCGACAATGACAATTCTCAAAACAATCCCTTGTTGAGTACACAAAATACCGGCCCGTGGGCCGGAAAAACGGTTTCCATACAGTTTATCGGCAGTAAAAATGGTTATTATCGACTATTCTGTCAAGGAAAAACGGTATTTTTTGCTTTTTTAACCCGGCCAAATAATAAATATTCTCCGTAATGCCTTATTATTACACGACTTAACTTAAAGAGGATAACATGGGCCGTTTTTATATTGATCTTCAAATCAATTATTACCTATATTCGTACAAGTTTAAGGGGTGCCAAATATGAATTTTGATTCTGACAACTATCCGAATCTTGGATTCAAGAGAACGAAGTACCAGGATGTCTTTGACCGTGGCCCCGGACGTATGGAGCCGGAGGTTGAACAAGCCTACGATGAATTACTGAAAAAGTGCGTCGGATCCTCGGGGCTGTTTAAAGGTCGTATCGTCATGGGTATCAGGCCGTACATCATGCATCTGTTTGATCCCAATTTCCCGGAAAATCGAATCTGCTGGCTGGTTCCGACCCGCCATTTCATTCGGATTCGGCTTTTCGAGGGCACGCAGATCGGCACGGTTTTAAACAAGGTCACCAATCCGGACATGCCGGGTACGCCTTTCCCGATTGAGGTACAGATCACCAGCAAGAAAGACGTTAAGACCGCTTTGGCATACATCAAGGATTCCGCCAAGCGCCGCAATCGGTAACTCTTTCGATCTCAATATTGCGATGCAAGGCAGCCTTTGCCTTGCATCAAACGCAATAAGTCATATACTTGCCTCGCAATTTCATTATTTAACAGATTGTCTTTCATAACACAGGCAGCGGCATCGCCGCTTTTTGACTGACGTCAGTATGACCCAAGTAAGCACCCGATGTGAGGCAAGCGAAAGAAAACAGGCTAGCCTGCCGAACCAAAACCGCGCAATGCGCGTGGGGAACAATGTTGACATTAGCTATCAAATGGGTCAAATTGTATGAAGAGTTAAAAAAATGGGGAATCACATGCATACCAAGCGAAATAAATCAATTGCTATCCGGCTGGATCAACTTGAATCCAAAGATTTCGATTGCATACGTCCCTGGATAGATCCGCGTACATTCCGCATTTTCCAAGCACCGGTAGATAATGACCAACTCGGACGCTTATTAACGGTTTATAAAGACGGAAAACCTACATCGCTTGGATATAGAATCGTGAGGGCCTCGGATTCGGTGATCATTGGATTTATCCATGCCGTAATAGACTGGCAAAACAATCTGGTCCACATCGGCCAGATGGTTATCGGTGATCCCGATCTCAGGGGTTCAGGTATCGGTACCGAAAGCTTAAGGCAGTTATTGACGATATGCTTTGATGACTTATGCCTTCACCGCGCACAGCTCTTTGTCGATGAGGATAATACCGGAGCGATAGCCTGCTACAGGAAAGCTGGATTTCAGGTAGAGGGTTTAATGAGAGACGCCTCCAAAGTCGGTACTGATTACATTAGTTGGCATAGTATGTCAATTTTGGAAGAAGAGTGGAGATGTATCGAAGACAAAAACCCATAGACTGCATTGGCGACAGACGGCAACTACATAAATGTCCACGGCTGCACCGGCTTTCCCATCATAAAGGGCATGTTGATAAACCTGTCAATTGTTGTGTCAGGTCTTGCGTCCGCCAAGGGCGGGCGTGTGACCTGACACATAAGTATATGCTATTCAAGGCGGCAGGTCACACAATACCGCTGGCGCGATATTGCAAGACCGGCCGCAACCATCTGTTTATACTTTTTCAACAGGCCCTAAATGATGGGCCACCCGTCTTTGTAGAAATCAGACGTCTCAAGATAAAAATGCTTCGCCCACCCTGCGTCCCGACTATCGCGGGACTGCGGGTGGGGTACAATGTCAGGAATATGCGTATTGAAAATAGAGTAATAAATTATATTCATCTTTAATATAGAGAGAGGATACGGATGGACATTCTATTTCCTTTTATTGCGTTAATTGCAGGTTGGGTTTTAGGCATATTTCAAACGTTTATCGTTGATAAAATAAAGCAACGAAATGTATGTGCCAAATTCCATCAGTCGTTGGTTAGTGAACTGAGAGAGCTGCAATTCCAAATGGCGTTAGTTGCCTTTTTAAGCAGGATAGAGACTGGTAGGGTTGATGAGAAGATTACAGCAATCGTGAAACCAATTATCCATTTATATGCAAAAAGAACCAAGGATAATGAGGTTAGACAATTAGAAGAATTACTAAATACCCCAATATCTGATGCAAATGAAGTTTATGCCGAGATTAGGTATGAATCTAGATTCTCAACAGGGCTGAAATCATATAATATGCCATTTTTTGAATCGCAATTGCATAGCATTGGCTGCCTTAATAGCAAACAACAAAGCACATGCTTTAAAATATTAATGTATGTGAAGCAGTATAATCAAGAGAATAGCCGGTATTGGTCTTTTTTTGAAAAGACATTTAATACAACAATAAGTGGAGAAAATCATGAATTCTTGCGGCGGAATATTCGGACCTGTTTGATGAGTATGGGGAATATTGCAGAAGGAATAATTACAGATACTCATCAAATAATTAAAGGACTGGAAAATAA
>JAAEQF010000873.1 GCA_024231695.1 FCB group bacterium
GACGTCAATGCGTTCGCGGTTGGTGCGGGCTCGGTCAGCTGGCTCCAGGATCAGCACCTGGGGGCCACCGGTCCGCACCATCACGGTGATCGTGGCCGTGGCGCTGCGTCCAGCCTGGTCGATCGCCGTTGCCCGGATGTCGTTGAGCACCGCCGGCTGTAAGGCCAGGTCGCGGACCGTCCAGGTGTCGCCGGCAACTGTTGCCGAGCTGCCGTTGACCGTGACCGCCACGCCGCTGCCGTTGACCGTGCCGTTGACCGCGGTCAGCGCGTCGGGCAGCGTCTCACCGTCCTGCGGCGAGGTGATGGTGATGCTTGGACCGGCCTCGAGATCGAGGCGGAAGCTGACCGTGCTGCTGGCAACTCGGCCGAGACTGTCGGTGACGGTAGCCTCGATCGTGTCATCACCGGTGGTGGCGATCTCAGTGCCGCTGAGGAACGCTCCACCGTTGAGGGTGGCGCTGATGGTGGCATCCGGCTTGTTGCTGCGGATCTCCGGCCTGATCACTCGCTGGTACACGGCGCCGTCGGCGATCGGCAGACCAGACTCGATTACCTCCACCGTCGGTTCGATCGAGTCGACACTGAAGCTGCGGCTGAAGGTGGCGCTGTTGCCAGCGAGATCGGTCAGCTCGATGGTGACGCTGTTCTCACC
>JAAEQF010000874.1 GCA_024231695.1 FCB group bacterium
GCGGCGCAGGCCACCAGGGCGGGCCATTGGCGGCTCAACGGATCCAGTTGCTCGATCACGGCACGGTCTCCTCAGGCCAGACCCATGAGCAGCTGCGCGGGCGAGGTGTAGCCCAGCCACACGGCGATCAGGGTCAGGAACGCGCCGAGGCAGATCGCCACCCCGAAAGGCACGTTCTGCTTCGCCGTCAGCGGCTCGCGCGCCAGGCCCGGCACGAACGCCTTGCCAACGGTGGCGGCAAGGTATTTGACGGCCTGCCATAGCTTGCCTTCCCAGATGACGATCAGAAGCGCCACCAGGCCCCCGACCAGAATCGACGTGATGACGGCGTTGAGGATGAAGGGATAACCCATGATCGCTCCCACCGCCGCCATCAACTTCACGTCGCCGCCCCCCATGCCACCCACCAGGTAGAGCAGGAAGAAGGGAACAAAGCCCACGGCAAAACCGAGAAGGCTGCTCTTGAGCCCCGGCCAGCCGTACGCGGTGGCGGCAAAGATCACCCCGAAGACCCACGTGGGGTAGGTGAGCCAGTTGGGAATCCTGCCCAGCCGAACGTCCGTGAA
>JAAEQF010000875.1 GCA_024231695.1 FCB group bacterium
GACTTTCAAGGCAATGCCATCCATGGCCGAATTGGGGAAGTCCGGTACGTTGATCGGCGCAATGATATCCTCGGCGGCAAGGCAATCCACCGCTTTGATCAGTCCGACCGATTTCGGAGGAAGGCTTTTTATGGCGTGATCAATTTTGCTTAAAGCTTCATCTAAAGTAATCATATCATTCGATGATCTTGATCGAATCTCCCGTTTTCAGCTCTCCACCGGTTAGGACTTTGGCGAAGAGACCCTCACGCGGCATGATACAATCGCCGACGGTTTCTCTGATTATACAGCCGTTATGACATTTTTTACCGACTTGAACGACTTCCAGAGTGACTTTTTTACCCAGTGCTATTCGTGAGCCGATAACCAGGTTCCCGAAATCCAGGCCGGTGGTGGTGATGTTCTCGGCGAAATCTCCCGGATGGATAGTCAAATCAGGATGATCCAGTTTTTGAAAGCTTTCAAACGGCAGGAGACTGACCGCTCGATAACTGCCGGCATGCACATCGCCTTCAATCCCGCCGGAATTGATCAATACTTCTTCCACGTTTTGCTTTTTTTCTCCCTTGCGCGCGGATATCGAGAGGCGATGAACGGAGGGCGTGAGATTGTTGGAAGCGGTGGTCATTTATGCGTCCTTTCGCAGCCAATGCCCGCTTTGTCCGCCGCTTTTCTCCAGTAGACGGACAGCTTCGATGGTCATGTTTTTGTCGATGGCTTTGCCCATATCATAGATAGTCAGAGCGGCCGTCGAGACGGCGACGAGGGCTTCCATTTCAACGCCGGTTTTATAATTGGTTCGGGTTTCGGCCATGATCTCCACCGTTGATGATTCTTCATTCAAAGTCAATTCAACGCTGACCGAAGTCAGGGGGAGAGTGTGGCAAAGCGGAATGATCTCGGCTGTTTTCTTGGCGGCCAGGATACCGGCAATGCGGGCGGCTGCCAGAGCATCCCCCTTTTTCAGGGAATTTTCGCGCAATCGGGCCAGCAACTCAGCAGACACATGAACTCGGCCAGAGGCCCGGGCATATCTTTCGGAATCGGGCTTGCCACCGACATCGACCATGCGGGCTTCGCCTTTTGCATTAGTATGCGTAAGTTTCTTATCGCTCATCCGCCTACTTTCCGCATGAAGGGGTTGAAACCAATGACCGGCAATTCCTGCGGGGGACGCCGGAATCCAGGCCGTGCTACGATGTCGCGAATTTGTTCGGCGATGTCTTTTATGTCATCTACTTCCGCAAGCATCTTCTTCAGATCAGCAGGCTGATTGAGGAAAAGACAACCGACCAATTGGCCGGTCGAGGTCAGTCGGAGCCGGTTACAACGACCGCAGAAATTATGACTGATAGTGGAAATAAAACTTATTCTTCCCGGAGCGCCGGGAAGAGTGTAACTCGATGCCGGGCCCGGGCTGTTGTCATTTCCTTTCACCGGTTCGAGATCCAGACCGATGAGATCTTTGATCATATCCTCATTGACCAGTCGGGATTTATCCCAACCCGATTGCTGAGTTGGCATGAATTCGATAAAACGCAGATCGATGCGGCGTTCCAGCGCCCAAAGTGTAAACTGACGGACTTCTTCGTCATTGATGCCGCGCATGACCACCGTGTTGACTTTCACCCGTTTGAAGGTGCCGCATTCTTCTGCACTGATAATGGCCGAATAGACCCGGTCGAAACCGTCAGAACCTGTGATTTGCCTGAAAGTCTCGCGCTTCAAAGTATCGAGGCTGATATTGAGACAATTCAAGCCGGCCTCAATCAAGGAGGGCAGAAGAGGTTCCAACACCAGGCCATTGGTGGTCAGGCCGATCTGGTTTATACCTTCCATCTTCGCCGTTCGGCGCACAAGATCGACGATGTCACGGCGCATCAGAGGTTCACCGCCGGTAAAGCGAATTTTATTGATACCCAATGAGGCAAAAACCTCAATCAAACGAATGACATCGGTCGTGGATAGATGGTCGCTGCTTATTGAATTATCTTTACCTGTTCCGTAGCAATAACTGCATCTGAGATTGCATTTCGCCGTTAATGAAACTCTCAGATAGGTTATCGACCGACCCATCGGATCGATCAGGGTTTTCGGTTGATTATTAAGGGGGATCACGGGTCTGGCCTTTCTCCGATGAGCAGTTCCAACGCATGCTCCAATACCGGTTCGATAACGGCCAGATTTTCCAAAGCGCCTTTGGGACTGCCGGGTAGATTGACAATCAATGTCTGTCCGGTACAGCCGACTACCCCCCGGGATAGAACGGCATGCGAGGTGATCTCGAATGAGGCCCGTCGCATGGCCTCTTCCATGCCCGGAATACGCCGTTCGATAACTTCCAGCGTGGCCTCGGGCGTTACATCTCGATGAGCCAGTCCGGGTCCACCCGAAATCAGGATCAAATTCATTTTTTCCCGGCTGCTCCAGTCTTTCAATACCGACACAATCGTTGATTTATCATCCGGGACAACCTTTACGCCGGTCAAATTATATCCCAGTTCGTCGATACGCTCTTTTAGAGCCGGGCCGGTCTTGTCCGGTCGTTGATTATTATAAGACCGGTCGCTGGCGATCAGTACCGCCGCCTTAAACCGGCCGGTGTTGGAATTTTTATCATGCATCAATCAAATATTCCCGAAATCATTTTTCGTCATCATCGGATATGGCCCGGGTGAAAATCATCATCGTTTCATCGTTCTCATCATCAAAGCAAACAGTGCAATCACCAAGTTTCAAATCTTTCACGGGAACTGTCCTGACCTCGAAGCCGATTTCACGGTAGCTTTCGACCGCTTCCTGCAGGCGATTACCAGATGCGGTAAATTGCCGAACCCATCCTTCAGATTCCAGTCTTTCGATCAAACCGGTTCCCATATTAAAAAATCTCGTCCCTTATACGATGCGCAATGTATTTACCATAACATTTGATTTGGAAACTTGTTCAAAATAAATCATCAAGATCGTCGTCGCCGCCGCCGCCGGGCATTTCACCGTACTGCTGAAGATATTGCTGGATCAATTCGCTTTCGCGTTTGGTGAACATGGGGTCTTCCTCCCAGATAAACCAGGCCCCTTCTCCGGGGTTTTCCAGACATTCGGTCAGGCTTTGCCTGATATTTTGCGTGCCGGTGATACGGATCACTTTTTTCTCGGCATTCAGAAGTTGAAAAACGCCTTCGGCATCAGGGATGGTCGCGACTGTTTCGGCATTGAACATCTGCCATTTTTCTGGCGGCAAGATGACCGGCGTGATATTTTGCCGAAGATTACACTGCAAACATCGCCCGGCTTCAGTTCTCGCTGTTGTTTCGTCCAGTGTTTGCTGGATAAGACCAAATCCGGTTATACGTTCATTGGAATCGGCCATGCGGCCCTGCTGTCTGGAGTGTAAAAACTGTTCGGATGATATTTCCACCGAGGGGATTTCCAATTTGTCCGCGGAAAGATCATCTTCGGTCAAACCGTTGCCGCCGAGATAACGATCCATGATATCGGCAACTTTCCGGCCGTCAGCGATGGCGTCGATAACCGAAGATGGCCCCCGGGTCGCATCACCGGCGGCAAACAC
>JAAEQF010000876.1 GCA_024231695.1 FCB group bacterium
ATCAGCCGGATAAAAAACGAATATTTCACCGCGCGCATTCGAGAAACCGGTTTGCAGGGCCTCGGTCAAACCTCGATTATAACCATGAGTGAATACTTGCAGAAATTCATATCGAGAACAGAGACTGCGTAAAATCCCGGGCGTGCCGTCGGTAGAACCGTCATCAATCAAAACTACCTCGAAAGAGAAGTCGGAGGAACTTTTCATCTCTTCCAGTTGTCGGCACAATTCCTCAACGTTTCCCTCTTCGTTATAAGCGGGAATTATTATCGAAACGCGGGGTTTTGTCTCTTTATCCATCCGTATCATCCTTGAACAGGTCTTCCATTATATGATCGTCAAAATCGTAATATCCTAAATTATATCTGGTGGCCAAATCGGCCTCCTGCTCCCCCAATTTTCTCGCCGATTCATCGCCGGTCGAATCAGCCAGGGCAATATAGGCTTTGCCGAGCAAATAATGAAGATTAAAATCGGTTGGAGAGAATTCCACAGCCCGGCGGAATAAACCGATAGCCCGCTGGTTATCACCGTCTTTCAGGGCCATAAATCCGTCCTGAGTATAACCGGACTGATTTTGCGGATTCATACTTTGAAAACGATCCAGGTAAGCGCGGCCGGTATCGGGCATAGCCAGCTGATAGGCCCGAATCGCACCCTCGAAATTGGAATGAAAATACTGCTCTGCCTCACGGTTGCCGGTGTTGTAAGCTATTCGATAAAGGCCGACTTTGCGGCAGTTGATATAGTAATGACAGATTATCCGAGCCTTTCCCATAACTTCGGGATAAAGCTCGCGCGCCACTTTCTCGTTAGACTTTTCCAAAAGCAGGTGAGTGATCGGCAGGCGTTGGAACAAAGTACTATCCGTGCGGCTGGTACCGAAAATATGGATGACACAACCCAGATCATTTTCCAGAGTTAGAGCCGGTGCAAACGGTCCCGACACGACTGCCGCCGGCGAGAGGACTCGGCCGAGGTCGCGGGAAGCCTGCCGTGTGGTGAATAGCGGCGTTTCTGCCCAATCCAGATAGGCCTTGCCCTGATAGACAATCGTCGTCAGAATAATCACGCCAGCCAGCGAATAACGAGCCATCGGTAAAAAAGTAAATTCAATTTTCCGTCTTTTCATGGATAGCACAAAATAGGCGCTCGCCAATAATACGACTACGGTGAATACATATAAAGCGTGCTTCTTAAAAATCAGTTCATGGCCAAAGTGGTTGGTCACAGTAGCAGTCAATTGATAAATCGGGATCACAACCAAAATGAGCATTGACACATTGAACCGGAATGAACCGTTCAAAGGATTGAACTTGTCCTTCAAGCGATATAAATAAATACAGGTGATGGCCGCCAGGACGCCCAGAGGATAAATCATCGTCGTCTGGTACCTGACCGGCTGATAATTCCAGGGCATCTGGGCCAGATAAGTTCCAATCAACCAGGCCGCAATACAAATCAGAATCAGATTGGCATAGCGCGGCCGGGGTGGGCCGCTTTTATCATCGAACAACCGCCCGGCCAGAAGAACCAGAGCGACCACGGCGGCCATTGCGATACCCGGCAAGCGGCTGAAAAAATCCGAATCCCAACCGAAGATCATAAATTTCCAGACAAAACGCGGTAACGATTTAAATCCTTCCGGCGTGCCGTACAGTCCCAAAGCCTGCTCGCCGACATATCCGGTGATCGAAGCAGCGTTGGGCAGATACAGCAACTTGTACCAGACACCTCCAACAGCGGCAAAACCGACGGCACAAAAGGCGGCAAAAATGATCGCCCGACCGTCGCGCAGATAAAAGAAACGCATCAGGTAATAGGCCGCAGGAATAGCCAGAAAGGCCAGACCGATGATTTTACCTAATACCACCGCCGCGGCCAAAGCCGCGCCGAACATTAGATGCCCCCAGGCTTTGTCCTCGGCATAAGTCAAAATAAACAGACCAAGAATAAAAAAGAAGGTCATTCCGTTTTCAAGAAACGGTTTACGCCCGAAAAATATCCCCAGATAATTGATGCCGATAAAAAAAAGTGCCAGAAGGGCCACGCCACTGCCCAACGATCTTCGCAAAATAAAATACAGAAATAATAGCGACAAAAGCGAAAGAATTACCGCCGTCAGGTTGGCCGTGTAAAAGCTGACGCCGAACAGGCCGTAAATGATGCGGCTCAAGCCCGACACAATCGAATATTGATAGGTTATATGGCGGTTGTCGTTATACGGGTTCCAGTTGCCGGAAAGCTCAGCATTGCGAGCATGGGTCGTATATTGCGGCGGGTCGGTCTCTATCCCCTGCGAAAATGATATACCGTTGGGTGAATCGGCCGAAAGCAGATACATCCGCAAGAATACCGCCAAGGCGAAAATCAGGATAAACAGAATAATTTCCGTTCGGCGGGAAACGGAAAAGAAAAACATGTCGGTTCGATCGGTTTTCATACAGTGTAATCCATATACAAATAAACAACCAATTTAGCCTCAAAGATTTCCCCGGTCAAGGGCCATACCAGTGAAAATGCCGGCGACTCACACGAGGTTTTTTTTAACAACTCGTAAATTTAAGAGATTGTAAAATGTTCACTCCCGCACAAACCATGATCGCTCTTTACGCTCAGGAGCATTAACCGGTAAATCCGCCGGATAACCCAAGGGCGTCACCGTAGCCACATAATGATCCTTCGGAATGCCCAAAATATCTTTGACCTCGCCCACATCCATTGCCGCGATCCAGCAAGTGCCCAAGCCATAAAAGCGGGCCGCCAAGAGGAAATGATAAGCAGCGATACAGCCGTCCTGATCAGGCCGTTTGGTCAACTGCGGGTCAGCTACTATGGCTACCGCCAAAGGAGCTCGCCCGATCGGGGCACTGTTGGAACCTCGAACCTGCGCCAGTTTTTCGATCAACGACCTGTCCCTAATTATTTTGAAATAATATGACTGAGTATTGCAGGAAGTGGGCGCAAATCGGCACAGTTCCAGCAGATTATCCACTACCGCATCCGAAATCTCGGCCTGAGCAAACTGGCGGATACTGCGGCGGGTTAAAAGCAGATCATCGCCGGAAAGATAAGCGGCAGTCGGAGTCTGAAAATACTGAAACTCAAGATTGCGCCCCTCGGGGTCGCGGGCAAAAAACTGATAAATATTGTACTTGTCATTGGTCGCCGGCGGCGCCACGGCAATCGAAGAAAGCTCGGCAAACATTTTGTCCACTTCCTCCATACTTTCGTAAAAGAAAGTAATCATCCCTTCGGTGTCGGCCTCTTCCCGATCACAAAAACCGAAACGCAAATTGCCATTCTGTAATATCACACAGTCGTTTTGATCGATCCAAACCTGACAGCCGATTTTGGTCGTATAAAAGTCGATGATTGCCTGAAGCTGTTGCGTCCTAAAAAAAACAATACCGCTCACCTTGGCCTCCCCTCGTTCTGACAAATTTCATCCGGTGATAAAGACTAACCTTATTCTATGTTATGCAGCAATCAAGGTCAAGAACCAAAGCCGGTGGCCATAAAATGGCCCCGGATTTCCGGAATTGCCGCAGGTCTTAATTGGGATAGAATTATCTTTACCTTTTAAAAAGAAATGCCTATAATCAAGGCTAATATTCTTCTCGCCAAATGAGGGCGACAGGATTTGCACCCGGCGGATGGGCGACAATTCGCTATAAGCAGAAGGAAAGTGATCGATCGGACAGTATTCCGTTCGAGATAATTGACCGTTTGGTACGGCAGTTAATTGAAGGAGAAATCATGAGTCAGGCCAAAAATGGTGACAGCGTAAAGGTTCATTATACCGGTAAGCTTGAGGACGGCACCGTTTTCGACAGCTCAAAAGACCGTCAACCGCTTGAGTTCAAACTCGGTGCAGGCAATGTCATTCCCGGTTTCGACAGCGGCATTACCGGAATGGCCATTGGCGATTCCAAAACAGTGACGATTCCCCCTGATCAAGCATACGGCGAGGTGCGCAAAGATTTACTGGTCGAAGTGGACAAGGGCGAATTCCCGAAAGACATCAAACCGGAAATCGGACAGGAGCTTCAGGTTCAGCAGCCGGACGGAACCCCGGTCTCTGTGACCATCGTTGATGTTCAGGATGAAAAAGTCACCCTTGATGCCAACCATCCTCTGGCCGGAAAAACGCTGATTTTCGATATCGAATTAGTCGAAATCGCCTGATTCTCGATTTTCGAACAGTCCCGTTTTCAAAAATCACAGGGCAAGGACGTTATCCGGGCCCTTGGAATAACTCTCCGTCCGCCGCCCGATCAAGTGATTGGGCGGTTTGCGTTATTGCTTTAAAAAAACTCGAATAATATATGTTCACCGCCGACCCACATTTGTGTATAATCCCTAGATCATAGCGACACTACGACGGGAATAATCATGAGGAAAACCGATTACAGCGTTATCGCCGCCAATTATGACAAAGCTCGAGTGATGTCTCGACAAAACATCGAACTTTGGCTGGATATGGTCGCCACCTATTCCCATGCCCCAACCGGCGCCCGGGCTCTTGATCTCGGATGCGGCACTGGAAGATTCGCGATACCAATGGCAGAATATCTGGGATATCAGGTCACGGGAGCCGACGCCTCGGAGGCCATGCTAAATAAGGCCGCCGAAAAAGATTCGACCGGAGCAGTAAACTGGGACCATCAGAACGCCGACTCTCTGAACTACGAGGACAAGCTGTTCGACATAGTCTTTATGTCGCATCTCCTGCATCATGTGGATGACCCGCAAAAAGTACTCAAAAACTGCGCCCGGATACTCAAATCGGGCGGGCATGTTTTCATCCGCTACGGCGCTATCGAGCAGATACGAAACGACGCCGCTCACACGTTTATCCCGGAGATTGTGGCTGTCGATGAAGCCAGAACTCCGACGGTGAAACAGGTGGAGATCTGGTTGAATGAAGCCGGTTTTGAAAAAATTACCTCACATGATATCCGGCAAAAAACTTTTCAATCCTCCGCGGATCATCTTAAAGCCGTCAAACTAAAAAACAATTCCGTTATGAGTCTTATCGCCGATGATGCCTTTAACCGGGGCGTCGCTCGCATGGAAAAATACATCAAAGACAACCCGGACGATCCCTGGCTTCTGCGTGATGATCTGACCTTGACTTACGGGGTTGTTAAATAATGACCGACGATATTCACAGCCGATTGATTCAAATCCTCGATGAAATTCGGGCAATCGGTCAAACCGGTCTCAATTTCTCCGACAACCCGTATGACCGTGAAAGATACCTACGGCTGGTGGAAATAGCCACCGCCGACCTGAGCCGGTTATCAGGCATCGATAAAACAAAAATCGCCGATTCTTTCGCCGCCGAAATCGGTTACATTACCCCCAAAGTCGGAGTTGATGCCGCCATTTTCGATGACCAAAAGCGTATCCTTCTCCACCGCCGTACCGACGACCACCGCTGGTGTCTGCCCTGCGGCTGGATCGAGGTCAACGAATCTCCCACTGAGGCAATTGTGCGCGAGGTCCGCGAGGAAACCGGCCTCGATGTTGTTCCCACCCATATTCTCGGAGTTTATGATCTGAAAGCGGACAAGCTTCACCCTCATCATACAATTACTATTTTCTATCTTTGCCGGTCGGTCGGCGGAAAGCTTGCAATCTCGCATGAATCGACAGACATCGGCTATTTCTCCATTGATCAGGTTGAGAATTGGCATCATGCCCACGATAAAAAGGCAAACGATGCCTTACAATTCCTTCAATACAAAACACATTTATCAGCCATTGAAATCGACAATTGATGCGTAGATAGTTTTTCAATAATTGGGAATTATTTAATACTTAACCACTGGAATATCTCTTTTATTTTCCGATACTATAATTAAGTCGTATGCCAAAAGGGTGACTATGTTTAAAATTGATAAAACCGATTACGGAATGAAATTGATCTTGGCCGGTGATATTGCCGTCGAAGAAATGACGACATGGCTGAAAGAACTCAAAGCGGTCATCGACGATATGAACAACGATTTTTGCGCGTTTGTCGATATGCGCAAACTCATTCCAATATCTACCGAAGCCCGCGAACCACTGGAGGCCGGTCAAAAGTACGCCAAGGAAAAAGGTATGAGGCGCTCGGTAGTAATCCTGAACAACCCGGTTCTGACCATGCAGTTCAAAGGGATTGCCCATCAAACCGGAATATACGTTTGGGAACGATATATTGATGCCTCACAAGAACCGGATTGGGAAAGGGTCGGACTCGATTGGCTGATAAGCTGCGTCGATCCTGACAAGAAAGTGGCTTTGCCACAAGATTAGCAAGGCAGAAGAATGGCTGTTCAAAACGGCGCACCTGTTGGTGCGCCGTTTTCTTTGTATTCTATTTTATTTAGCCAGGCGCGCTTCCCATTTCTTGGTTGCCAGGTATTGCATGACATGCAGGACCAGAAAAGCAGCGATGAGAATGACGTTGATGCCGATCATTATCTCGCGGGAAAAGGTTAAAACCTGAGACAAAACTATACCGATGACCCAAAGTCCGATGGCAATAAAAGCCATCATATAAACCGATTCCTCTTTTTTCAAAAAACCATAAACTGAACCCATGAACAGCGACAGAAAATAAGCGATCAGCATTGGGATATTGAGCACTCCCGGCGCCGACTCCAGCCAGCCGACATTGAGCATTTTACCCATGACACCGAAAATAACAATTATACCCAAAAGAGGCAAAGGCAGATATGTCATAAAGACCATAAATCTGAATGAGCGTGTCTTTTCCATTTTCATTCCTCGCGTTTCTCGTCCACCGGTGCGAATCATCGGCCGCTTATTTGGCCCGATGAGTTATCCGCCCGTCCATAATAGTGGCGATGACTTTTCCTTTTAATTTCCATCCGACGAACGGCGAGTTCTTTGATTTGGAGCGAAAAGCGTTTTTCTCTACCGTCCATTCTGCATCAGGGTCGATAACGGTAATATCCGCCGCTTCGCCGACACTGAGACCCGGTGCCGGAAGATTGACGATTTTGGCCGGGTTGATACTCATTTTGCGCATCAAGTCGGGCATGGTCATAAAGCCCTTGTCCACCAGATATGTTATCGAAAGTCCCAGACTTGTTTCCAGTCCTATCATCCCCGGAGGCGCTTGATCAAATTCGACATCTTTCTCAGCTTCAGAATGCGGAGCGTGGTCGCAGGCGATACAATCGATGGTTCCATCGACTAATCCCTCCACGACCGCCAGACGGTCGTCCTCAGTACGCAACGGCGGATTTACGCGCAGGTTGGAGTCAAATTCCTCCCCGATCAAATCGTCGGTCAGGGCAAAATGATGCGGCGCAGCTTCGCCCGTCACCCGCACTCCTTCAGCCTTCCCCCGTCTGATCGCCTCTACTCCCCCGGCGGTGGAAACGTGGGCAATATGCAAACGACTTCTGGTCAATCCGGCCAGTTTGATGTCGCGCAGGATGGCAATTTCCTCGGCCACAGCCGGACGCCCCGGTATACCCAGCCGGGTGGATTGAAATGATTCATTCATATATCCGCCGGCCGCCAGATAAATATCCTCGGCATGAGAAATTACCGGGATGTCGAACATCCTGGCGTATTCCAAAGCCCTGCGCATCATATCCGGATTCTGCAGATAATCACCATCATCGGAAACTGCCACAACGCCAGCTTTGACCAGATCACCGATTTCTGACAGCTCTTCCCCATCGCGATTCTTGGTTATGGCGCCGATACAATAGACTCGGCAATCACCTTTCTCAGCCAGAGAAGTAACGAATTTTACCGTTTCCTGATTGTCAATAGCCGGTTGAGTATTGGGCATACAGCAGACCGAAGTAAAACCGCCGGCCGCTGCCGCCTGTGAACCGGTTTTAACGGTCTCCTGGCCCTCGCGCCCCGGTTCCCGGAAATGGACATGAATGTCAACCAGTCCCGGCGTTACCAGAGCTCCATCGGCATTTATCACCCGGTCGGTCATATATTTCTCTATATCCATTTTGGCCAGTTCATTGTCTTCAAAAATCCGGCCAATTTTGCCGTCTTTGATACCGATATCGGCCTTCTTTGAAAAGCCGAGTCCGGGATCGATCAGGCGTCCGTTTATTATTATCAGATCGAAATCCATATCTTATCCTGTTTACTCGCTTTGAAGGGTTTCGGTTTCAGTTTTGTCGGCTCCGGACAGCAGATATAAGACTGCCATGCGCACTGCCTGACCGTTGGTGACCTGATCCAGAATAACCGATTCCGGGCCGTCAGCCACTTCATTGGTTATTTCTACACCGCGATTCATCGGTCCCGGGTGCATAATTGTGAAATTGGGATTAAGATGTTTCAGTCTCTCCCCGGTTATCCCAAACAAGTTGGAATATTCACGCTGAGAAGGGAAAAGTCCTGCCTTTTGACGTTCCAACTGAATACGCAGGATATTGATAACATCCACACCTTCCATGGCTTCGTCAATATTTGTATAAGCATCAACCCCAAGTCGTTCTACCTGATACGGCAAAAGAGTGCTGGGGCCGCAAACGGCTACCGAGGCACCCAGCGTTTTCAATCCCTGGATATTGGATCGGGCCACGCGGGAGTGAGAAATGTCGCCGACCAGAAGCACTCGCAACCCGGCGACCTTTTTGTGTTTCTGCCGAATAGTGAATATGTCCAAAAGTCCCTGCGTCGGATGTTCATGCGTACCATCGCCAGCGTTGATAATGTTGGCCTCGAGGCATTGAGTCAGATAATACGGAACGCCTGGCGAACCGTGGCGAACGACTACCATATCGATTTTCATGGCCTCGATATTGCGGACCGTGTCTTTTAACGTCTCACCCTTTTTGACCGAAGACACCGCTTTGGAAAAACTGATCGTGTCGGCCGATAACCGCTTTTCGGCCAGCTCAAAAGAAATCCGAGTTCGTGTGGACGGTTCGTAAAAAAGGTTGAGTACGGTTTTACCGCGCAAAGGGGGCACTTTCTTGATCGGCCGGTCGAGAACCTCGCGAAAACTCTCGGCCGTATCAAGAATCTGCTCCAGATCTTCTTTGGGCACGCCTTCAAGCTGAAGCAAATGGCGGGACGACAGACTCATTTGTGTTTTCCTTCCTCAGTCTCTTAGTTTTCTCTGGGGGTTCCTGGCTTGGCCGGATAGAAAAGTACCCGGTCAACATCGTCTTCTTCTTTGAAATTGACGCGTACATTGTCTTCGAAGCTGGTCGGGATATTCTTGCCGACATAATCGGCCCGAATAGGCAATTGCCGATGACCGCGGTCAACCAAAACGGCCAGTTGCACTGTTTTGGCTCGGCCAAACTCGATTATCTGCGACAGGGCCGCCCGGATGGTCCGGCCGGTAAAAAGAACATCATCGACCAAAATCAGGTTCTTGTCATTGATGTCGAACATGATTTCGGTGGCGCGGACGACCGGCTGATCGGTTTGATAATTGACGTCGTCCCGATAAAGATTGATATCCATCAAACCAACCGGCACTTTGACGCCATCGATCTTCTCGATCATATCTGCCAGCCGAGTAGCCAGATTGGCTCCTCGAGTCAGAATACCGACGATGACCAGCGACTCCACTCCGCCATTACGTTCCAGAATCTCATGAGCTATACGGGTGATAGCCCGCGACATCTTGGAACTGTCCATAAACTCAACTGCGTCTGATAGTTTCAAAAGTACCTCTCAGCCAAAAAAATATCGGGCCCTGTTGGTCCCGACCTGTATGTATTGGGAAACTGTTTTGATTTTCTCATCCATCCTTTACGGCCTCTCCGGACCAGTTTAAAAGGTTGTCGTTAAGATAGTCGTCGAGCCGCCTCTGTCAAGTCTAAAGTTCGTCCAAATCAAAAAAGGCTTCGGCACTCGAGGTGACGACTCTGCCCGATTGGTTTATCTGGTAACGTATTACTCCCGGCATTGGAAGTATCGCTTTATATTGATCATTTTCGAAAAAAGTAATCGGATCAGCCGAACAACCGATCTTTCCATCTTTTAAAAGAACCACGCGGTCGGCCAAATCACCGATTATATCGCTGTTGTGGGTGATAATCATCACTGACTTGCCCGCGCCAATTGATCGGGCAACGAGTTTTTTGAATGAGATCAGGCCCGGTTCATCCAGAGCGCAGGTCGGTTCATCGAAAATTATCAACTCGGCTTTCAGAGCCGTCACGACGGCAAAGGCCAATCGCCGCGCCTCCCCTCCCGAAAGAGAATGTGGATCACGATCTCGGAAAGTATCAAAGTCAAGTCCGGCCGTTTCCATACTCCTGCGCACAGTCGCAGACAAAGCCTCATCATCATCATAATCCTGACGAACGCCGAAAGCGATTTCATCAAAGGCAGTATCGAGAAAGAATTGTTTTTCCGGTTGTTGAAAACTCATGACCGCTCGTGCATCGCCAAGTGAAATCGATCCGGACGTAGGTTTATAGATGCCACAGATAAGCTGAGCCAGCGTGGATTTACCGCTTCCCGAGGAACCAACAACAGCTATTACTTCGCCTTGATTAATGTTAAGTGATATATCATCTATAAGTTGCGCGCTATTACTAAAGTTATAGTTGAAGGATAAATGTTCCACTTTCAAAACCGGTTCTGGCTTAATTTCATTGTTTGCTGGAGGCATTGAATGAAGCTGAATGGGTCGAGGAGTAAGATAGCTCAACGGTGGTCTCAAACCGGCCCTGTTCATAATCTCGCGATTCGGGAATATTTTATGCGGCGAATCATCGGCCAGGATTTGTCCGTCCCCGATAATTATCGCCCGGTCATGATTTTCGGCCAAAGTCGGAAACTGGGTAACTCGTATAATGGTAATATTCGGATCGGTTTCTTTGACTGTCCGCAGGGCCTTTTCCAATTGCCCGGTTCCAGCGAAATCCAAGTATGAAACCGGTTCGTCGAGAAAGAGAATATTCGGGCCGGATGCAAACAGCCCAGCCAGCGATAGCCGTTGTTTTTCACCACCCGATAAATGCCATACAAGGCGGTCGCGAAAATCGCTGATACCGAAAAGATCAAGCGTCCGATTCACTACCGATTTGATCTTTTCCGTCGGTTGATTTCTGTTTTCCAGCGAAAAGGCCACTTCTCTTTCCACTGTCGTGGCCACTAATCCATTGTCGGGATCCTGAAAGAGAAAGCCGATGATCGGGCCGTTATCCATCTCATCTTCACTTGCCCCGGGCCGGCGGCCGTCGATTGTAATTTTCCCCGCCTGCGGTTTGAGAATACCACAGAGTAATAATCCCAGGGTGGTTTTGCCCGATCCGTTGCCGCCCATTATGACCGCTTCTTCACCGCTTTTAAAAGTCAGTGAAATATCCCGCAGAACCGGTTGGGTGTCGGCCGGCGGATAGGCGTAGCTCACTTGGTCAAATCGAATCATGGCATTAAAAAACCGACGCCGCCGGAAGGCCGCATCGGTTTAAAAAATAAAATCTCATCTTATCCTTTGAAATTGACATCGAGCTGTTTGGTCGCCAGCACTTCATCCAACCGCCTGACTGGTGTGGAATGTGGCGCCTCTCGAACCGACTCAGGATTATCATCGATCTCCCGGTCGATGTCGAGCATAACTCCGGCAAACCGATCCAGCGTTTCTTTAGATTCGGTCTCGGTCGGTTCAATCATAATCGCCTCGTTGACAATCAGAGGAAAATAAATCGTCGGCGAATGAAAATCGAAATCGAGCAGACGTTTGGCAATATCCAATGTCCGCACGCCTCGTTTTTTCTGCCTGATACCGGAGAGGACAAATTCGTGCTGGCAAATCCGATCATGCGGCAATTCGAATTTGTCTTTCAACAGATTCATCAGATAGTTGGCATTGAGCACTGCGTTTTCCGAAACCCGCCGCAATCCTTTGGCGCCGAGTTGGCGGATATAAGTGTAGGCCCTGACCAAGTTACCGAAATTGCCATAAAAGCTGTGTATCTGCCCGATACTCTCCTCGCGGTCGTAATCGAGATAATACCTGTCGCCCTCTTTTTCCACTGTCGGTCGAGGAAGAAATGGCACCAGTTCGCCGGTCACAGCCAGTGCGCCGGCTCCGGGCCCGCCACCGCCATGCGGCGTGGAAAAAGTTTTGTGCAGATTGAAATGTACGACGTCGTAACCCATATCCGCCGGTCGGGCCTGACCCAGCAGAGCATTGAGATTGGCGCCATCCATATAAAGCATGCCCCCGGCATCGTGCACTACACGGGCAATCTTTTCAATTTCGGCTTCGAACAACCCGAGTGTATTCGGATTGGTAATCATGATCGCCGCCGTATCGCCATCAACCATAGCGGCCACATCGTTGGCCGAGAGTATCCCCTCTTGCGTCGATTTGACCTGTCGCACCTCATAGCCGGCCATAATGACCGAGGCCGGATTGGTACCATGAGCTGAATCAGGGATAATCACATGCTTTCGAGCATCGCCCCGCTTTTCAAGTGCGGCGCGGATAAGCAACAATCCGATCAGTTCGCATTGCGCACCGGCCACCGGCTGAAGCGTTGACCGTTCGAACCCGGTTAACCGGGCCAGGGAATCGCCCAGATTATACATCAATTCCAGAGCACCCTGGCTGTTTTCGTCTCCGGCCAAAGGATGCAATTGTGCGAAGCCGGGCAGTCCGGCCGCATAGTCATTGACCTTGGGGTTGTATTTCATCGTACACGATCCGAGCGGATAAAAACCCCGGTCAATGTGATGATTGCGAGTGGACAGTTCGATGTAATGACGAACCATTTCTGATTCGGGGACTTCCGGTAGTTCAGCCTTCCGCTCACGTAGAAACGAAGCGGGGATAAATGAATCTACCGGTTTATCGTTTGCGACCGAGGCTGGAAGCGAAAAGCCGGTCCGGCCCGACCGCGATTTTTCATATATCAGAAGATCCTCAGACATTACTCTTAGCTGCCTTCTTTCACCTCAGAAGGATTTTCCATTGACTCTATCTGTTTTTTAACCCAGCCTGCAGAAGAGGATTCCGGGAAATCAACCAGGAAAGTATTGAACAGCGCGATGGCCTGAGCCGTGTCGCCTTTTAATTTAGTACAAAAGGGAATATAGATAGCGGCGTCTTCGATTAGTTCCGATTCCGGGAAAGCTTTGATAAATTTCTTGAATTCGGTTATGGCATCATCAAAACGATCGGCTCGCCGCATACATAACGCCATCGAATAAGCTGCGTCGTCGATCAGTTCCGATTCAGGATATGTTTTACCCAAACGGATAAAAACTTCTTCGGCCGCAGCATATTCCTTGGCTCGCGTTTTCAAACCGCCGATAGCATAAAGGGCACTGTCGGCCAGACCTTCTTTGTTATTGGGATCGGTCTGAAGAATCTTGCGATAATACGTTTCAGCCTCAGTGTATTTACGACGGCCTTCGTACTTTTCGGCGATCTGGGCATATAGCTGCATCGTCTCATCCGTTTCGACCCGCCGCAGATAATCGGCCAGGGTGTTCCGGTCGTTGTTGTAATCATCGATTGTAGTCAGGAAATCCTCTGGGGGAGCATAACCGAATATACGGTCGATTTCACTGCCGTCGGCTTTGGCCATGACAATTGTCGGATAACCGGCCACGCCATACTTGTCAGTCAGAATCGTGTCTTTCTTGTTGACCTTGACAAAAACCATTTTGCTGGCCAGTGAGATAACATCTTCGTTTCGATACGTCACGGTATCGAGTTTCGTACACCAGCTTCATGTGTCCGACCAGAAGGTGATCAGGATATTCTGACCATTGTCGGCGGCCGTTTTCAGCGCCTGGTCATAGCTTTCCACAAATGCGATTTCGCTGGCTAAACCCAGTGTTGCACAGGTGAAAATCAGGAGGATTGCCAAACTACTTTTTTTCATAACACCCTCGCTTTAGGTTTAATCTATATCTACTACTCTTACTTTTTCCCATTCTTCACCAAGAAGCACCTGCGCTTCCCGGTCTGCTTCAGCGGCATACTTCTTCGGTACCATGAGTAATATAAAACCACCCGCCACCGGTCGATAGGACGATGGTCCCAGTTGGCCGGTTTGTCCGAAATGACCGGCGCTGGAATTTATCACCGCCGGGATATCCTTGGCTCGCAATCCTTCCACAACCATCTCGGCCAATTGGGTTGAAGTTAACCGAGCCAGCGCTACCCATTCAATATGACGCTCTTCTTCCACAACTGGTTGCACTTTATCAGGAAGGCGGTCAACCAGTTTGTCGCCGCAATCGGAACAAATGGAAATACCTTCGGTGTATTCATAACGACAGGACGGACAGAAGGGCATATTAATCATCCTCCGTATATTCACGATCTTTGCCCGGGTCATCGCTGTCACCCAGAAATATTTTAACGATTTCAGCCGCCTCTTCGGCAAATTCGGCCGGGCTCAGGATCTTGAAAGTCTGCAACTGACCGTCTTTAATTGATCTGAGTTTTAATCCGACGGATCCCAAAAAACCGGCACGGGCATCAAGGGCGGCGGGAATATCGTATGATTTCAATCCATTGACGGCAAATTCAGCCAGCGTTCGATTCACTGTTTCGGCCACAACCACCCACTTCGTCCGAACATCCACATTCCGATCGTCCGGTTCATTATCATCGAATTTCGATCCGGTCATCGTTTCCACCTAGAAATAGAATCACACATCATCATTAGATGACTACCTCAGTCATACTTTTACTCGAAGTTGATTTTGCCAGCGATCGCACCATCTGATCACAATCTTCATATGAAATCGTTTCCGTGGCCGCCACCAGCAAATGATGATCGAGGTTGGAGTAAAAGCGGTTCAGGTCGATACCAGCGGCTATACCATCCTTGTTCATGGCCGCGATAATCTGTTTGGGCGGAACCGGTGTTTCCACGACGAATTCTTTGAAAAAAGGCGCCTGCGACCAGACCGAAAAACCTTCCAGCCCGTCGATTTTGGCGGCCAGGTAATGCGCCCGTTGAGCAGACAACTCGGCTACCCGGGGTAGACCCTGTTTGCCCATTAGCGACATATACATAGTCGCCGCCGTGGCGCATAAAGCTTCGTTGGTACAGATATTGGAAGTGGCCTTGTCGCGACGTATATGTTGTTCTCTCGTTTGCAGAGTCAGGACAAAGCCGCTTTTGCCGTCAACGTCAAGGGTGCGACCGACCAGCCTTCCCGGGAGTTTGCGCACATATTTCTGACGACAGGTAAACAGCCCCAAAAGCGGGCCGCCGAAATTCGGCGGTAAACCGAGAGATTGGCCTTCACCAACGGCAATATCAGCGTTGTATTCAGCCGGGGTTTTTAGTATTCCGAGTGAAATGGGATCAAAGATCGTAATCAGCAGACCGCCGACGGCATGAATGGCCTCTTCGGCCTTTTCGACCTCTTCCAGACAGCCGAAAAAATTGGGCGAAGCCGTTATCAAGCAAGCCGTTTTATCATCTATGTCCTGATCGTATGCGGCCGGATCAGTCACGCCGTCCTTAGCCGGCAGGGTGACGATTTCAAAATCGCGGCCGGAGAGCATCGTCTTCATTACTTCGCGGTAAAGCGGACTGACCGTTGCCGACACTACGATTTTCTGCCGTCGGGTCTGATTAATGGCCAGCATGGCTGCCTCAGTCATAGCTGTCGCGCCGTCATACATCGACGCATTGGCCACGTCCATCCCGGTCAAGCGGCATAGATGGGTCTGGAATTCATAGATGGCCTGAAGAGTGCCCTGAGCCACTTCGGCCTGATACGGCGTATAGGCGGTGGCGAATTCCGGGCGCATAACCAGCGTCCAAATGACCTTGGGAATATAATGATTATAGATCCCGCCGCCGACAAATGAAAGTCCGCCTTCCTTATCGGCCGCAGACAACTGCTCCAGATGCCGCGTCAGTTCCGGTTCGGAAAGAGCCGGCAGTAATTCCGGTGGCTTATCCAATCGCAGATTTTGGGGGATCGGCGTAAAAAGATCGGCTGTGGTGTTCAGGCCGATCTTGTCCAGCATCTTTTTTCTATCTTCATCACTATTGGGAATGTAGGGCATCTCGAGTCATTATTCCTTGATCAATTCCTGGTACTGTTCCGGCTTCAGAAGACCCTCAAGTTCTGAAACATCGGATAGTTTAGCCTTAATCATCCAACCTTCGCCATAGGGATCGCGGTTGATAATTCCGGCATCCTCTTCCACCAGGCTATTTATAGCGCTAACCAATCCGCTGATTGGTGAAAACAGCTCGGAAACGGCTTTGACTGCTTCAATCGTTCCAAACGGCTCCGTTTGCTTGAGTTCACTTCCCTCTTCGGGCAGTTCCACAAAAACCACGTCGCCTAATTCACCCTGGGCATAATCAGTTATGCCGATTTCCACATTATCACCATCGATACGAATCCACTCATGATCTTTACTGTACAATAGATCGTCTGGAATATTCACTTTTCCTCCAACTGCTTTATTTATCCGTTCCGACTTTTTCCGGCTCTTTTTTTGACAACCCGGCTTCCTCGCGGAGTTTGGTCTCTATAAAGGAAGTGTCGAAATTTCCGGAGGCAAAATCGGGATGGGTTAGAATCAATTTATGAAAATCTATCGTCGTCGGTATTCCCTCTATTATAAACTCATCCAGAGCCGTCAGGGTGCGCCTGATGGCATCGCTTCGGTTGCGTCCCTTGACGATCAGCTTGCCGATCATCGAATCATAGAAGGGCGGTATCACGTAATGAGCATAGGCATGCGTATCTACCCGCACTCCCTGCCCGCCGGGTTGATGAAAAGAGCTGATCTGGCCCGGTGAGGGTCGGAAACCCTTGCTCGGATCTTCAGCATTGATCCGGCACTCAATGACATGGCCGCGAAAATCAACTTTTTCCTGGGTCAGTTCCATTTTTTCGCCCGAGGCTATTTTTATCTGCTCGCTGACAATATCGATTCCGGTCAATTCCTCAGTCACCGGATGCTCAACCTGAATACGCGTGTTCATTTCCATGAAATAGTAATTACCCTCGGCATCCACAAGAAATTCGATCGTTCCGGCGCCACGGTAATCAACCGCGCGAGCACCCAAAATGGCTGCCTCACCCATCTGCCGCCGTAATTTATCGCTGACCACCGGGGAAGGCGATTCTTCCAGCAGTTTCTGATGGCGCCTCTGCACACTGCAATCACGCTCGCCCAGATGAATAATGTTACCAAAATTATCACCCAATATTTGAACTTCAACATGATGCGGATTGATAATCACTTTCTCGATATAAAGCGAATCATCCTGAAAAGCTGCCGCCGATTCGGTTCTGGCCATATTGAAGGCCGTCTCAAGTTCTTCCGGGGCCGCGGCAATACGCATCCCCCGCCCGCCGCCACCGGCCGAGGCTTTGACCAAAATCGGATAGCCGACCCTTTCCGCCACCTGCGCGGCCTGATCAATATCGGCCACCAGCCCATCGGAACCGGGAATGATCGGAACGCCGGCCTTCTGCATCATTTCTTTGGCCTGCGCCTTAGCGCCCATCTGTCGGATCATCTGGCCGCTGGGTCCGATGAAGGTCAGTTTACATTCTTCGCAAATCTCAGCAAATTCGGCGTTTTCGGCCAAAAAACCATAGCCGGGATGAATCGCCTCGGCGTTGGTTACTTCGGCCGCGGCAATAATCCGCTTGGGATCAAGATAAGATTCCATGGCCAAAGGCGGCCCAATACAAACGTCCTCGTCTGCAAAACGAACGTGCAATGAATCGTGGTCAGCCTCGGAATAAACGGCCACCGTCTTGATTCCCAAATGTCTGCAAGCCCGGATAATTCGAAGGGCGATTTCGCCCCGATTGGCTATTAATACTTTACCAAACAATGGCATCCTCTCTACTTTTCATGGCGTATTAACATAACCAATCGAGGGCCATTTTTCAATAAAACTATTGCTTTTTTTGAAGGTCTTATATCGGGGTCGGCCGTTACCGGCCGACCCGGCGGGAAGAATTATTCGGAATCCTGGCTGTTATTGTATGAGTCCTTCGGACGCTGACGGCGAAGGCTCTGGCGAATCAGTTCCCCAGCGGTCGGAGGCGCCGATAACGCCCTTGACTCGCAGGTCGAAATCGTCAGGATTGGAAGCATTACTCATTGCTTCCTCAAGGCTTATCGAACCCTGCCGGTAGAGCCTCATTACTGATTGGTCGAAAGATTGCATACCATATTGCGAGCCACTTTCAATCAACTCGGGAATGTTGACAAATTTATCCTCGTCGATAATGCAGTCTCGGATGGCGGCCGTGTTGATCATAACCTCCAAGGCCGGAATCATACCGGGCATGTCGTGACGAGTGACCAACCTCTGGCAAATGACTCCCTCCAATGTCCCGGCCAAAAGCAAACGAATCTGTTGATGCTGATGTGGCGGGAAAAAGGAGATAATCCGGCTGATTGTCTCGGTCGTGTTCATCGTATGTAAAGTGGTCAAAACCAGATGCCCGGTATCAGCCGCAGTCAGGGCAATCGACATCGTTTCCAAATCACGGATTTCGCCGATTAAAACGACGTCGGGATCCTGACGAAAAGCATGACGAAGGGCCGAGGCAAAACTCTCGGTGTCACCGCCAACTTCGCGTTGGGCGATTATGCTTTTCTTATCCCTAAAAATATATTCTATCGGGTCTTCAATAGTCATGATATTGTGGCAACGGGTTCGGTTCATCTGTTCGATAATGGCCGCCAGCGTCGTGGATTTGCCCGATCCGGTCGTGCCGGTAATGATCACCAGACCACGATGCAATTCAGCCATCTTCTTGGTCGATTCCGGCAGATGAAGATCCTCGAATGTCGGTATTTGAGTATTGACCGCTCGCAAGGCCATCCCGATCGTTCCCCGCTGACGAAACAGGTTGATACGAAAACGGCCCAGTTTGGCAACCGACAAAGCCAGATCCATTTCATTTCGCTTGTGGAATTTGGATTGTTGCTTTTCGGTTAAAATCTGCGAAACCACCGTTTGCATCGCATCGACACTTAAGGGATCAGTTTCGATTTGCTGAAGATGACCATTGACGCGAAGATAGGGGCGAATGCCGACACGAAGGTGGAGGTCCGATGCCTTGTGTTTCAACATTTCGTTTAACATCTGCTTGAGATTCATCGGACTCTCCCTATATTTTAAATCGCGGGCTATCCGGCAGGATCGATCAGGAAAATGGCTTGACCGAATTCGACCGGCTGGGCGTTTTCAACATTCACCTTGGTCACGCGGCCGGCCACCTCCGATTCAATCTCATTCATGAGCTTCATTGCCTCGACGATGCAAACCACTTGACCTTTTTCGACATGCTGGCCGACCTCGACATATGGTTTGGCGTCGGGAGCCGGTGCTGCATAAAAAGTCCCGACCATGGGTGATTTGATGGCCATAAACTTGTCATCGTCGGCCGCGGGTGGCGCCTGGGGCGCCGGAGCGACGACAGCGACCGGAGGTGGCATATGAGCCGCCAGGTTAGCCATCGAACTACTGCCATTATCGGAAGTGTTATTACTAAGTCGGCGGGTGATTCGAACCTTACGCCCCCAACTCGACACTTCCAGCACATCTATATCTGATTCTTCGACCAGCTGAATTAATTTCTTAATCTGTTTTTCCTTCATAACGACCTCAGTTTAATACGGTTATCTCCGGAAATTAACGATTCCGTCTATAATTCCAACAGATTTTTGGGGGCTTTGTTCAAAACTGTACACCCCGCGGGCCGAACAACAACATCATCTTCAATCCGAACCCCTCCCCAACCGGTAATATATATCCCCGGTTCAACCGTCACAACCATATTGCTCTTAAGGGGTTTGCTCTCTTTGGGCGACAATCTCGGCTGAGCATGGACTTCCAGACTTATTCCATGACCGGTTCCGTGACCGAAATTTTTGCCATAACCGGCTTTTTCGATAATCTTCCGGGCAGCCCCGTCAACCGCTTTCGAATCAGCGCCATTTTTTATTTTGCGGATAGCCGCCATTTGCGCGCGGGCCACCAGATTATAAATCTTTTTCTGCTGAGCCGTTGCTTTGCCCAAAACCACTGTCCGCGTAATATCCGAACAATAGCCGTTGACCACCGCTCCGAAATCGAGGGTTACCAAATCGCCCTTTTTCAGCTTTTTGATCGAGGCCACTCCATGCGGCATGGCCGAACGATAACCCGAGGCCACAATCGAATCGAAAGCTTGTTTTTCAGCTCCAAGCATCTTCATCTGGTATTCCAATTCGGCCGCCACCTCCTTCTCGGTCAACCCCGGTCGCATATAGCCCAATATCCGCTCGAAAGCCTCGTCGCTTATAGCCACCGCACCTTTGATACTTTCCAATTCAAATTTATCCTTGCAAATACCCAATTCCTCGACCATGCCGTTTTTCTCGATCAGGATGGCATTAGGCAAAGTCTTTTGCAGATTGTTGCGCTGTTCCACCGTCAATCGGTTGGCTTCGAAAGCAACGCGCAGATTCTTGACCTGAGCTTCTTTGAGGTCGGCCAAAGATTCGATCGGCGGCTTTTTGGAAATGATTACTTTCGACCCCTTGACCTCTTTCTTGGCCTGATCAGTATAGCGGAAATCGGAAAAGAAAGTGGAGGTTTTTCGGGTTACGAAAACCGCACCGGTGGAGCCGGAGTAACCGGTCAAGTATCGCACGCTGGGCGCGGTAGCGGTGTCATTGGCGTCGAGTATGGCCAGCAGGGCGGCGTCGATATTTTCGGCCACCAGCACTTTTCTGAGTTTATCGATGCGAGCTTTCATGCTGTTTTTTCCTTCTTACCAAGTTTTTCATTAACTTCCCTGAGCTTGCCGGCGATACGGTTATTATCCCGCCTTTCCAAAAGCCCCCAATATACTTTTTTGGCCAACCGGAAATATCCCTGATCGTGATAAATATCCCCGATCGTTTCCGTTAAAAAGGCCGGTTCGGACAAAGGCGCCTTTTCCCGCTTGACCACCATTTCGGCAGCCCGCTTAAAGGTCAATTGGCGCATCCGAACCTCATCTGTTCGTTCAATAGTACAAACCAGCCCACGGCAACAGGGATCAATTTCCAGCAAACGCCGATAATGAGCCATGGCCGCAGCCTCTTCGCCCTCGCGAAAAAGCAGATCGCCTAGATATTTCAAAGCCACCAGATTGGAAGCATCTTCCCTGAGTACTCGTGAAAACTGTTCCCGCGACTGCGTATATTCACCGGCATGGTACAATGATCGAGCCAAAATTATCCGTCCGGAAATAACATGCGGCTCATCTTCCAATTTGCGCCGGCACAAATCGACTGCCTTGGAATATCTTTCGTCATCCAGATACCCGGCAGCCACGGCCGGCCAATAACCTCTCCGAGACAATTCGGAACTGTTGTTTTCATGCGTCACGGTTTCCATATAATTAAAAAACATACCATAGGCCGTGATCCAAGTCAAGATAAAATCCGGCCGTCAAGCACCGATGGTATCCGTGTCGGCATCGCCTGAATTTACATGTTTTGCCGGAAAGACTGCAGATTATGTAGAATAATGTCACTCCGCTTTTCCAGTTCGTCCCACAACCAGTATTTGTGGAAAGCCCCGGCAATGACCATAATTCTCGATCCCGGATTTTGGGCGGCGGTTTCCTCGATACGATCCAGGAAATAACGGTTCCATTCATCCGATAGTTTCATGTAATCGGGAAAAAACCGCCTCATTCCTGCATATTCCGGTTCGACCATTAACAGGTCATAAGCGCGCAGTTGAATAATCTCAATCCCCTCCGGTGTCTGCAAAACTTTGATCAGGTTGGCCACCATCGCCTCGCTGACGACTTCATTGAATTGGGCATAAAATTCACCCTGCGGCGTTGCCGTCATCTCTTCAAGGGTTTTATTTTTATCCTTTTCCCATTTGGAACCGTTTTCGTTGTCCATCTGAATCGGCACAACCGGAATATTCAACTCGCGCGCCACCGGCAAAACGGCCGCCTCGTATTCCGGTTTCGAATGACAGGTCGCCGTTCCGGCCAACTGTTCCGGCGACAGTTCGGCGCAAATAATATCAGGATTTATCTCGCGGATAATCTCCTGGTAGCGGTCGATATACACCGGCGCGGTATCGACGCCCAGATGCGTCGATCCGAAAAGTATAATCGTCGTCTTCGTCTCAATTGACGGCATAGCCTTCTCTCCTTGAATAGATTATCTATTACTCACAGTAGATCTTGACGGTTTCGTCCTCGTCATCAACATCTATACTGAATTCCTGAAGCGCTTTCAACATCTCATCCAGTGATTTAGAATCGAGTTTATTCAGATCGAAATCAAAACCTTTTTCGCCCATCGCCTTGTTGATCTTCTCCCGGGCTTCACCCGGTATAATCGATCCCAGCTTGACGCCGGCCTTGATCAGAAAAAGCGGAATCTTAATCTTGACGCTGTCTCCCTTATCGTTTTTTGGTGCCACCAATATCTTCAAAAACTTCGGCGACACTTTCATCATGACCGCGCTGTCGCTGTTGTTCGCACCGGTCTCCGCATCGCTCTTCTGGCGTGGTCCGGAACCAAGAGCCTCCAACAATTTCTCCGCTTCATCGACGGTTATTTTTTTCTCGGCCAGCATATCCAGTATTTGTCGTTTTTCATCTGACATGATTTATCTCCTTTACTTGAGCAACAAATTATCAAAACAAACTTGGTCCGGCATCTGAGGTATCAAATAATCCATCATACCCTCCACCTCACTCTTACCGGGCAAAAATTGATTACTACCGGAACGAATATGCCCCCCGGCCGTCTTGCCTAATACCTTTAGAAGCCTGATAGCCTCATCCACAGTGATTTTCTCATTGGCCACCATATCCAAAACCTGTAAACGAAAAGTCGTCATTCTATTCCCCCCTTTCAGATTTCAGATTTTCAAGCGCTTGCTGCACCGAAATTTCTCCGCGATCGAGGCGGTCGAGAACTTCGCTTTTTTCCTCCGCAGGCTTGATTTCGATAAAATCAAATTTCTCGGCCAGCCGGTTGAGACGGTTCTTGATTGTTGGATAACTGACCCCAAAATACCGCTCCATCTCCTTGATCGATCCGTGAGAACGAACAAACGCGGCCAGAAACACCTGATCCTCGGCCGACAAGTCGAACAGGGGGGGCAATTCAAATTCTCCCTCAATGGCCACGCCAGTGTCTTTTATCCTGATCCGCTCGACCAAAAAATCCCGCCCGCCGGTCATCCTGGTTAATTCCTGCCATTCCTGATTCATTTTTGCCTCTCAATTATTAATTCCTTTAATAATCTATACGGCAAAATATTCAATAAGTCAATACTTATCTTATCTTTTTTAAGTTTTCTTTCATTTTTCTTAAGTTTTCTTAATTTTCGCCCATATTTAACACTCAAAATTGATTTTCAACAAAAAGTGAACCTGTTCGGGGCGTCAACGGTTGTTATCAGTAATGTCACAGTTTATACTAAGAGAGATCGAGTACCCACTGTCAAAAGGAGCACTGATGGACATTATAAAATTCGCCATGAAGATGGAACTGGACGGCAAGGCCTATTATGAAAAACAAGCCGAAGCGACTTCCAATAGTGAACTGAAGAAAATCCTGCTCAACCTGGCCGAGGAAGAGGAACGGCATTTTCAATATTTCAAGAGTCTGATTGACAATCCTACCGATAACCCGAGCTTGGCTGGGTTCAATGATCCTGACGCCAAAGAAAAGATTCTTAATATTTTCGAGGAACTGGCCGGGCAAACCGCCCCTGAACCATTCGGCGATGACGTTATCGAAACTTGGAAAAATGCGCGTTTAATCGAGGAAAAGGCGGTAGCCTTTTATAAACAACAGGCGGCGGAACAGAGTGTCAGGGCGAGAAAAGACCTATTGCTGTTGATTGCCAAAGAAGAGTATCGCCATGTCCTCATGATTGACGGTGTTCTAACCTGGCTCAGGCAACCGGCAACCTTCGCCGAAAGTGCCCAGTATAAAAATTTCCGCAGCCTTGAGGGTCGTTAAGCCTTCTCTATGATTGTGAATCAATATTAATTTATGGGACAAGGGGTAAAAGAGAACCCCTCATCCCTCTCCCCCTTTGCATGCGCCGGTTGGTCGACTTTGTGGTGGCGCCTGTGTAATCTTTACTACTCCGGTATAATCGTCAGCTGCTGTTTCGTTCGACGGACATACTGAAGCGGACGATATTTATACCGTGAACATAAAGGAATTCCAGATTCCTGATAATTTCTTCACGGACTTTATGCTTGAGTAGAAATTCCCGAAGATCGCTTCCCGTAAATTCAGAAACCAGATTTTCATTGGCCGCGAAGA
>JAAEQF010000877.1 GCA_024231695.1 FCB group bacterium
CCCCAAAACCCCAAAACCCCGAGAGGTGGATTGAATGTTTCAATTGTGGATTTTATGGTAGGCGGGATTTTAGTATGTTAATTTTCTGTTCTCTATAGATTATAATAATAACAAACAACAAATCAATCAAAAGAATGCGTATTGGACTTTACACTGTAGTTGCATGCTCTGCCATGCTCGCCACTCTCTCCGAGGGTATCGCCCTCCAGGAATCAACCGCAAAGGCTGTCAAGAAGGCCACCGAGGAAGTTGCCAAGAAAGAATCAACTGCAAAGGCTGTCGAGAAGGCCACTAAGGTCGCTGCCAAGACTGAAGCCGTCAAGGCTGGAGCAAAGGCTGCCAAAACAGCTGCCAAGGCTGCCGCTATCTAGGCTAAGGTTGCAACCCCTACTGTGGTCGCCCCCGCCCCTCAGCCCCAGGTTGTCACCGCTCCTGCTCCAGTTGTTGCAGCTCCTGCTCCCGCACCCGCTTGCCCCGCTCAAGCTGCAGCTGCCCCTGCTGAAACTAAGGCTATTGATAAAGCAAAGCAGGCTGTTAAGGATTCCACTAAGAAAACCAAGGAGGAATCAAAGAAGACTGAAATTAAGGCAAAGGCCGCCGCCAAGGAACAGAAGAAGGATGCTAAGATTGCTCAGGCTAAGATTGAGAAGAAGACCAAGGCTCCTGCTGCTGAGAAAACTGCCGCCAAGGCCGAAGCCAAGAAGGCTGGAGCAAAGGCTGAGGCTGCCGCTACTAAAGCAAAGGCCGCTGTTAAGGCTGAAAGCGCCAAGAACAAGGCTGCCGCCATCAAAGCTGACCAGGCTGTCAAGGACTCGACCAAGGCCAAGTCTGAGGCTGCCAAGGGCTGCGCCAAGACTCAGAAAGCTGTCGCTTCCCTCGTCAAGGACATGGAGGAGAACGATAACGAACATGAGGCTATGGAGTGCAGACTCAACCGCCTTGAGCAAGCCCTATTCGGCTTCAGCAACGTCATGCAGCATCATAGCCTCCCAGGTCCTTCAGTGGCAACTCAGCAGAGAATTGTCGATGGAGTTAATAATTTCGGCTACGACTTGATGGACCACTATCTGAACCGTGCCCAGACTGTGCACGTTGGTGGAGCTGGCAACGCCAAAGGAACCAACACACCCCCCGTTTCCGTGACTGTGAAGGAGGTCCCCGCACCAGGTGGTGACGCACCAATCAAGGCCGTTGTCGCTGTCGACTAGACCAACCAGTCCGCTGAAGGCCCTGGTAGCGTGATCCAGCCCGCCGCCGTCAAGGCTGCCGTTGACTCACAGACCACCACCCCAGTTGAGCCTGCTGCTGCCACTGCCACTGCCACCGCTGAGAGCAGCTCAGAATCTGAATCCAAGACTGAGGCTGAGTCCAAGACTGAGGCTGAGTCAAAGACTGA
>JAAEQF010000878.1 GCA_024231695.1 FCB group bacterium
GTATAAGAGACGAATTAACAAGAAGCAAAGAAATTTCTGTTCTGTTTATGCTTCTGCTTACGATGTTGGCAAGGCACTTAAAGCTTCTGGCTATAGTAAAACAAGCAATATTACAAGAATGATGAAACTGCCTCATATAGCAGAAGCAATAGAAGTACTACACGAAAAGTATATGTTAAAACTTGGTATGTCTGAATCAGCTATACTACAGCAATTAATCAATTGTGCCTATTCAAGCACATCAGAATTTTATGATAAAAAAGGCAAGCTAATTCCTATACACAAACTACCCAAGGCTTTGACAAGAACAATTACAGAAGTAAAGGCAGACGGGAGCTATAAGCTTGAGGGGAGAAAAGAATATATTAAAATGCTCATGAGATACAAGAGTATGTTTAATGACCGAATACAAATAGGACTAACAGAGGATATGTTAGAAATGTTGGTTAAAGTAATGCCCCCTGAGTTTTCAAAGGCAGTAAAAGAAGCATTGGACAAATACTTGGTATTGGACAAATGACATATAC
>JAAEQF010000879.1 GCA_024231695.1 FCB group bacterium
GACCTGTTTATTGACAAACAGGGTAATTTCGGCAACATTCTTACCGGTGACCCCGCCTCAGCAGCACGGTATATCGAATGCCGGCTCCTCCCTCTTGCTCATGAGGTCCTAATCAATCCGAAGATAACCGGGTATCAGGACTCCTATGACGGCCGTAACAAAGAACCGGTTACCTTTCCGGCAAAAATCCCCCTTGTGCTGATTCAGGGCGCCGAAGGTATTGCGGTCGGTATGGCAACCCGTATTCTGCCGCATAATTTCATTGAGGTGCTCGAAGCGGTCAAGGCCATGCTTGAAGGTGATCAGCACCTGCTTTTTCCCGATTTTCCAACCGGTGGCCTCGCGGACGTGTCCGAATACAGTGACGGCAACGGCAAAATCCTGGTCCGGGCAAATCTGGAGACCAAAGATCCGAAACGCATTATTATCCGTGAACTTCCCTTCGGCTCAACAACGGAAAGCCTTATCGCTTCAATCGAGTCTGCTGCCAAAAAAAATAAAATCAAAATATCCAGTATCAACGACTTCAGTACTGACCACGTCGAGATTGAGATAAAA
>JAAEQF010000880.1 GCA_024231695.1 FCB group bacterium
CACTGACGGCATAACGGCCGATAGCCCCGATCAAACCTCCCAGACCAATCATGGAATACTTGAGCAATTACCCACCTCCGCAGAGCGTATCATTGATGTTAGTCAGGAGTTATCAGCCATTTCGGCGGTTAAGGGCAAACCCCATTGCCACAATTGTTCGATGGGGATTATAACAGTTTTTCCGATTTTTGCAAACCAAATTGATGCGATTTTGACTGGCGCGGGCTACTCCGACCGATTAATTTGATTCTCAGACTGCCGAATTGACCGAATTTGAAATCTGAAACAGGATGAGAATATATGGCAAATGAAAAGAAAATTGCTCTACGGGAGATCACCGAGGACACCGTTCGGAAGATAACCGCGCTGGAAGTAGCCGAAAACCAAAAAGGATTCGTGGCGCTCAACTCGATCTCTTTATCGCAGGCGCTTTTTTCCCACAATGCCTGGTACAGGGCTATCTATGCCGATGACACCCCGGTTGGGTTTGTCATGCTCCATATCGATACGGATAAGGCGGAGTATTTCCTGTGGCGTTATATGATCGATCATCGTTATCAGGGCAAAGGGTATGGCTACAAGGCGATGGAACTGGTTATCGACTATGTTCGCGGATTACCCGAGGCCGGCCAATTGTTAACCAGCTATATCCCCGGTACCGGCGATCCTTCCGGTTTTTACCTCAAGCTCGGTTTTGTTGAAACCGGCGAAATGGAAGAGGAGGAACGAGTACTTGCTCTGGAACTCCAGCAGTAAGCATACAAAGGAAACCGTGTCGTGACTAAGGTAAATATTGCGGACAAGCTGGCTTCGTTTGACGACCTGTGGTCGCCCAAAGTCGTCGGTGAACTCAACGGCCAGTATGTCAAGCTGGTCAAGTTCAAGGGCGAATACGTTTGGCATGCTCATACAGGCGAAGATGAACTTTTTCTGGTGATCAAAGGCAACATGGATATTCATTTTCGCGACAAGACAGTAACTTTGGCCGAAGGTGAATTCTGCATCGTCCCGCGTGGAGTGGAACATAAACCGGTGGCGGATGATCTCTGCCATGCGCTTCTATTCGAACCGGCAGGTACCAGAAACACCGGCGCCGTCGATCATGATTATACTATCGAACCGGATGATCTTGAGAAGATATAGCTCTGCCCTATGGAACGGTCTTGACGCCGCCGGCAATGAAGTGGCCAGCGGCGTGTATTTTTATCGCATTCAGACCGAAGATCAACTGCTGACTAAGCAGATGGTTCTGTTGAAATAAAAAAACTCGGCCGATTAGTCTCCCGGTTGAACCTGAATTATCTCATCGCCAACTCCGACGCCATTTGCCCCGATATTGGTGGGATTTTTGGGAGAGGGTGATTTTGAGGGAAGATATAGCTCTTGCCTTTTATTCTCGTTTCTGCTATCCTTATATATTAATCAGAATGAGTAGTATTATATCATCTTTGGTGTCAACACCGGCGAATAGCACCGGGGAATAAGGCACAAAGGAATAATTGCATGGCTGAGAAAAGAGGTTGAATTGACTCGGGAAGAACTCCTCAAGATCATTAAAGAAGCGAAAAAAGAAAAAAAGACAGTACTTAATTTATCATATTTGGACATTTCTGAGCTTCCAATCGAGATTGGCCAACTTACTAATCTGCGAGCACTTTGCCTTGATGATAATAAACTAATATCAATTCCCGAATCAATTGGACAACTTACTAATCTGCAGACTCTCGATCTTGATTATAATCAACTTACATCAATTCCAGAATCTATCGGTAGGCTTGTCAACCTACGACGGCTTGATCTAGGTAAAAATCGGCTGAGGTCGATTCCAGATTCAATCTGCCAATTGGTGAATCTTCAGGAATTCCTTCTCGATGGTAATAAACTAACCTCAATCCCTGAGTTAATCGGCCGATTAACCAATCTTCAGGAATTCAGTCTCGATAGGAACAAACTTACCTCAATTCCCGTATCGATCGGTCGATTGGCTAGCCTTCAAGAATTTAATCTCTCTAAAAACCAACTGACCTCTATTCCTGAATCAATTGGCCAGCTAGTCAGCTTAAAAGTGCTTCTCCTGAATGAGAATTTACTGACCTCAATTCCGGTATCAATAATTAGGCTAAAAGGACTACGCTATCCCGGATTGCATAACAACCCGTTGAATCCAGCCCTCAATAGTGCCTATAGCGCTGGGGAAAAGGAGTTCTATTCCTATTTAAGTAGTATAGAGGAAGAGAGCGAACCACTTTATGAAGCTAAATTAGTCATTGTTGGCGAAGGAGGCGTTGGTAAAACATCACTGCTCAAGGCGATGACAGGGCAGGAGCCACAGGAAGATGAACTGACTACTCACGGAGTAAAAATCGATGTTCAGGCACTCAACATCCCTCATCCTGAGAAGAAAGATGTCACAATTAAATTCAACGCCTGGGATTTTGGCGGGCAGGAGGTTTACCGCGTTACTCATCAGTTCTTCTTCAGCCGCCGGTCGGTATTTATACTGGTTTGGGAACCCCGACTGGGTGTACAACAGTGCCAGGTGGAAGATTGGCTCAAGATTATTCGTTTGCGAGTAGGTGATGACGCCAAAGTTATTATTGTTTCAACTCATTGTGAGAAAAGTGATAGAATTGCCCGGATCGATAAACCGGTTTTCGAACGTGATTATGAAAAGATGATAGTTGGGTTCCACGAAGTGGACAGCTTTGTGGACGATGATGACACCAGAGAAAAAGTTGGTGTAGCCGAACTTAAAGTAATGATTGCCGATGCGGCCAAAGATCTCGAACAGATGGGGATGTTATTCAATATCAATTGGCTCAAAGCCCGCGATGAACTGCTTGAGTTGGGGGAAACAAAACCCTGCATCACCTACGATGAGCTTACGAAGGTTTGTGAAAAACATGACCTTGATGATACAGCCGTACGAACATTGGTAATCCTTATGCGCGATCTTGGTTATATAGTTTACTATGATGACGATGAACGACTGAAAAATGATGTAATCCTTCAGCCTGAATGGCTGACCAAAGCGATAGGGTTTGTACTGGAGGATAAGACTACTCATGAAATGGACGGCATTTTGCCCGACAGCAGTCTACGAAGAGTATGGTACGATCACACATTTGAGGGTGAGCCGCAATATACCTCGGAATATTATCCTTTCTTCTTGCGGTTAATGGAAAAATTTGATGCTTCCTATCGACTGGAAAAGGGCGACGCCAGTCTTATTGCTCAGCATGTCCCTCAGGTACGCCCCGATTTGCCTTGGGTTCCTGATGATGAACCAAACGACAAACTGCGCCGTATAGCAATGGTTTGCAAAATGGATGAAAATCCTCCCGGTTTGGTTCCCTGGATGATTGTCCGCACTCACGAATACGCTTATCAACGCCTGCACTCGGACAAGACCAACCACCGTTTGCATTGGCAGAAGGGCATGTTCCTTCGCAAGAAGAACCACGGCGAAGCGATGCTGGAATTGCGCGGACGTGAATTTCATATTTATGCCGAAGCACTCTGGCCCGAATATTTCATGAATATTTTGCGGCAAACCTTGCACAAGCTGATCACCGACAACTGGCCGGGTATGGAAGGCCGCTATGATTTCACCGTCCCTTGTCGGGAAATAGCCAATGGCGCACAATGCGATGGCCGCTTTGATATCGAGGCGCTCAAAGAGTTTCTGGATGAAGGCGATGAAACGATCCGTTGTCAGGAATGTCGCAAGCTTCAGAATATAGTCCAACTGCTTTACGGTTTTGAAGAAGAAAACATTGAAGAACAACTGACGCGGATTGAAACGTCTGTGGCCGATGGTTTTGCCGGTCTGAACAGTCAATTGGCCTATTATGTTATGGGTATCATGCATGCCCTGGCCAACGAAGCTAAAAGCGGTCCGCGTCTGTTTACAATTGATCCGGTTGATGGCAACTGGAGAAGACTTACCGCCAAGAAGTATAAATTGCATCTTTGGTGCGAAGCTGAAGGGTGCCCGCACCCGGTACTTGAAAAAGGAAAAGGGGTTTATGAATTCAACGCCACCCGGGAATGGCTTATACAAGCTGCACCTTATGCCAATTTCATCGCCGGAGTATTGAAGACAATCCTGCCCATGGTTGCCCCGGCCGTCAACATCGCCTTTGGACCGGACACAGTAAAAGAGTCTGGTCTTGCCGATCATCTTAATCTGATGAAGGAGGCGACCGGGATGTTGCTAAAAGACATCCCGGTTACCGACCACGAACGAGTTCGGCAGGGCGAAATGAGTGAAGCCAATCGTTCTGGTATCCTGGCTCTGCATTCCTTCCTTCGCGAGCATGATCCGAATCATGAGAAACTGGGTCTCAAACGTGTACCGACCTACACAGGTGATTATCTCTGGCTCTGCGATAAGCATTACGAGATGGCTCAATCCAAAATCCCGGACAAGATAGAGTAATATTCTGGCGTTTTTATATAAATGTCACAATCCTGAAGTAACATGGCCACGATCCCAAAATATGTTTATAATTGGTTTGCGCTTGAGGGTGGAATTCTTATCTTATAGAGACTCAATGATTAACATCACCGTGAAGCACAAATAAGGTGTCGGCCGATGGCCTCTGGCGAATCAAATAATGACCAAACCCGGTCATTCATTGCCCTTACCGCCGGTATGGAAATTGATCATTATAAAATAATTTCCAAACTGGGCGCAGGGGGGATGGGTGAGGTGTATCTGGCCGAAGACACCAAACTTGACCGCCGCGTGGCGCTGAAATTCCTGCCGGCCCACTTGAGCCGTGACGAAGATTGCCGCTCCCGATTCAAACGGGAGGCTCAGGCCGCCGCTGCCCTAATTCACCCCAATATTGTCACCATCTATGAAGTTTCCGAATTCAAAGGTCAGCCCTTCTTTGCCATGGAGTGTTGTGAGGGCCGCCCGCTTAATGAAATAATTGGCCAGGAAGATTTACCGCTGGCTAAAATCATTGATCTGACATTACAAATATGCGAAGGGTTGCAGGAAGCCCATGAGGGCGGAATTGTCCACCGTGATATTAAACCCTCCAATATAATGCTGGATAAAAAGGGGCGGCCCAAACTGGTTGATTTTGGTTTGGCGGCGGTAAGGGGCACTGACAAGCTGACCAAAACAGGATCGACACTGGGGACTCTGGGTTATATGTCGCCCGAGCAAATCCAGGTCAAAAGTGCGGACAGCCGGGCTGATCTGTTTTCTATCGGAGTATTGTTTTACGAAATGATCGCCGGGCAGAAACCTTTCAAAGGTGACAACGAAGCGGCCACGCTCAATGCTGTCCTCAATGAGGACCCCGAACCATTGTCTCGATATAAAAGTGGTGTTTCCGGAGATTTGCAGCGAATTGTTGGTAAACTTCTGGAAAAGGATCCGGATCTTCGCTATCAAACCGCCGCCGGGGTAGTATCGGATTTAAAGAGATTGGCCGTTTCAGACGACAAGCCCGAGGCAAAACCAACCGGCGATTGGTGGAACAGATTCGTGGTGACTGGTGCGGTATTGATTTTGGGCGTCGTGGTCATTTACTGGTCTTTTTTCTCGGATGATCCGGGGAGTACTAATCAGGGTAAGGCGGCTCAAGCCTCGCTGGTCATTCTACCATTTGAAAATCTGGGTATTCCCGAGGATGATTATTTTGCCGATGGCATCACCGATGAAATAACTGCTCGTCTGGCCGGGATCGGAAGACTAAGAGTTATCTCTCGAACGAGTGCGAAACAGTATCGGAATTCCGATAAGACAGTAAAGCAAATCGGCAAAGAACTCAAGGTTGATTATATACTGGAAGGGACAATTCGCTGGGACAAAACAGGGGATACCAGCCGCGTGCGAATTATTCCTCAACTGATTCGGGTTACCGATGATTCGCATATCTGGGCCAACACCTATGAACGGGCGATTACCGGGGTGTTTGCCGTTCAGGCCGATATTGCCGGACAAATAGCGGAGGCGATGGGGGTGACCCTGCTGGAGCCGGAGATACAAACGATAACCACACAGCCGACCGGGAATCTTGAAGCCTACAATTATTATCTTCGAGGACTGCTTTACTGGGACGAGCGCGTCCATATCAATCATGCCATTGATATGTTCGAAAAGGCGGTTGAACTCGACAGTAATTTCATTCAGGCTTACAGTAAAATGGCTCAAATGCTTGGCTACGCCTATATCAACAATATAAACAGAACTGAAGAGTATTATCAAGCTGCTCACAAGGCGGCCGAGAAGGCCATTACTCTGGCTGCGGGTCATGCCGACGGCTATCTGGCCAAGGGTTATGTTTATTATTATTGCGACAATGACTACGATAATGCCCTAAAGCAGTTCAGTAAAGCGCTGGAGAGTCAACCAAACAACAGCGAACTGCTGGCGGCCATCGGATTTGTCCATCGCCGTCAAGGACATTGGGAAGAGGCGCTGAATCGTTTGCAGGAAGTGTATCGTCTTGATCCGCGCAGTTTTCAATCCATCGATCCTTTAGTGCGTACATTGTTCTTCATGCATCGCCTTGACGAAGCCAAACAAGTAATAAACGATGCCCTGAAATGGGCGACCAATAATGAACGAGCCCATACGTGGAAATTGTTTGTGGAGATTTTTACCGGAGCGAATACTTCAGAAACTCATACGTTGCTTAAAAATCTTAGTTTATATGCCGAACGACCGGGATTTGAATACTGGTCGGAAATTGTCGATATGTTTTTGCGTGATTATCCATCGGCCTTGTCGAGACGTAGTCTGCCCGGTGGATATATGTTGGCTGACAGCGTCGAATTTTATGTCCAGAAGGGCCGTATATACAGTTACATGGACAGCATTGAAATCAGCCATACTTATTTTGATTCGGCTCGCATGGTAAGCGAAGCCAGAATTGCGGCTTTACCGGGAAGCGCCTTTCAACATTCCGGATTGGCTCTGGCCTATGCCGGTCTTGGTCGGAAAGAAGAGGCGGTACGGGAGGGTCAGCGAGCCGTGGAATTACTGCCGGTTTCCCAGGACTACATGAACGGCAGCGAGATGCTGCGCCTCCTGTGCGAAGTTTATACAATGGTCGGAGAGGAAGAGGAGGCCCTTGAACTTTTGGAATATCTGATAGAGCATCCCTCAATGATACAAATTCATGATGCCCGCATCAGTCCTTATTGGGATACCCTCCGCGAGAACCCGCGTTTCAAAGCCCTGCTGAAAAAATACGAAGGCAAGTACGGCGTGTGAAGGCCGGTTCGTCATTTTACCCGCAGATTATACGTGCCCGGCCCGTCGTTTGCGATATTCACGGGCTTTGTCCCGACTACCGCAAACCGACATCGCACACCACCGCCCCGACCGGTTTTTCGACCCGTCATAGAAAGCCCAACGGCAGTTGTCCATGCAGCAGATTTTTAAGCGCGTCCATCGACCATCGCCTACTGCCTCAATTGCTGCCGCCAGAAGATGACCCAGGGCCTTGAATATTCCCTTACCGGACGGCTCCAGTCGGGCCGAACCGTCGCTTCCGAAGATTACGGCCAGTTCACAGCGAGCGGCCAGACGGTTTAGCGTTTTCAGCGAAACTTCATTCGCTTTTCCGCCGTTGTTGATCGCCAACAACCGGCGCAGAGCCTCCCGGAACAGTAGCGCCGCCTTCAGGTCGCTCACCTTGATCGGAGTTGACCGGGTCAGCAGGCCATGTTGCATCAGCCAGGATTTCAAACTCCTGATATCACCGATCTCATCCTGACCTTTTTCAATATCCAGTGTGTTGACAAAACCCTGGACAAAAATCAAATCTCCCGGGGCCGGCTTGCCTCCGGTTTCCAATAATTCACGATTTTTCATAGCGGGACTAATATAATCATTCGCCAATTCCCTGTCCAGTATAAAATAACCAACAAAAACACTTGACAGGTAACGTCACCGGTAATATACTTATGATGGTAACGGCGCAACTTAACTGCCGAGCCGTCGTAACAGAGGCATAAAGCCCAAGCCGGGAAAATCATTTTGGCTGGATCAGGAGGTAGAAATGAAGATTTCAGATACCATCGACCGCATATATGCTCGATTGGAGAGTCGCGGATATCGATCCACTATGGTATCGATTGACCATGTGCATCAGATGCAGAGTCGTTTCGAGACGGAACTCAGCAATGGTTTGATTAACCCTGAAGTGCGCCGCGCATACCTGACCAACATGAGTTTTTCAAAATCCGACAATATTGCCGATCCCCGGTCGGTAATCATCGTGGCCGAGCCTCAGCCCAGTATCGAAGTTATCTTTACCGTAAATTGTAACAAGCTTCCGACTATTATCCCGCCGACGTATCTGCATTCCAACGATGCCGAAGTGGAAAACATGCTGACCGGTTTATTAAACCAGCAGGGTTATACCGCCGCTCGGGCGATTCTTCCGGTAAAGCTACTGGCTGTTCACAGCGGCCTGGCCAAGTACGGAAAAAACAACATCGCCTATATATCCGGTCTGGGGAGTTATCATCGCTTGCTGGCCTTTTATACTGACTGCCCTTGCCCGGAAGACAATTGGGGTGATTTGCAGGCTTTAGATGAATGCCGGGATTGTCAGGCCTGCACCAAAAAATGCCCGACCGGGGCTATATCGGCCGACGGATTTCGCATCCAAGCCGAACGCTGCCTGACGTTCTTCAATGAGCAGACGCCCGATTTTCCAGATTGGATAGATCCCTCCTGGCATCACTGCCTGGTCGGCTGTCTTCATTGCCAGAAAGCCTGCCCGGTCAATAAGGATATCAAGGACTGGATACAACCGTCGGTGGAGTTTTCTCAGGAAGAGACAGCGCTTTTGCTGAAGGGAACGGCTCTCGATGATTTGCCGGTCGAAACGACGAAAAAGTTAAAGCAGATCTATCTCGATGATAGTCTGGATATTCTGCCGCGCAACCTGAATCAATTGATGCAGAAACCTGAGTAACCGTCGTCAGGTTTTCAAGCCACCGGTTTTTTGGGCGTTTCCGATTGCTTTTTGTCCTGCTGAGACTTTTTATACTCAACGGTTGCTGCCACGAAATCACGGAACAGGGGATGGGCTGCAATCGGTCGCGACTTTAGTTCCGGATGAAACTGCACGGCCACAAACCAGGGATGATTGGGAACCTCTATTATCTCCACCAGTTTCTTATCCGGCGACACCGCAACCAGTTTCAAACCGGCTTCGATAAACATCTCCCGATATTCGTTATTGAACTCATAACGGTGGCGATGGCGTTCCGATATCTCCGTCTCGCCATAGGCTTTATAGGTGAAACTGTCCTTGTCCACAGTGGCCGGATAGGCTCCCAAGCGCATGGTCCCGCCCAGTTCAGTGATATTCTCCTGATCGGCCATCAGGTGGATGACGGAATGTTTGAGGTCGCGATAGAACTCATAACTATGTGCGTCTTCCAGACCGCAGACATTGCGGGCGTATTCGATGGTGGCGCAATGCATACCCAGACAGATACCGAGGAAAGGAATTTTGTTTTCCCGGATATACCGGATCGATTCGATTTTGCCCTCGACGCCCCGTTCACCAAAACCACCAGGTATTAACAGGCCGTCCACGTCGGCCATAAATTTGGCCGCGCCGTCCTGCTTGATATCTTCCGAAGAAACCCAGACCAGATCGACGCGGGCATCGTTTTCCGCTCCGGCATGGATGAAAGCTTCGATAATCGATTTGTAGGCATCCTTGAGATAAACATATTTACCACAGATGGCGATCTTGACCCTCCGGGTCGGATTCTTGATATTGGTGACCAGATTTTCCCATTCCTGCAGATCAGGTTCCGGCGCACTCAGACCCAGATGATCCAGAACCAGATTGGATAAACCGTGACCCTCGAATTTAAGCGGTACATCGTAGATAGTACTGGCGTCGATAGCCTCAATCACGTTTTTACTGGGGACGGAGCAGAACAGGCCGATTTTCTTCCGCATTGATTCATCCAGAGTTTTGGATGTGCGGCACAGCAGGATATTGGGTTGAATCCCGATTTCGCGTAAAGCCTTGACCGAATGCTGAGTCGGCTTGGTCTTCAATTCACCGGCCGAATCAACATACGGTACCAGAGTCAGGTGAATATACAAAGAATCGTTCGGCTCGCCCTCCAGACCCATCTGCCGGATCGCTTCCAGGAAAGGCAAGGATTCAATATCACCGACGGTTCCGCCAATCTCGCAAATCATCACATCGACTTTGCCGTTGATGGTTTCCAGCCGCTTGATCGAATTCTTGATTTCCTCGGTTACATGAGGAATTACCTGAACCGTAGCGCCCAGATAATCGCCGCGTCTTTCGCGGGTGATAATAGTATGATAGACCTGACCGGCGGTAAGATTATTGTCCTTGGTCATTGACTGATTCAAGAATCGCTCATAATGGCCGAGGTCGAGATCCGTTTCCGAACCGTCGTCGAGCACATAAACTTCACCATGCTGGAAGGGGTTCATCGTTCCCGGATCGATATTGAGGTACGGATCGAGTTTGATGATATTGACCGACAAACCGCGTTTTTTGAGCAGAACCCCCAATGAGGCGCAGGCGATTCCTTTGCCCAGCGCCGAAACCACGCCGCCGGTTATAAAGATATATTTGGTCTTTTGATCAGCCACGATATTACCCACCTATAATTTAATCCTGAGGTTCTTCAACGCCGTTTTGCTGTCCACCGAGAGGATGTCGATCCGCGTGGTAAACAGCTTTATCCGTCCTCCGTGTTCTATAATGCGCAACTGCTCCAGGGATTCCGCCGCTTCGGCTCGTCCCCGCGCCTGTCCGGCATATTCAAGCAAAGCTTTCCTCCTGAAAAAATATACGCCGATATGCTCCAAAAAAGGGAAAAGATCAATAGCCCTTTTTTTTGCACTTTGTTGAATATACGGGATAGGATGCCGCGAAAACCAGAGCGCGTGTCCGTCGGGGCTGCCGATGACCTTGACCACATTTGAATTCTCGAGTTTTTTCTTCCAGTCCCGGCCTTCGATTTTCCGGGCCAGGGTAGCGCAAGCAATGCTTTTATCCGACAGCATCGCCTTGATTACCCGGTCCAGCACCGCTCCCGTCAAGCCCAGATTATCGGCTTGCACATTGATTACCAGATCGGTTCGCAGTTCAGCAACCGCTTCGGCCGCCCGCTCGGTACCGTTGCGGGGCCGGGCCGAGGTCATAATCACCGCCCCGCCGAAATCATTGACCGCCCGGGCAATCTCCACCGAATCGGTAGCCACGAAAACGCGGTCGATCAACCGCGACCGACTGACCGACTTCCAGACATGGTAAATCAGAGGCTTGTCGTTTAGAGGGTGGAGAACCTTGCGAGAAAACCGCTTGCTTGCGAGACGGGCCGGAATGATCGCGGTTACACGAGCCATGGTCAGATTACTCTCGGCACGATAAAATAGCCGCCTTTCAAGATAGATATGCCCCTTGAGGCCTTGATGTCCATTACCTGTAGGAATTCCGCGAATTCGACAATTGGAGATAATTGAGTAGTGGTTTTGTTCAGTTCTAAGGCAGGCAAATCGAGTCGCGCCAGTCGGGAAAGACGTCGGGCAGTGTCCCTTGATATCGGCATATGTTTAGGTATTAAAAACTGATCG
>JAAEQF010000881.1 GCA_024231695.1 FCB group bacterium
AGTAATCTAACCGGATTAACTCTATTCCCACTCACTCCATTACTAACATAAATAGGAACAATCATTTCCGCGCCATCACTATCACTAGGTAATCCTGTAACATTCCGGCTTCCTGTAATAGATAAACTACTCTTCCTCTCATCATACAAGGTAAGATAACTAGTAAGCCCTAATGCCTCATTAATCCCTTTGAGTATAAAAGCACTTCCTCTATACACACCACTAGTTTGAAGTGTATTTTTTATATTAGTAATTACAGTACTCACTAACATCATAAACCTCCTTATAATACAATTCCGTGGTCTAGTGCGTATTCATCATTGTAATAACCTAGTGTATTATCATCAGCATATCTTACCCTATCAGGTAAGGAACTATTCCGTAAGTCCTCTATAATAGTTTCTCTTAGTAAGCCTGAGTACTCAAGCCGCGCATCCCGCGCCAGACCAATAAAGGCCGGATTTTGTGTAAGGCCAAAACTCAACCGGAAGCAATCCCAGAGTGCCCCACTCTCCAGTAACGCGGCATCAAACACAGGCTCATCACTATTACTACTCAACCCACTCACCGTTTTCTTATAATAAACCCTTACTCCATAATTATCATCCGGAACCGGCCATATATCTATCCTACCTACTCCACCCTGGCGGACCTTACTTACAACAGAATAATAGACCGGACTACCTGTACTAGTTCTCTCAGGATCTAGTCTCTGGATATAATCATTAGGTTTCTCCACCAACTCCGACTGATACACTACACTCTTTATCTTAGTAATCTCACTACTACTAGGTGAGTAATACTCATTCCAGTACTCAAAATCTTCTCCACTTACTGTATCCTGAGCGTACCCAACCTCTAACTCCAGCTCAGTATTACTAGTAACACTACTCACCCTATAAAATTGGGCATCTCCACCTATTCTGAATAACTTACCCTCTATACTAGAACTCCAACTAGTTCCTGTTCCAGTAATAGTAGTAGAACCAAACGTAGCTATACAACTCTCTGTACTACTATTACTCACTCTCTCAGGAAGTGTAACAACCTCAGAGTCATTAAGAAAAACCCAATCTTCTTTCTCCAGTATCTGTTTATACCTTACATTAATCCTTTGTTTTATTAATGGTATAGAAAGCCCTGGACAAAATTCCTTAATATTAAGTGCCATTAATTTAAGATTCATAACTTACTCCTTTTTCTCCAATGCCGCAAGTCGCGCAGAGAATAATACAAACTGTTTTTCTAGATCCTTTAACTTATTATTAAGCTGTATAATATAAAGAGCTTGTTCTTCGGTCTTAATCATAAGATCCCGCATACTAATTCCTTCAGGTTCCTCTAATCCAGGTAACTTGTTATATTGTTTAATATTCTTATCTACTTCCTCTATAGTAGGTACTTTATGATCTTGACCAAAAACAAAATCACACGTAGCTCCAGAAGTTAAGTTCCCATAAATACAAGTATTTCCAGAACTAACTTGAATGTACATTAGGTTTTTAAGGAATCCTTCAAAGCCAGTACTTCTTTCCTGTATTTGAAAGTACCCTCCGTCATTTACAAAATTAATACTAGACCCACCTCCAGAAGAATCCTCCAACCAAAACCCAGGAGAAGTAGAGAGTACCCTAACTCCATCTGAAGAACTTGACGTACCCACTGATAATCCACTATCCGCCCGAG
>JAAEQF010000882.1 GCA_024231695.1 FCB group bacterium
GGGATTCTCGCGGGAAGAAGCGGGGGCGGGTGGCGATGGCGGGGGTCGCTGGTGGTGATATGGGCGGATAAACTAAATTAATACGGAGAAAAACTATGATAATATTCAATGACAACAGTGACGGCTCATCTGTAGCGCCCCACGACTTTGGCGTACCTCGTGCGGGCAGTCATTACGGCGGCTGATGACCGTTCCTTTAACTTCATTCTCACACGAAAGAGAAATTTAGTATGGTTTTTATGGCTCAGATAGGACTCATTTTAGTAGCCTTGGCGGTTGTCAGATCGCTGGTACTCCGGCGTGACTACATCGCCCCTATTGGTGAAAGGCCATACCGAGGCGGCTGGAAGCTTATCGTCGGCATTATCGTTCTGTTGGCCTTACAGATAATCCTTGTCGTCTACGTGCCAGGCCAGAGCGTTTTTCAAATGTTAATTATGACATCTTTTCACCTTGGCGCTACAGCTTTTTTTCTCTTAAACCGCCATATACCGGGAGTCAAACTGGTCATTCTTGGCGCTGTCTTCAACATCGTAGTCGCGTTGGTCAACGGCGGTTGGATGCCCCTCACTCCAGACGCCGCCCACTTTGTCTATCGTGACAAAGTACCGATTGAAGTAGGCATCAGGCCATTGAAAAGCAAAAGTATCGTTATTGACAAAGAGGATACGAATTTGTGGATTTTATCGGACATCATTCGCATTAAGGTACCCTGGAGACGGGCGGCAATAAGCATCGGAGATGTGCTTTTGTTGGTGGGGATAGCACAGTTCATTTTCCAGGTGAAGGCGAAGGAAGAACGGCGGGATTCTCGCGGGAAGCGGGGACGGGTGGCGCTGGCGCCCTCTGCCACCGGCGACCCCGCCCACTGAACACAAAAC
>JAAEQF010000883.1 GCA_024231695.1 FCB group bacterium
TCGCCTGTGCGTTCTTTGGCCGTCGAGCGCGCGTCCCCCCGTCGTCGTTCTGCGGCCTGTTGCTCTGCCTCCTCTCTCAGCACTGGTTTGAGAGCCTGTTCGATGAAGTCATCCAACAGCGTTTCTTGGGCCGTGAAGACATCCAATTTCAGTTGGGTCAAAATGGAATCGCGTGTCAGGTCGAGTTCGGCCACTGCTTTTTCCTCCGGACGTGCTTCGTTGCCATCCAACCAGTTCAGCAAGCTGTCCAACTTGTCCAGTCGTGCCGTGGACCTTTGGACACACCGTTTCAAATCCTTAACCAGTTTTTTCAAGTCTCTGATACCCAATCTCAACTTGTTGGAGATCGCTTTCCCTTCACGCAATTGCTGCAATTCTCGCTCCACTTGCTTCAGTTTGGCTTGGTCGTTGCTCCGACGTGTGGCTACTTGACGTCGGTTCTTCAATATCTTCTGACGTTCCTCTTTGTCCGGATTCTTGGCTTCACTTGGCCGCAGATGTGCCTTTCCGCCACCAAAGGCAGACAGGTTGACTCGCCGTTGCATCTGCTTCAACAGA
>JAAEQF010000884.1 GCA_024231695.1 FCB group bacterium
AAGGCGCCCGTATTCATCGTATTCGTACTGTACTGGATAATCGGCATTGCCCCGGATGTGCGTAACCTGGCCATGTTCGTTGTACATATACCTGGTGATGAATTCTTCCCCGGTTTCTGTTACAACTTTTTCTTCTGTTTTTTGGCCGGTTTCTTCATCATAATAAAAATGCACAGTTTTCTTTTCAGACGGATCTTTAACAGATTCAACCTGGCCTTTATCATTATAAGTGGTGACTTCCGGCAAATTTATCCGTGAGTCAATGACATGTTCTCTTCTGCCGAGATCGTCATATTCATATGACATTTCAGCACCAGTTCTGCTGAATGAATACTTCAGCCTGCCGTTTATACTGACAGTTTTTGCAATGCTTTTTTCGGGATCAGGATCCGGGTATTCGATTATCCTTGTTTCGGTTGCAGTATCCCTGTTAATGAATACTTTTGTGACTGTCTCATTTTCTCGGATGTCGGTAAATATTGTATGATGTGTCAGTATTCCGTATTCTTCGTATCCTGTGTCATATCCACCGAGTCCTGTCAGCCTTGTCATCTGAATGCCGGCTTCTTTGAAATCAGGGTTGTTTTCTTCTGCATATACTTTTCTTACTGATTTTTCCCACCAG
>JAAEQF010000885.1 GCA_024231695.1 FCB group bacterium
CCGCTTTGTTGCATATATTGTGCACCCCCTTGGCGTTTGGACTTGTTATACAATATATGCGGAGCTTCAAAGCCCCGGCTCATGACTTCACCGAACTCGTAGAGTTTGTAGAAGAAACTCCACACCTGCGCAAGGCTTCATCGGCGGGGAACCAGCGGATGTCCGGATCGAGAATTACTTGTGGCGAACAGGGGAAGTTCTTGTGTAGCGCCATTATTCGTCCCCCGCTTCAAGTCGTTTGGTAATCGTGTCCTCAGTCAAAAGTCTCATCTGTTGAATAGCAATGGCGTTCAGTTTTATCAGCCGGTCTTTCTGGGCCATGCCTTCATTGATAAAAAGGGCATTCAGGTTCTCAAGATTGGACAGGCAGACAAGCTGGGCCATGTTGGCGAAGTCGCGAATATTACCCTTCTCGCCCGGATGGTTGTCGCGCCATTCCTTGGCAGTCTTGCCGAATAAAGCCATGTTCAGAACGTCCGCTTCCGAGGCGTATACAAGGCTTGTCTGGCGTGAGGTCAGTTCCGGCGGTATCAGGTTTTCCTTAACGGCATCGGTATGAATCCGGTAATTGATTTTGGCAAGATTGCGCCGGATGTCCCAGCCTAGCCGAGCCTGTTCCGCCTCCTTCAGCCGTTGAAACTCTTTGATTAGATAAAACTTAAATTCAATGGAAATCCATGAGGCAAATTCGAACGCAATATCTTTATGGGCATACGTGCCACCATATCGTCCCGATTTAGAAATCAAGCCTATGGCATTTGTTTTCTCAATCCACTTTTTGGGAGAGAGGACAAAATAGTTTGCTCCTGCCTCAATTTTAAACTGGTCGAATTCGACCAGTTTAAAATCGGGATTATATAACTTTTCCCACAATCCCAATAATTCAATGGTGCTTCTGCTTCTCAGCCAGTTTTTTACTATATCTGCGGGAGTCTCACTGCTGCGGTATTTTGCAATATCCGTGATAGATATGTAATCCTTCTTGTTAATGCTAACGATTGTAACGTCTTTTCCTTGAATGGATAATTTACTCATCTTCGACCCGATCTCCGGTTAAATTTCAATTGCGGCGAATTCGCCATAATTAGGATGGTCTAAACCCCTCGAATTCGAGGGAATTAAAACCCATTGTTCTCATATCGTCACCTCGACAATGGTCATGGTGTCATTGCCGAAGATATCCACCACCTTGACAGTGATCTTGCGCCGTCCCGGTGCGCATTCAGTGCGTCATAGACCAAAACGCTCTGTGGGCGCAAACCAAATACGACTATCGGATCTTCTACCCTGGAAGGATGGCCTCAAGCTCTTCCCGGATGTATGCGAGGCGGTCCACGTCATCCTCAGCCGGCCTTTGTCCCGCTTCCATCGATTTTGCCTGCTTTTTCAGCCGTTTAAGCTCATTTTCAAGATCAACAATGGTATTGAGCATCATGGTTTTCACATCCGGCGCGGGGACCGGTTTTTCTGGTTTTTCAATGGAGAGTTCCTTGGGCTTCAGAATGAGCCGTTCTTTCCATTTGGGGACGTGAGCGACGA
>JAAEQF010000886.1 GCA_024231695.1 FCB group bacterium
AGGCTTACGACCAAGGCTACGAGACCTCCACCGGCTCCGACTGGGACGCCTGGGGCAGAGACCAGGACCTCTCAATCGACGAGTCCTACGGCAAGACTGTCGCCAAGTCCTACCGCGCTGAGTCCTACGACGAATGGGACAACCAGGACAACGACAAGTGGGGCGCCCAGGCTTGGGGCAAGGACCGCGACATGGCTGGTGCTTCCTCCTGGGAGAAGGACGCTTCCCGCAACAAGGCCAAGGCCTCCTGGGCTGGCTCTCAGGCCCAGTCTGGCTACGACAACGATGAGTGGGCCAAGCAGGCCTACGGCACCGACTCCGACAGCAGATGGGGCAAGTCTTACGACTCCGTCGACGCCAAGAACTACGCCAACGAGCACTACGCCCGTGAGGTGAAGGCCGATGACGACCAGTGGGCCGAGGACTACGACAGATACAACCGCGGTGAGAAGGACGCTTATGGCAACGCTGCCTCCAAGAACGGATCCTCCCACTACGGTTACGGCTACACCAAGCCCGGTGCCTCCGCCGCCTCCTACGGCAAGGGCGCTGAGTACGGTGGCAAGTTCGCCTCCGACTGGGACGCTTGGGGCCGTGATCAGGACCTCCACGAGAAGGTTTCCTACGATCAGACCTGGGCCAAGTCTTACTCCGCCGAGTCCTACGATGAATGGGACAACGCTGACCAGGACAAGTGGGGCGCTCAGGCTTGGGGCAAGGACAGAGATGTCTATGGTGCTTCCTCCTACGGTGCTGCTGCTTCTGCCAAGAAGACCACCTCCAAGACTCAGCCCATCAACGCCTACTACGGTGGCTCCTACGGCAAGTCCTACGGTGGCAAGGCCGGCTACGGTGCTGGCTACGCTGGTGCTGCCGGCTACGGTGCTGGCTACGGCGGCTACGGCGGCTACGGCAAGACCGCTGGCGCTACTGCCTACGGTGGCAAGGCCGTCGCTGGCAAGGCTGCCTACGGTGGTGCCTACGGCTCCTACGGCGGTGTCGCCAAGGTTGGTGAAGTCACCGACAAGACCGTCTGGTCCGGCGCCTCCAAGAACAACGCTGCCCAGAAGGCTGGCTACGACAACGACGAGTGGGCCAAGCAGGCTTCCGGCTCCGACTTCGACTCCAGATGGGGCAAGTCCTACGACCGCGTCTCCGCCAAGTCTTACGACAACGAGAAGTACGCCAGATGGCTCCAGGCCGACGACGACCAGTGGGCCGAGGACTACGACAGATACGACTCCGGCGACATGGGCGCCTACGGTGCCGCCGCCTCCTTCAAGGGACCCGGCAAGGCTCAGGGATGGGGCAAGGGCCCCGCCGGTAAGGTCAACAACGCCTCCTACGGTGCCAAGGACGGCTACTGGGGCAAGTCTGGCTCCGACTGGGATGCCTATGGCCGCGACCAGGACCTCGAGATCGATGAGTCTTACGAGTCCACCTGGGCCAAGTCCTACGACGCCGAGTCCTATGACGAATGGGACAACAAGGACGACGACATGTGGGGCGCCCAGCAGTGGGGCAAGGACCGTGACCTCTACGGTGCCTCCTCATGGGACAAGGCCGCTTCCGAGAAGGACGTTGACACCAGAACCGTCACTGGCTACGGCAAGGCCGGCTATGGTGGCTACGGCTACGGTGGCTACGGCGGCTACGGTGGCTACGGCAAGGCCGCCACCTACAGCAAGACCGACGCTGGCGCCTCCGCCGGTGCCGCCGCCCAGGCTGGTTCCTACGACAACGACGCGTGGGCCAAGCAGGCTTACGGCCGTGACGCCGACTCCAGATGGGGCAAGTCCTACGACATGGTCAACGCCGCCTCCTACGATGATCAGCAATACGCCCGCAAGGTCCGTGCTGACGACGACCAGTGGGCTGAGGACTACGACAGATACACCGAGAAGGACTGGGACAGAAAGGCTGTTGCCGCCTCCTCCGTCAAGAAGACCCCCGGCGTCAAGAAGACCACTTACGTCCCCACCTATGATTATGGCTATGGTGGCTACGGCTATGGTGGCTATGGTGGATGGTGAACAACCCTTCCCTTGTGTGTGTACTAGATCTGATGAGCGGCAAAGAAATCTTTATCGTTTGCAAAAGATACAATTTCCACAAAAC
>JAAEQF010000887.1 GCA_024231695.1 FCB group bacterium
TATGGCCCTACCGAATACACCGTCTGCGCCTCCGGCATGCAATATGATGGACAGGACGGCGCCCTGCACATCGGCCATCCAATCGACAATACGCAGCTGTACCTCCTTGACCGGCGCCTTCAACCAGTCACAATCGGCGTCCCGGGCGAGCTTCATATCGGCGGAGCAGGACTTGCCCGCGGTTATCTGAACCGCCCTGATTTGACAAAAGAGAAATTTATTCCGAATCCATTCAGCGATGAGCCCGGGAGCCGTCTTTACAAGACTGGAGACCTGTGCCGCCGGCTTCCCGACGGCAACATCGAGTTTCTGGGAAGAATTGATCATCAGGTAAAAATCCGCGGGTTCAGGATTGAATTAGGGGAGATTGAGTCCGTATTAAGCAGGCATGAGCGAGTTAAAGAAGCAGTAGTAATCGCCAGGGAAGATCAGCCGGGTGATAAACAATTGGCGGCTTATCTTGTTCCGAAGGAAGAGGACAAAGCGCCTGAGCCTAGCGATTTGCGGGAGTTTCTGAAAACAAAA
>JAAEQF010000888.1 GCA_024231695.1 FCB group bacterium
ATCCGGTTTTCTTTCTGATTTTTTCCTTGCTTCTGGGCTAGGGTGTGTTATGCTTGTGGTAGACGAGAAACAAATTTTTAACCCCCCCCCCCAGAAACAAAGGTTTACTATGTCAAACTTTACTATTACGCAGATGATTACCCGCGACAATGATGAGGGTTTTTCTACTGAATTGCATTGTAACGACGGTGCGGAATTTTGGGTTATTGAGGGTCCACGGGGGGATACGCCGGGGGGAGCGAATGTAGGGGTTATGGCTATTTTTACCGGTGACAAGGATTCGTGGAGTCTTAACGGTTATACCGTTAAGCCGCATGTGCGGATCGAATCGGTTGTAGTGAATCAGTCGTTTGAAGCGGATTCACTGCCTTGGACGGCCACGGCCACTTGTGTCGATGGTGACGATTCGTGGGAGCTTTCCGCTTCTGCTACCTCGCTGCAAGGTGCGGTTTCTGAGGTTAATGCACGTTTTAACGCTGGGCCGGATAAATGGGCTGTTTACGGTAACCAGTTGTGTGCCGGTTAATCCGGTTATCAGGGGCACCTTTTACTAGTTTCTAATTTTAACGGAGATACCGACTGTGTCGATTAGAGAGAAAAATCTGCTGAATGTACCTGTAACGGAAGAACTGAAAATGTACGTCGGGCGTACCTTTGCCGGTATTGTCGGTGATGGCGATTTTGACAATCCGTTCGATCAGTGGTACGATTGGGGGGAAGATAACGGTAATATGGCTTCTAACGAAGTCCGCTATTCTGAGGGGGATGCCGACTTTGGCGTCTTGGCCGATTTTCGCGGTGGTTACCTTATTGCTATCGGTGGCGCGTTTGTCGCCTATGTCAATATTTACGAAGATCACGGGATTCACCTTTACCCGGATGTGCCGATGATGCAGTTTCTCGGGCATGAACAGCTTGTGACGTTTCTGCCGGATAGGAACATTCTCAAGGAAGTAGCGACTCGGTAGGTTATCGGGGTCACGCTTTACTAGGTTCTGATTTTTCATGTTGGAGGATTTATGTCGGGTTTGCGGGTTATAAAGATTGAATCACTTGTAGTTGGTACCTACCCCAAGGGTGACCAGTATGTCGGTAATATCGAATATACCGATGGTATTGATTCGTGGCTGTTTAAGGCCGGTATTTCCTATGATCCTGATGATGCCATTATTAAGGGTCTTGCCGTTTTTGCGGATATTCAGGAAGGGGTGGAAGGCACTAATGAGGCTTGTTTCTATCCCCCCAGACGGGTGAGAAAGTTTATTGAATCGGGAGTCAAACGCACGGATGCCGGGGGGTATGAGGCCACCCTAACATGTAGCCTAAATGGGGGTGAGGCTATCACCCTAGTGCAAACCGGGGATACCCCCCAATTGGCTGCGAAGGCCGTTTGGGCGGATTATAACCGTCCATATGCTGAGACAGAATAACGGGGTCGCGCCCAACAAAGACCGGTTATGCCGGTCTTTCTTTATGCGCTGGCGCTGGCGATTGTCGGGGTTGTTCCGGTTATCGGGGTCGCGGTCAGAATCGAGGGGAAAAAATACGTGACCCCGATAACCGGATCAATCGTTACAGGTGGCCTGCGTCTGTGCGCGTGTCTGGTGGCCGGTCGCCGGTGGCGGGTTGTCGGTCGCCGGTCGCCGGGGGACGAGCAGAGCGGGGCAGGTGGACGGGTTGCAGGTGGCGTTTTGTCTGGGGACCGATCGCCGGTCACCGGATTTTAGGTTGACCCCGATAACTAGAATAACCGTAACGTCCCGCAAACCGGTTTTCTTTCTGATTTTTTTCCTTGCTTCTGGGCTAGGGTGTGTTATGCTTGTGGTAGACGAGAAACAAATTTTCACCTACGAGGTTCACTATGCCAAATGCAATTGCCCAATTAGGGCTTGCGTATCAAAGCGCTATCATCGACCGGGGGGACTGGCAGAGTTGTAGCGGTCGTAACAATTGGCACGATTGCGACAGTTGCCTCCATGCTTACGGTTGTGCCGAATTGAAGGAATATCGGGCGCTCGATCAGATTGTAACGGATATCCGGGGGGAGCTACGTCAAGCGCAAGGTTGTGACAATTAGTCCGATTGGAAGGGTGCTGCCATGTTGTTCGATAAGTTTGATATTCCGATGCTTTCCGGTCTTGACGATGATTCTGATTGGGATACCTGTGAGGATTTTGAGAATCGTGTCTATGATATGATTTCTAACGAAAATATCTGTTCTGACAGTCGTGCTGAGCAGTTGCTTGTTGAGGTTCGAGACCTTTACAACGATTACTACGCACTGTATGAGTCGTAACGGTTAGTCCGATTGTGTTTACTTAGTTCCTATTTTAACGAAAGAAACGATTATGTTGAATGCACTGAATACGCCTGTTAGTATCACTTGTCCCGATTGTGGGGAAGTACACAATTATATCGACGGTGCCCCCCTCGAACGAGTGGATGGTGAGTATGTAGGGTATATGCAGGATATACCGGAAGATACAATGGTACGGATGGCAACGAAAATAACGTGTCAGCGCCGCGGTGAGTGGGATTCTGAGACTTGTAGCCGTATTCGCTGTGGTTACGATTTTACCGATCTTATCAAGGATGCACTCGGGACCGATGGCACTGCCAGTATGACCTATGCGGATTACAAGGCTTCCTTCGATTTTGATAGTCATCCCAAACGGTTGGAGAATTACATCGGTATGAAGTTTGCCGATATTGTCAATGATCCTGATTTTAAGAATAAATCCGGTCGTGACTTCGATTGGGAATATGTCGGAGATGCGGTTGTTACCGATGTTCAGGGTGATACCGATTTTGGGGCGGTTTACGATTATGATGGTAATTTCCTTTGTTTCGTTGATGCGGAAGTTTCCGATTATATCACGCTGGGGGAACATCACGGTTGTTTCGTTTACCCGGATGTACGGATGATGCAGTTTCTCGGGCATGATGAGCTTATAACGCTTCTGCCGGATGTAAAGGCTTTGAAGTATGTCAGCATTCGGTAGGTTGTTCCGATTATCGGGGTCACGAATTTCGCGGTCCCGGATGTGACGATTATAACGAGATACCCGGTTATGGTGGTTCTAACCGGGTTTCTTTATGCGCTGGTGGTAGGGATTATCGGGGTCATGTGGATTGTCGGGGTTGTTCCGGTTATCGGGGTCGCGCTCAGAATCGAGGGGAAAAAATACGTGACCCCGATAACCGGATCAATCGTTACAGGTGGCCTGCGTCTGTGCGGGCGTCTGGTGGCCGGTCGCCGGTGGCGGGTTGTC
>JAAEQF010000889.1 GCA_024231695.1 FCB group bacterium
AAATCATAGAGTGCGCTATTTAATATTTACGGTTTTGCTGAGTATATGGGTATACTGGGCTTATCCAAAATTTCTATACATGCCACTAACATAAAAAAAAGCCGGTCGTATGACCGGCTTTTTTGTTAAGACAACTCCAAGCTAACAATTTTCGTAATTGGGACCGCCGCCACCTTCAGGTACTTTCCAGGTGATGACCTGATACGGATCGGCGATATCGCAGGTTTTGCAGTGCACGCAATTGGACGGGGTCAAAAGCAGATGCACGCCCGAGCCGTCCTCGTTTTCCACCATTTCATAAACCTGGGCCGGACAGAAATACTGGCAGGGATTGCCGTATTCCTCGATACAGCGGCCGTTGCAGATATCGTAATCGGCGATCACCAGATGAGGCAGTTGGTCCTCTTCATGCTTGGTGCCGCTACGATAGACGTCGGTCAATTTGTCGAAAGTCAGCTGATTGTCGAATTTCATCGGCTGTTTCGGCTGCCTGCCGCCGCTGAAAAATTCGGCTTTTTTCTTCATATGCGTATGATCGGGGCCGACATCGCGACGGTCGAACAGTCCCCGCCCGCCGGTAACGAACTGAAAACCAAAATTGAACATACCGGAAAAAAGACCGCCTTCGAATCCCTGATGATAATTGCGGATTTTTTGCAATTCGGCTTTGGCCGAACTCTGATCGAATTTCTTTTGCATAACCGAAAGTGTAGTCGAAGAAAAATCTTCCTTTTGAACCGCTTCGATGACCGTTTCGGCGGCCATCATACCGGTCCGGATAGCCAGGTGAATGCCTTTGAGACGTTGAGCATCGAGGAACCCGGCCGAGTCTCCGATTATCAGGAAATTGTCGTCGTAAAGCTGAGGAATAGCAAAGAAACCGCCTTCGGGTATGGTTTTGGCTCCATAATGCAGCATGGTGCCGCCTTCAAGATAGCCGCGAATGGAGGGATGAGATTTGAATACCTGAAAATGGCGATGAGGGTCATTGGTCGGATCGGGCGAATTCAGTCCGACGGCAAAACCGACCGCAGCCAGATTGCCCGACATTTTATAAATAAACCCGCCGCCGTATTCACTGGATGGCAAAGGTGCGCCGAAAGTATGAATGATCTGTCCTTCTTCAAGCCGTCCTTTAGGGATTTCCCAAACTTCCTTGACGCCGGTTAAGTAGGACTGATTGATGGCTTTGTCAAAGATGGTCAGTTTTTCTCGGGCCTGACGGGTCAGCGAACCGTGCGGGCCTTCGGCCAAAATAGTTACGCCGGCCTTGATGATTGTGCCCGGTTCGAAATTCGACCGTTTTCCACCATGCTTGTCAAGACCCATGTCAACAGTCTGGACTCCGGTCACTTTCCCCTCTTCGAAAACCAGATCGAACCCGGCTGTTTCGGGATATATTTCCACGCCGAGCGCTTCGGTCTGTTCAGCCAGCCAGCTGACGAATTTATTGAGGGAAATGATGTAATTGCCGTCGTTGCCCATTCCGGGAGGTGTGAAGGGTAATTTGAGGTGTGACTTGTCAGTCAGATACCAGAGCTCATCCTTGCCCGCTTTGGCCTCGTAAGGCATCCCCTGATCCAGATAATCGGGCATCAGCGAGGCTATCCCGGCCGGATCCATCACGGCCCCGGAAAACGAATGAGCGCCCGGATGACTACCCTTCTCTATAACCAGAACGGCGGGCGCTTCAACGCCCTCTTTTTCGGCTGTTTTCATCAGGTGATAAGCGCAGGCCAAACCGGCCGGTCCGGCTCCGACAATCAGAACATCAACTTCAAGAACATCGCGTTCTATATCCATCCATATCTCCTTTCAATACATTGGACGGAATATAGCCCAAACAGACGTCTCTGTAAAGCGCTAAGCAGACAACATAATATGAATTATATTGAATTTACCCGACTACCACGACCGGCGAAACAGGTCGTTATTTGTTACCGTCGGTAACTCTTCCGTTTTTCCTGTTCCCATTGTCAGACATGTTGATTTGAAACATATCAATCAACTGCTGGCGATTACTGCCGATGGTCATTAACCGGCCGACCCTGATGATGGGATATTTCAACAAATCTTGATTCTCCATGATCAAATCAAGGAGATCGTCACGTGAGGGTAGCTTTGAGTCAAGTTTCTGTTTCTTGAACGACGAGGATTTGCTGTCCAGATAATGTTTGGGATTATGATAACCCATTATACCGGACAATTCGCGTTTGTTCAAAGGTGTTTTGCTGACATCCCTCTCAATGAGGATCACACCGTTTTCCTCCAAGAAGGCTTTAGCTTCCTCACAGATGGAACAGGGATTTTGATAATAAAATTGTGCTCTTTTGCCCATTGTTCCTCCGGGATGGATTGGATCTCGTCTAAGATGCGTCTCACTAATCCGGTTAAGTGATACTTTATTTTACTGCCTATGGCAAGTTATTTTTAAGAATACCGCAAGCCCCTTTTACACCGTTAATTATCGGTCCGGAACACCAATTCTTAACTTGCCCATATTACCAGATACCGGCAACCGGGGCAATATAAAAATAATTCAATCGTCGATATTCTCAGCCTTTTTTTAATATTTGAATTATCCATCGCTTCCTTAATCAGCCCAACGCTTGGGCGGAACTAGGCCCATAGCCCTTATGTACACAACCATTTCGCCGCGATGGTGGACCTGATGTTCAACCAGCACATGAAGCAGGTGCCTGACATCAACCTGAATATTTTCCTCTTCAAGTTTAATCGTTTTATCCAAATCATCGTCTTGCATCTTTGCCAGCAAATTTCCGGTCAATTGCCAGGTTTGTATCAAAGTGTCGATTTCGGTCGTGATTGAATCGGTGGAGTCAACTTCCGGAAAATCAAGTTGCAGGTTCAGGGCATCAATTATTTTCCGTAATATATAACGTTCCACAAGGCTCAAATGTTGGATATGTTCACGGCAGGTCATTAACCCATCATCTGGTGTAAAACCGCCGTTGTTTTCAGGGATTCCACGATAAGTTTTCAGCGATCCCCGATCGGTCAGTTCTTTTAAGGCAACATAGTCGTCGAGGCGCCCCATACTAAACTCTCACAGCCACCGAAATACCGTCACGAACCGGCATTATAGTAGTAAAGAATCGATCGTCGGCATAAAGCATTCGGGTAAAGCGCCTGATACCCCTGGTGGCCGCATCGCGGGCCTTACCGTCATAGACTTTGCCCGACCAGATGACATTGTCGGTGATAAAAAGTCCACCCGGTCGCAGTAAAGAGGCGGCGATATCTATGGTCGCTGGATAATCCTGTTTATCAATATCATTGAGAACAATATCATAAGGTCCTTTTAGATTGACCGCTATTTTAAGAGCATCGCCAAGATGATATGTGAATTTGGCGTCCAGTCCAGCCTGCTCAAAGTACTTAAAAGCGCGGTCACGGTTGGCCTGATCCATGTCGGTCATAATTATTCGCCCCTGGGATCCAATAGCCCGCGCGAACCAATAGGCCGAATAGCCGAATCCTGAACCAAGTTCAAGTATCTTGCGAGCTTTGGCGAGGGTTGCCATCTGGTATAGAAAACGTCCAACCAGAGGCCCAATTATCGGAAAACCATTCTGTTTTGCGTATTTTTCCATGGCTGCCAAAACAGGCTCTCTTTTGGGCGTCACTTTATGCAGATAGGCATCGATATCAGAGAAATCCATTTTGTTCCTCTTAGGTTAAAGAGATTAATTTCTATAAGGCGGTTTCACTATAGGGGTATGACGAACCCGGCCGCATGTTTGTTTCATGATTATTCGATTCCGATCATCATCCTGCAAGAGTTGTGGCAATCATAATTTTGGAATTGAAATCTATATTTTATTTCCCCGGCTATTGATCCATCGCCTGCGATGAGGCCGCTTTTTTACCGGTACGGACTACCTCGACCCGCTTCTCAGACAGGTCGAGCAGTTTTTTAATAACCTCTTCGACCAAAAAATCGGGTGTCGAAGCTCCGGCGGTAATGCCGATGATCCTGACTTCTTCAAGCCATTCCTCTTTCAAGGAGTCAGCGACATTAATCAAATAAGCCCGGCGGCAGATAGCTTTGGAGATATTGCGCAGTCGGTTGGAATTGGCCGAACTGCTCGATCCCACGACCAGCATCAAATCAACGCGGGGCGCCAGATCAAGAACGGCTTCCTGCAAACGACTGGTGGCATTGCAAATGGTGTTGAATACTTCAATACCGGGGATCAACTTTTGGGCCTCGACACTCAGGCTTTCAAAATCGGAGACATCCGCCGTCGTTTGTGTAGTCAGCGCATATGGTCGATCTATGGTTGCCAGCGTACGCAACTGGTCGATGTCACCGACCACTTCCACCCGTCCAGGGGGCGCCTGCCCCACTACTCCGGTGGTTTCGTCATGATGAGCGTCGCCGAAATGTATTATCTGGTAATTATTGGCGATCAGTTTGCGGATAATTTTGTGGATGCGGATCACCAGCGGGCAGGTAGCATCGATAACGTTGAGACCACGCTCCTGGCTCTCCTCAAACCACCGTGGCGGGGCCCCGTGGGCCGAAATGATAACGGTCCCTTCCCGGGCATCAGCAACCGAGGGCACCGAGCCGACTCCCTGCTCTTGAAGCTGCCTGACGACTGAATCGTTGTGAACGATCTCGTTAATCACGTTGACCGTGCCGATTTCCTTGCCGCCGGTTTCCTCGGCGATTTTAATCGCCCGCTTGACTCCCATACAGAAACCGTAGTGGCGAGCCAGAATTATTTTTTCCAAAACCATATTTTTCATCTAATCCGTTTCGAGTCGTCGAAGACCAATATCCGCGCCCCGTTAACGGGGCGTTTCAGGTAAAACGAATTTTCGGGTAAAATAGTTGTGTAAAAGCGATGACGCGGACAATTCGGGATGAAAGGAGGAGACCAGCACTTGTCCCTGAGACATGAGCACCGGTTCATCGTTGTAAGACAGGAGTTTGCGTACGTCGCTGCCGACCCTGGTCACTCGGGGAGCACGGATGAAAACAAGGTTTAGCTTTTCACGGTGGCCGTTGAGATTAAGAGAGGAGGGAATTACCGTCGAGGCAATCTGTCGGCCATAGCCATTGCGATCGACGGCGATATCAATGGCCCGGTACGGTTTAATCGAGTCATCATTGACCCGGTCGGCCAATAAAACCATGCCGGCGCAGGTACCCCAAACCGGACGGGTTCGGATAAACTCAATCAGGGCCGTTTCCATTTCCAGCCGTCTCAGGAGTTTGACGATCGTGGTTGATTCGCCTCCGGGGATAATCAGGCGGTCGATACGATCAAAATCCTCGGCCCGGCGCACGGCCAGAGACGGAACAGCAATCGAGTCAAGCGCCGCCTGATGCTTCTGATAATCACCCTGAAGAGACAATACACCTACGACAGGTGAAGATGAGTTCATCGTGTATGCAAAAGCTCGCTTTCATTGATGGAGGCGACGCTTTTTCCCTTCATTCCCGCCCCGAGTCCACGAGAGACTTCGACTAAATCTTTCGGATGATCAAATCGGGCCACGGCCGTGACGATGGCTCTGGCCATAAGCGCCGGATTCTCGGCTTTGAATATACCGGAACCGACAAACACAGATTCGGCGCCCAACTGCATCACCAGCGAGGCATCGGCCGGAGTAGCCACACCGCCGGCTGCGAAATTGGGGACCGGAAGATGACCGCTTTCGGCCACTTTGGCGACCAAATCGTATGGCGCCGCCAGATCTTTAGCCCGGGAAGCAAGTTCATCCTTGCTGAGTACAGTCAGTTCCTTCATCTGTTTGTTGATCAGGCGCAGGTGGCGAACAGCCTCGGAGACGTCACCGGTACCGGCTTCGCCCTTGGTCCTGATCATGGCCGCGCCTTCATTGATTCTACGTAAAGCCTCTGAAAGATTGCGGCAGCCGCAAACGAAAGGAATCTTAAACAGGTGTTTGTCCACATGGTTTTCATAATCGGCCGGTGTGAGTACTTCCGATTCGTCTATAAAGTCCACTTCCAGAGCTTCGAGAATCTGAGCTTCGGCAAAATGTCCGATGCGGCACTTGGCCATAACCGGGATGGTAACGACCTTCTTAATCGCCTCAATCACGGCCGGATCGGCCATACGCGCCACGCCGCCATCGGCACGGATATCCGATGGTACTCTTTCCAGGGCCATAACTGCTACGGCGCCGGCCTCTTCGGCAATTTGGGCCTGTTCGGCCGTGGTCACATCCATTATAACACCATTGCGCAACATCTCAGCCAAGCCTACCTTGACGGTCATCATATCTTTATTGTTATCCATTTTATCTCCTCTGGCGAAGCTAACGGACAATGATATTTATCCCGCTACGCCTATCTCTTTATCGCCACCACCCGGGCAACAGCAAACCGTCCCGGTCAAATTGTCCAACGCGGCAAAATACAATATGAAACTTGAAAATGCAACCCCGGTCAGGCGATCCCGGGTTTTTCACCCGGGTAAGCCATTTCAGAATTCGCGACCGGAGAACCCGAAACCATCGGTTCGCGGCCGGGATGGCAATTCTAAAGAATTTGTGAAATCATGTCCAGCAAATCGAGAGCGATAAGCAGGCCGATGACCGCATATTATCGAGCGTTTGCGAAGCTGTGAAATGTCTGCTTTTTGAGAGCTCGAATAATCTGTTCCTGTTGCTTGACAAAAAACGGCCGAATCTCACATCCCTTTTCCTGCGTACAATCGGAATGACTGCCTTCCACACATAGATTCACCGCCACTGGTCCTTCCATCGCCTCGATAACATCCAGGAATGAAACTTCCCGTGGTGGACGCGACAAGCGGTATCCCCCGGTTACACCCTGGAAGGAAATCAGTATACCCGCTCGAGTCAGTTCCTTGAGGATTTTGGCGAGAAATTCCCGCGGCACATGACGTGCCTTGGCGATTTTACCGATCGAAGCCAGATCACCTTTTTTAAGCTGGGCGACAAAGGCCACCGCTCTCAACGCATAGTCTGCTTTTCTGGACAATTGCATAACTTTTTACGACCCTTTATCTAAGATTACTCTTTTCAAGAAAAGAGATTTCAACCATAATGTCAAGCCCTAATATCGACTTGTCTATCCCTACCATAATAAACGGCGGGTTATTGTAATATACGCAAATATAGCAAAATTCGACCAAAATTTCCATTTATTTTTACGGACAATTAAGTCTTTTATCAGAGGTACGTAACGAAAAGGGAACTTTATGGCTCCATGATCGTTATTAAGGTGGAGGAAATTATGTTAAAATGGGTTTCTTATGGCGATTTTTCTTGACAGATCGGTAAATTTTTTTATATTAGTTTCCGACCGTATTAGTCGGAGACTTATTGAGTCGGAGATTATAAATGTTTAGTTTATCAAAAAGAACAGAATATGGCCTGATGGCTCTGGTTTACCTCTCTGAGCTTAAAGAGGATCACTGGGCCAATGTGGCCGAGATTGCCAAAGCCTCGGAGATACCGAAGGAGCTGTTGGCCAAAGTTTTATCCAAACTGGCCAAGGCGGGATTAGCTTCATCATATCCTGGTCCGACCGGTGGGTTCCGGCTGGCAAAACCGGCCTCATCTATGTCTCTGGCTGAGATTCTAAACATTCTGGACCGGCGTCCGGGATTGGTCAACTGTTACACCGAGCACAATCAATGCAATCGCCAGAAGACTTGCACGATCAGGACGCCCTTGGCTCGGATTCATCAGAAGGTAGCCAAAGTTCTGGAAGACACCTCGCTCACCGACATCCTGATGAAACAGGTAGTATAAATGGCCGGGGCAAGATGGGAAACTGGAATTTGAATTATACTCTTTTTAGGAGAAGGCGGAGATGAAACTCCCGATATATATGGATTATCAGGCGACAACGCCGATGGATCCTCGAGTCCTGGAAGCAATGATGCCGTATTATTCCGATAAATTCGGCAATGCCGCAAGTAAGAACCATTCATTTGGCTGGGAGGCCGAAGACGCGGTCAAGGTGGCTCGCAAAATAATGGCCGAGGCGATCGGGGCCAAGGACAAGGAGATAGTCTTTACCAGCGGGGCGACTGAATCGAACAATATCACTCTCAAGGGTATTGCCGAGATGTACGCCTCCAAGGGTGACCATATTATCACGCTCAAGACCGAACATCCAGCCATCCTGGATACCGCCGCCCGGTTGGAGCGGCAGGGCAAGAAAGTCACTTATCTGCCGGTGCAAAAGGATGGGTTGATCGACCTCGACGTGCTACGGAAAGCGATCACGGACCGGACAATCCTGATATCGATCATGGCTGCTAATAACGAAATCGGCGTAATTCAGCCGATGGAGGAGATTGGAGCTATCGCCCGCGAGCAGGGAATTTTGTTCCACACGGACGGCACTCAGGCTCTGGGTAAAATCCCGCTGGATGTTAATCAAATGAATATTGACCTGATGTCGGTTTCTGCCCATAAAATTTATGGCCCCAAGGGCGTTGGCGCTCTTTATGTCCGCCGCAAAAATCCCCGTGTCCGTTGCGCTTCGTTGATCGATGGCGGCGGTCATGAACGGGGCATGCGTTCGGGTACCCTTAATGTTCCCGGCATCGTCGGTTTTGCCCGAGCCGTGGAATTGTGTCTGGAGGAACGAGAGTCCGAGAGCGCACGGCTGACCGAAATGCGTGACCGCTTAAAAAGCAAAATCCTGACCGACCTCGACTATGTTTATCTCAACGGCCATGACCAAAAGCGTCTGCCCGGCAATCTCAATCTCAGTTTTGCCTATGTTGAGGGCGAATCACTCCTGATGGAAATGAACGATGTTGCTCTTTCCTCCGGTTCAGCCTGTACCTCGGCCACCTTGGAAGCCTCGCATGTACTGGCAGCTCTGGGCGTCGATGACGAACTGGCTCATTCCTCCATCCGCTTCGGACTAGGTCGTTTCACGACTGATGAGGAAGTTGATTATGTCGGGGCCAAGATGGTCAAAGCGGTAAAGCGTTTGCGCGAAATGTCGCCACTTTACGAAATGGCCAAAGAAGGCATAGATCTGAAATCGGTCGAATGGACCGAGCATTAAAAAGTTTAGACACATATATAGGGATGAATTGAACATCTCAAGCAGGAGAAAGTAAAATGGCCTATTCAGACAAAGTCATAGATCATTTCCGAAACCCGCGCAACATGGGTTCGATGGATAAAAAGGACAAGAAGGTCGGTACCGGCATTGTCGGCGCTCCCGAATGCGGCGATGTCATGAAGCTACAATTGAAGATCGGTGAGAACAACATCATCGAGGACGCCAAGTTCAAAACCTTCGGTTGTGGATCGGCCATCGCCTCCTCCTCTCTGGCCACCGAGTGGGTCAAGGGAAAGTCGGTCGAAGAGGCGCTGGCTATCAAGAACACCGATATTGTCAATGAGCTGTCACTGCCGCCGGTCAAAATCCACTGTTCGGTCCTGGCCGAAGATGCTTTAAAAGCGGCCCTGGCCGATTACACGAAAAAAAACGAAAAAGAAGAACCGGAAGAGATGCCGGAAAAAAATGAGAAAGAAAGGGCAGCCTGATGTCGGACATAGCCAATATGAAAAAATCCGAAGTTGAAGATACTATTTTCATCACCCCGGTCGCCACGGCCGAAGTGAAGCGGCTGATTGCCGAGCAGAAGGAAGACAATAGCCACATGTTACGCATCGGCGTCGAAGGCGGCGGATGCAGTGGACTCAGTTATGCGATGTCTTTTGAGAAAGAAGCCGGCGAGTATGACAAAACTTTCGAGTTTGACGG
>JAAEQF010000890.1 GCA_024231695.1 FCB group bacterium
ATTAATAAGCTCGCTGTCCACCGCCGAGGAATCATCGGTGGCATAAAAGGTGACATCATACGAACCGGATTGCAGATAAGTCGGCGTCCAATCGAAATCACCGGTACCGTCGGCGTTATCAACAAAACTCGCCCCGGTCGGCAAGGTCGAAGTTGTCAAAACCGGCGTTGATTTATCATCCGACGCCAAAATACCAAAGTTTAAATTTATGTTTTCCGTTGTAGATTGTGAACCAATGGCTGTCAATATCGGTAGCTCATTGAATAATATATATTCGATAGCACCCATATCCGGAGCGGTACCATGATATGGGTAGCCTATGTTTAGCGCAGTATCGATGCAAGGCGAAGTGGGCTGTAGGGTAAAATCTCCACCGACGGCGTTTATAAATAACGGATCGGCCGATATTCCACCGGCGGAATCTATTACGCCGTTTGTATAATCAGATGAATTATCCCAAACGAGGTTAAATCCGCAAACCAGTGTCTCCTTGCCCCGGATTCCTTCATTGTTGCCAATTGAAATATTATTAAAAATCCTTCCTGCACTAACACCAGCTTTATAATGGATGCCTCGATTGCCGGAATAATAAACCGTATTGTTATAGGTTAAGCAGTTCTCACCGTCTATTTCGATACCATCTGATCCTGTATGGGCCATAATGTTTCCATAAAATATATGATCATCCGTTGCCGACTTTATCCCTATTTCATCCAGGTTATGAATATAGCAATTGTAAATCTGGCATCCATCTCCGCCGATTACAATTCCTTCTTTTTGGGTGTTCGTAATCTCAAAACCATCAACAATTACATAATTACCATCAATTTGAATCAACGCATAATCCTGGTTATTTCCATCAATGATAACGTCTTCCGTTACAAACTTTCGATAGATGATTGGAAGGGGGGCGGTGCCGTTGGTTTTCAATTGTATTGACGAAGACGGTAGATAAGTACCCGGCATTACATTAACGGTATCCCCGGAAACAAGTAAGGCCAGCTGATCACCTCGATCAATTGATGCCCAGGCGGTCGTGGAATCCAGACCGTCATTTCCGTCATTACCAGAAGGCGACACAAAATAATTCACGCCACCTGCCGGCATTACCCCGGCGAGGACTATTATCAATGTCCAAATTATTAAACGCATAACCTCTACAAAATGAAAGTGCAACCTTATTATATATCGGTCTATTTTTGTGAAACCTAAGCAGTTAGCCCAAATCGAAAGTAAGAATCTTATATTAAAAATAGCAGAATACGCCATGTATTGTAACATATCAGAGATCGACATTATACACTTAATGTATTAGATGAGATCATTGCCTGTATCTATAGTACTGCAACACAATACACACGCGGCTAATCAAATACGATATGAGAATGTCCAGCCCGGTATTTTTCCGCCGAAATCGGTCGGAGCCACTTTAAATCTCCGATTTGTGTTTCGTTTCAACAATTCAGTAGAAATTATCCAGCCGTTGACGGCGGCAAAGTAAACATCGGAGGGCCAGTGAGCGTTTGAAGTAATTCGTTCCAGACACACCGTCCCGGCTATGCTATAGGCGACAACGGTAAAAGGCTTGAAGGCAATTCGGCGGGATAGGATATTGGCCATTTGCACGATATTTGAGGCGTGCCCCGAAGGAAAAGATGTACCATCATTAAAGGCAAATGAACGCGCGCCCAGACCCTCATGCGGTCGATGACGACCAACCAGAATATTGGCCGCGTTTTTAATCCCTCCGGCGATGAAAAACGATTCCAATATCTCCGCCGGGATCAAGACCAGCGGTTTGATACGGGTGATGTAACCGACGACCAGGGTTCCAAACAGGTATTTGTTGGCCTCGCCCATATACCCCAATCTTTCGAAGCGTTCCCCCAGCCGGCGAAACGGTTTGTATAATTGGTCGTTACGACTTCGGTCGAAAGCATCGAATATTTCCTGATCATAAATATAAATAATTCCCCCGATGGCAACAATTCCGCCTAATTGGAGCAAATCCCGGCGGCCGATTCGCGCCGGCGCGGAATAGATGTGGCCGGCATCGGAAAATATTGCCCTGACCGCAAATCGAAGATCGTGAAGCGGTCGACGGTGAAACCGTAGCCGAGGGGCGTTACTTGCTTTCTCCTGATCGATCACATTTGCAGATAGAAAAGAAAGCTGAAGCGGTATTCGGCCGGCAATTGTTGGTTTTCCGCAAACAAATACCGAACGAATGGAAATTCCTCGATCAAGGGCGAAATCATCAGCCGGGGAAACTGAAGCCAACGTCGTTAACAAGCCCAAAATGACAAGAATGATTCGCAACCAAAACAAACAAGAATTAATCATGCAATAATATACGAAATGCAAATATGAGAGAAAAGAATTTCGTTGGCTGGCCTCACCTTGGAAATTTATATGTGTAATTATTTATGTTGCTCAGCAGTCAGTGGTTACTATATTAAAAACTAATCAGACAGGCTCTTAGGTCAAACCTACACGTTTTCGCCAATGGAGATTGTGCGTGGAATCATTTAACGACTTCTGGATCACCGCCGTTGATATCGCCTGGGGTCTGCCCCTGATTATTCTTCTCGTTTCTGCCGGATTCTATTTTACCGTTGCCGGTAAGCTCCTGCCCTTTCGCGGCCTGAAGCATTCCATTGAAATCCTTCGCGGAAAATTGGATAACCCAGATGATCCGGGTGAAATAAGTCATTTCCAGGCTCTCTCATCGGCCCTGTCAGCCACTATCGGTATGGGCAACATTTCCGGGGTGGCTATCGCCGTTTCGCTGGGTGGACCGGGAGCTATATTCTGGATGTGGATCGCCGGGCTGGTCGGGATGTCCACAAAGTTTTTCACTTGTACCCTGGCCTGTCTTTACCGCAAAGAGGATGAGAACGGCGTGGAACAAGGCGGACCAATGTATTTCATCGAGGTCGGGCTGGGCCGGTATTTTAAACCATTAGCCGTTCTCTTCGCCGTCTTTGGGATGATCGGTTGTCTGGCCATGTTCCAGACCAATCAATTATCCGGCCTGCTCAATGAATACTGGGACATCAATCGCCTCGCCACCGGCATCGTTTGCGCCGCTGTAGTCGGAGTCGTCATTCTGGGAGGTATTGTCCGCGTTGGCCAGGTCACTGCCCGTATCGTCCCAGCCATGTTCGCCCTTTATGTCCTGGCTTCTTTGTATATCATTTTGGGCAATTTATCTGCTGTCCCGAGTCTGTTGGCTTCTATCGTCAATTCGGCCTTCAGCGGCGAGGCGCTGATCGGCGGCGGTACGGCTGTCGCCTTCCGTGAAATATTAGTCAATGGTATCAAGCGAGCCGCCTTTTCCAACGAGGCCGGGATAGGCACCGCTCCAATGGCCCATGGAGCCGCCAAGACCAAGGAACCTGTACGCGAAGGTCTGATTGCCATGCTCGGTCCGTTTCTCGACACTAATCTGGTCTGTACGATGACAGCCCTGGTAATTCTCATCACCGGCGTACCTGCCGCCAACGACGGCGTGGTCATGACCGTCAGCGCTTTCGAAAAAGGCCTGCCGGGGATGGGACTTTATGTGATGACCCTGATTATCATTCTCTTTTCCATCTCCACAATGATCTCCTATTCATATTACAGCCTCAAATGTTCACGTTACCTCTTTGGCCTGAAATTCGGCAATTGGTATGTCTATGTATATATCCTCAGCTTGATCTTTGCTGCCGTCTGGTCGCAGGATACGGTCATCAACATCCTTGACACCGCCTTCGCCATGATGGCCATCCCGACTCTGGTGGGCACGCTGCTGCTATCGCCCAAAGTTGTCGCCGCTACCAAAGACTATTTTAGAAGAATGAGATTATAAAGAGTAACGCAGAGGCCGGTTAAGAACCGGCTTCTCTCCCCTGCCCGCCGCGTTCACGGAACAGTTGGCCGATTTCGGCCCCCAGAATCAATACCAATGATGAATAATAAATCCAGAAGGCGACTACGATCATCAAAAAGTATGCGCCGTATACTCGCTTGAAGGTGATAAAATTGGCGATATAGAAGCCAAAAAGCTCCTGAGCCACATGCCAGAGAATTGCCGCCGATAATCCACTGGTCAATATAACCTTGATCGGTAGGCGGCGATGGGGTATGGAAAAGTAGATGAGAAAAAAGACACCGAAAATGACCGCCAGCGATGCCGCCTGCAAAGCCAGATCGCCCAGAAAATCCAAACCAGTGGACCTGATAATCTCGCTTTTATACGCAAATTCCTGAATTAACCCCAGACCGGGAAGGATCGTCGTGGACAGCAGAAAATAGACAAGAACCATCAAAATCAGTCCCAGATCGCGGAGCTTGCCGATGAAAACCGATTCATCCGATTGAATTCGAAAGACAGTATTTAGGGCGGTGCGCATGCTGGAGAACAAACCACTCGAGGCGAAAAGCAAACCGACAATACCGATTAGTCCGGCCAAATTTTTATAAAAAGTAAATTCTTCCACTCGCGAAAAAACCAGTTCCTCGACATACGACGCATAATCGGCATACGGTATCGCCCGTTCGATAAAAAGCTTAATCTCTTCGGTTATGGAGGGTCGTTCCAGAACCGCCCCCAGCCCGGCAAAGACGATCAAAACCATCGGGATAATGCAGACGATTACTGAGAAGGCCAGACCTCCGGCCAATAGAAATACATGATGCTCATTAACCCGATTATAGAGACCGCTCAGATAATACCATAACATTCGGCCGAAACGTGTAAGAGACGTCCACAAAACACGAATGATATGATACAATCGTTCCACTACTTCCACACCTCAGACAAAATCGTTCCAGCCGTTTTCGCCGCGTAATCAATTACAGACTGTAAAATACTCCAAGTGCTCGCCCTGAACAAGATTAAATAATCATCAACTATCCCCAATAATATTTTGAGTTTTTTAAATATATGCTTGACAATTATCAACAGATAGATTATATTCCTGATGCTGCTATTACTGCTAAAGAAGAGAACCCACATAGGACACAGAATAATCCAATGCGTTTATACGTGTATGGGAGACGTGTATTGACGAATCGACAAGGATAGCTGTTTAAGGCATTCAATGTTCAAGACAAAGGAGGAGTTATGTTCACCGCCTACAAAACAAAAAAGCTATTCCTGTGGGTTATTTGTGCATCTCTAATAATCGGCGGGAGTATTACTGCCCAGCCACCGGTAAAATCGGTTACATCACCGAATACTACTTGCTATCCTTTCGAAATCACTATTGGGCAAGTGGATAACGTAATACCCGGTCAATCGATTTCAATCCCTATTGCCAAAACTGAGGGAAATCAACCTACCGGAGGTTTTGAACTGGTCCTCGCCTTTGACGATCAAGCCATGACTATGCTTGGCGTCACCGCTGGAGACCCATTCGATTCTCTGGGCTTCAATCAATGGGAAGTGTTCAATTACCGAGTTGAGCAATGGGGAGATTACTCGACTATTCACATCCTTGGCATGGCTGATCAACTCGGGGGTAACCATGAACCTGATCAGTACTATTTACCCAATGGCGCGATTCTGCTGTCGCTTGATTTTATAGTCAATGAAGTCTCCAGTGATACTAACGCCTCTATTCCTGTCTCGTTTTACTGGACCGGATGTGCCGATAACGCGCTGTCCAATCCGATGGGCGATTCTCTGTATATAAGTTACCACGTTTACGATCCTGAAGGCTCCGACATCACCGATACCGCTCATACTCTCCCCAGTTTCTACGGCGCCCCGGAGGAATGTATATCAGGAACTTCAATGGGGCCCCACCGGTTCATCGATTTCGTCAATGGCGGAGTGAATCTCGCTTCTCCAAACGACAGGGTCCCTTTTACCATAGGAATAGGGAATCTATTAGAGACCACAGCCGGTGAATTTGTCTCAATCCCGGTGACAAAACTCACCGGATCGGAACCAATGGGAGGTTTTGATTTCCTCTTTGTCTATGACAACGCCCAATTAACATTCGTAGAAGCGATACCAGGCGAAATCTTTGCGATTCCCGGTAATTATGAATGGGAGTATTTCAATTACCGATACGACGATTTGGATACCAGCCTCGGCACCCCCCTCGCTACTGGTAACATACGAGTCGTAGCCGTTGCGGATGTGAACAACGGAATGCATTCGGCGAAGGAAACCTATATTCCAGACGGCATCGCGTTGTTCTCAATCAATTTTAATGTCAATGACACTTCTCCCGATACCAGTTCCTTCACTCCGGTATCGTTTTACTGGACCGATTGTACCGATAATGCGCTGTCCAACCCGATGGGCGATTCTCTGTTTATAAGTTACCACGTTTACGATCCTGAAGGCTCCGACATCACCGATACCGCTCATACTCTCCCCAGTTTCTACGGTGCGCCATATGAATGTGATCTCGGAACCGCGTTCGGGCCTTACCGGTTCGTAGATTTCATCAACGGTGGAGTGAACATCACTTCCTCGAGCGATAGAGTTCCCTTCGCCATAGAGATTGGGCAATCGGATGAAGCCCTGGCCGGTGATATTGTCTCTATCCCGGTGACAAAAATTGCCGGATCGGAACCAATGGGAGGTTTTGATTTCCTTTTTGCCTATGACAACGCCCAATTAACATTCGTAGAAGCGATACCAGGCGAAATCTTTGCGATTCCCGGTAGTTATGAGTGGGAGTATTTCACTTATCGATATTACGCCCTGGATACCTGCTTAAGCAATCCCTGCCCAACCAACGCCATGCGAGTAGTAGCAGCGGCGGATGTGAATAACGGAGCGCATTTTTCGAAGGAAACCTATATTCCCAACGGCACGGAATTGTTTTCACTCGATTTTACTATCAACGAAGCCTCCCGTGACACAGGCACCTTTGTTCCGGTGTCGTTTTACTGGATCGATTGCGGCGATAATGCGCTGTCCAACCCGATGGGCGATTCTCTGTATATAAGTTACCACGTTTACGATCCTGAAGGCTCCGACATCACCGATACGACTCATATCCTCCCCAGCTTCTACGGTGCGCCATATGAGTGTGATCCCGGAACTTCGTTCGGACCCTACCGGTTTATCGATTTCATTAACGGTGGAGTGAATCTCGCTTCTCCAAACGACAGGGTTCCTTTCGCCATAGACATCGGACATGCTTATGATGTCCATCCCGGAGACACAATCTACATCCCCGTGACCAAAATAGCCGGCTCGGAATCAATGGACGGTTTCGATTTCCTAATCCGTTATGATGATACCACTCTGACCTTTATCGAGGCCGTTCCGGGCATCTTATGGGATACCCCCGGCGATTATGAATGGGAGGTTTTCTACAGCCGCCTCGGATCTCTTGACACCTGTACGATTGAACCCTGCCCCGGTGGAACGCAACGCATAATCGGTATTGCCAATACCCTTGACGGTCTGGGTGACAAGCCCAAGGAAACATATGTCGACGACGGCACCGTTTTGTTCACCCTGAAGTTCTATGCAGAAGATTTTCCCGCATATGAGTGCCATTATGCTCCACTGGATTTCTTCTGGTTCAACTGTACCCACAATGCCATCGCCATTGCGATGGACTCGACGACTATCTCGGCGCTATCAAACAAAGTATATACAGGGGATGGAGTCGACATTACTGATCCCGATGCCGGCTTCCCCGGAATCTACGGCGCTCCCAATGACTGCTTTAATTCCGGCCCTAACTCGGCCGTGCGCTTGGTCGATTTTCACCATGGCTATATCGGATTTGATTGTGGAAGCCCGATTATGGGCATCGGCGACATAAACTGCAACGGTATAGGCCTGGAAATCGCCGACATGGTCATGTTTGATTTATATCTCCTTAACGGCTTGTCAGCGTTTGGAGAGCATGTGGAGCAAAGCACGGCCAATTCCGATATCAATATGGACGGTATTCCCCTGCAATTGGAAGATTTTGCGCTTATGTTCAAAGTTCAGTGCGGCGCCGGGGAACTGCCTTTCCCGCCTCCGGTACACGATACAACCATATTCACTCAGGATTCGGAAAATCGCACTGTCAGCTTTGAAAGACCAAACAGCCTGTCTCTGATTTACCTTGTCTTTGACGGCGAAATAGTGCCTGAATTTCCAGAAGATACGCTGGGCAATCTCATCCGATATTACCAATATGACGGTCAGTACACAGGAGTCATTATCAGACCGGAGTATGCAGATTGTCAGTCGGCATTCCCATCAGGCCATCTTTTCAATTACACCGGTGATGGAAGATTGGTCCAGGTTCGGGCAGCCGACTTTAACAATCATGTATTTCATACATCGATAATATGTTCCAGCGACGTGTGCGGAGATAACAATGGCGATGAGTCGATCAATGTTGGCGATGCCGTCTGGCTGATTACTTTCATCTTCAAGGGCGGGGCCGAGCCGTTCTCTCCCATTGCCGGAGATGTCAATTGCGATGAATCGACTAATATCGGCGATGTCGTGTGGCTGATCAATTACGTTTTCAAACACGGGTCCGCACCCTGCGATTGCTATTAGGCAATTAAAACCAGAAGGCCCGAGGGCCTTCTACATGGGGGCAGGCTTTACCGCCTGCCCTTTTTTTGTGCGGGTGAAGCCCGCCAAAGTCAGGCTCCGCCTGTAATTCATCCTTGAAATACGCAATGCTTTCCGGTAGCTTACTCAAAACATAACTCTGTAGGTACGGAGGACAATTGTGAATATAATGTCTGAAAAAATAGCGCAGATTAAAAATATCCTCGTTCAACTCGATATCGAAAGCTGGCTGGTGTTCGTCCGGGAAACATCCATGCAATCCGATCCGGTGGCCAACCTGGTCATCGGTCACGATGTCGTCTGGCCGTCGTTTTTTATCTATACCCGCACCGGAGAAGCCATTGCCTTAGTCGGGAATTTCGATCAGGAAAACTTCGTCCGCAGCGGATGTTTCACCGACGTCCAAACCTACACCGAGGGCGCCGGGAAATCGATCCTCGACATTCTCACCGGCCTCAATCCGAAATCCATTGGTCTCAACTACTCGCTTGATAACCCAGCCGCCGATGGCCTGACCCATGGAATGTTTTTACTTCTTAACGATTACCTCAAAGGCACGCCCTTTACCGATCGCTTTGTCAGTGCCGAAGAGATATCTTCCCGTCTGCGCAGCCGCAAGATATTGGCCGAAATCGGACTACTATCAAAAGCCGCCGAAATGGCCGACCGGGCCTGGCAAAATGCGATTGATAAAATCAAAGAAGGATTGACCGAACACGAAATCGGCGCAATAATCGACTCTGAGATCGCAAATCTTGGCGGAATCAACTCCTTCCCGACCATCGTCAACGCCGGAAACAAAACCAAACCCGGGCACTCCCTGCCGACCGACGCCAAACTGGAACCGGGTGATCTGCTACATGTCGATTTTGGTGTTCGCTGGCAGGATTACTGTTCGGATATTCAACGCCTGTTGTATATCAAACATTACGACGAAACCAAACCGCCGGATAAACTTCTCCAAGCTTTCGACCTGATTAAACAAATAATAACCGATTCAGCCGCTCGCACTGTCGTCGGCGCCACCGGATGCGAGATCGACACTCTGGCACGAAAAGCCCTGCGCGATCATGGTCATCCCGAATACCATCATGCTTTGGGGCATC
>JAAEQF010000891.1 GCA_024231695.1 FCB group bacterium
TACTACAACATACGACCGACAATGGTGATATAGAATTCATTAACGGCCAAGTCACGATGACAGGTCGTTTCGGTACTGCGATCTATCTGTCAATGTTTGGCGGCAATGACGACGACCCGGCGGGCGCCGACAAGGCCTTGCAATGGTGGGGGAACATCGACGAGACCGAAGAAGTTAATCAGTACCGATGCGAAACCGAGTACCTCTTGCGGTCGATTCCGGCGACAAGCGGGAATCTACTAAGGATTAAAAACGCAGTGCAACGCGATACGGCGTGGTTTCTCTCGGAAAAAATCGCGAGTTCCATCGAGATCGCGGTATCCATCCCCGGGCTGAATAGAGTCAATATTGTCATAGAAATCGAGGCCCTCGGGGTCGCAGAAAAATTTGAATATACGGAAAACTGGGAGGCCGCTGCATGAGTTTAGTTACTCCAACCACCCAAGGTGTGGCAGACAATATTGTCTCCCAAATCGAAGCCACAATAAATCAAACGGTTCCGCTACTGCCCAAGGCCTTTATTCGGGTAATGGCAAAATCAGTTGCAGGTGTGCAAATACTGCTTTACAAGTACGCCGGGTTCAGCCTGCTACAACAGTTTGTACAATTCGCATCGGACCAACAGACGGTCGCCAACGGTAAGGTATTCACCCCCTTGACTCAGTGGGGGCGGTTGATTGGTGTCGGTGACCCAACCGCCGCCACGCGTTGGGAGGGCACAACCGAAATAATCGTTACGAATCAAACTGGGTCTCTACCCGATGGGACAGCACTACTCAACGCCGCGAACGGTGTCACGTACACCACGATCGGTGTGGTTACACTGGACGCCGCCACGAAATCGGCAACTATCCGGGCCGCTGGCGATGAGGACAACAACGGCGGACGCGGGACAATCGGGAATCTTGAGATCGGGGATACGGTTTCGTTCATCAACCCGCAGGCAAACGTCGAGAGTGACACCACCGTAACGGCAGAGACCACAACTGGCGCCGATGCTGAGGGGACAGAGGTTTACCGGCAGCGGATAATCGACCGTTTTCAACAACAGCCACAAGGTGGGGCGGCGGCAGACTATAAACAGTGGTCCGAGACTGTCGAAGGCATCATAAACACGTACCCGTACCGGGGTGACCCGGGTGAGGTTGACGTGTATTGCGAGGCGACAGCGGCTAGTTCCGGCAGCGCGGACGGGTTCCCGACCGCGTCGCAGATAACAGAGATCGCCGCCGCAATTGAGTACGACGATGTGGGGCTTGCGTCGCGTCGGCCGCTCACGGTGTACGTAAACGTGTACTCAATCTCTCGCACCGCTTTTGACGTTGATGTCGTGGGTCTGGCCCTCGATGGTGGGCTGGATACAACCCAACTTGAGGCGGATATAACAACGGCCGTGACTGATTATTTCACAGCACGCGAACCCTTTATCTCTGGGCTCACCCTCTCGCCACGGAAAGACAGACTGACACGGGCCGAGGTACAGGGTGTTATTCAAGGTGTTGTTAACGCAAACAACGGGATTATGGAAGGCGCCACGATATCCACGGGTGGCGTAGACCATTCCATATACCCGCTTCAAGAGGGCGAAAAAGCCAAGCTAGGAACAATAACATTTTTGTAAGAGGTAGATATGACCGCGACTTTTAGGATAAATCAGGACAGTGTCAATGGAACTTGGGGGCTCGCCCGGACGAATTTGGAATTGTTTTCGGCTGCCGGGTCCGTGACTCTCGAAGCGCAGGACACGCACGCTACTTATTTGTGGGAAATCATCGGTAACATCGACGGGTCGAGCGGGGTGTTGTCAGCGTCGACTGCTCAAGTAACCACAATCGATATGGATGTAGAGGGCACCCTTATAATCCGGTTGACGGTTGACGCGGCGATCCCAGTCACGAAGGACATCCAGGAACTTGCGGTGGGCATACCATTGCCAAATAGTGGGTTGGTCCTCCCGGGCGCGCGCGAGACGATTCAGGATAACCAATACACTGGGGCTGATGCCGGGTGGTACGTCAAATTTGAGCGTCTCATGAAGTGGCTCGATGCCAATTCAGGCGGGACCCTGAATGGTGTCTCCCCTACTGTTGTGGACGCAATCGCCACGTGGTCTGTAACTGACGCGACAGAGATCCAAAATTCACCCCACAAGGCGCAGACTATCCTCGAAACAATCGAGTCAACCCCTAACCACCCCGTGCGGTACATAAAAGCATTGACATCTGCGGGGTCCAATTACGCTACGCTTTTACGCTATTTTTCAGACGAGGCCGGCGCCAACCTACTCCAAATAGGTGATGAATCCCAGTACGGGGGTCTTGAAAATAAATTACATTTAACCGCGACCGTGGATCCTTTAGTTCAGATTATCGGGGTCGGCATTGGCGCCCTACTACATGAGAACATGACCACCGTGTGGAATCTCGAACAGCGGGGTCGAATATCCCACGCGAGCGGGGACGCGGTCCCGGCGTTGGAACTCCAAAACACAGGCACAAATTCGGACCTCATCGGGATCACGGTTGGCAGTGGGGGCGGGACCCCCGAGGGCCGCATAAGCGCGTTGCCCGGGTCGCTGCATATTGACGGGTCCAGCAGTTCGAACGCTAAGCTTTACCAACATCGTGGGGCATCATCGGGAACCACCGGGTGGGTCGAGGTTGGCGCCGGGGATCTGTCCGGGTACCTGCTGCTCGTGGGACGCTCTGGGGGGCAAACCGCAATCGGTGGCACCGGGACAACGGATAGTTTAGTGTTGCAATCTACGAGTGCGACCGCCGCAAGTGGCGCAAATATCGATTTTAACACCGGCGCCGACGGCGCAACGAATGCCATGAGGATCCAGTATGATGGTAAGGTAGGCATAAATACTGCGTCACCGGACGAACTTTTTGATGTTGGGGGCGTGGCCACAATCGATTCTAACGGAAAATTTCGTTTTGTTCAGGCGGCCGCAACAGATTATGATGCACTCGCATTTGGTGAGGGCCCGGGGGTTGATACATTTACACTACAGGCATTACTCGCCGGTAGTGGGGATGCGAATACTCTAAATTTTAAGTCTGGGGTAGTTGCAAATATACTCACAATGACCGCTGTTAATGGCCGAGTAGGTATTAAAAAAGGCACCCCGGATGAAGTGTTACATGTTGGGGGAAATGTAAAGATAGATGGGGATATAATATTGTACCTCGGTGGTACAATATTGTCCTCGTCAAACGGTGACATCGTACTCGACCCAAACGGCACCGGCATCACACAAATTACGGGGGATTTAAAGGTAACCGGGGGCGACCCCGTTACAGGTAAGAGATTAACCGATTCAGACGGCGCGGGGCTCGCCACGTGGGAAGCTGGCGTGCACGTCGTCGAGTCCCGGGCGACAACACTACTTTTGGATGACGACGATGAAGAGTTATTTATCACAGACGGCCCGATTACAGTGGATGTCCCATCTTCGGGACAAAAAGCGGGCAAAACCTATTGGATTAAAAATTGTTGTGGGATCTCTGGCACTGCTGGAGACACCAATGCAGTAACCCTGGACATCTTAGGGTCTACCGTTAAATTTAACGGCGAGGGTAATGCAATCGGAAACACTTTCGCTCTTGCAACAGATGGCGATTGGGCGAAAATTACATATGACCCGGATTTTGGGTCAGTTGGAACATGGTGGATTATGAGCAATCTACAAACATCCACAGGGTCAACAGCGTAATGGCTAAAGCGGGCGGATTCGGACAAGACCCCCTGGGGCAACATGAGGCCGGTGCAGGGCAGAGCACAATTGAGCCTAGGTTTAA
>JAAEQF010000892.1 GCA_024231695.1 FCB group bacterium
CCAAACCACCTCTCGGACCACTCGTGCCGGCGTGGTCTTCATGACCACGACAAACGAATACGATAATCTTGATCAGTTGATCCGAACCATCGATCCCGACGGCCATGAGACGATCTCGGAGTACAATCTCCTACAAAAACCCTCCGCGACAATCGATAAAAACGGCAATAGAACGGAGTACGAATACACGGCCAACGGCAAACTCACGGTCACCTCATTCCCGGACGGCTCAACAACGATAAACGCATATGACGCCGAGGGAAACAGAATTTCAACCACCGACCGGGCGGGCAGGACCACTTATTTTGAATATAACAAACTGAAGCGCTTGACCCGCACCATTTTCCCCGACGGAGCCAGCACGTTTATGGAGCACGATGATGCTGGCCGAGTCGCTGTCTCTATCGATGAAAATGGAAACCGCACCCGGTTCGAATACGATGCCGCTGGCCAACGCTCAAAGGTGATCGACGCCCTTGGCAATACAACACAATTTTTCTACGACGCTAATGGAGCCCAGACCGGTGTGACAGACGCCAATGGTTCAACAACATCATTTCAATATGATAAATTGAACAGAAAGATCGCCACGATCCACCCGGATGGAACGACCACGTCTTTGAACTATGACGCCCTCGGAAACAAAATTTCCGAGACTAACCAGGCGGGCCAAATCACTCATTTCGAGTATGACCCGCACGGTAGGCTGTCTAAGGTGATCGACGCCCTTGCCGGAGAAACATCCTATACCTACGATGAGGTTGGCAACAAGATTTCCCAGACGGATCCCAATGGTCACACAAAAACCTGGGAGTACGATAATCAAGGTAGGGTTGTAGAACATACCCTGCCACTTGGTATGTTCGAGAATTATTCATATGACCCCGCTGGAAACCTTCTATCGAAAACCGATTTTAACGCCGACACAATCACATATACGTATGATGTCTGCTGCGGCCGCCTTATACAAAAGGAGTATCCCGATGGCTCATCCGTCTCGTTCACCTATACGCCGAACGGACGCCGAAAATCCGTTTCCGATTCAAGAGGCTTGACCTTATACGATTATGATTCAAGATATCGCCTGATTGAAGTCACGAATCCAGATGGGACATCCATCTCCTACACATACGATTTAAAGGGAAACCGCACATCGGTAACAATACCATCCGGCACAACAACATACACCTTCGACTCCCTGAATCGTCTGGAAACAGCTACGGATCCCGATGGCGGAGTGACGAACTACACCTACGATAATGTCGGAAACCGAAAAAGCGTTGGTTATCCAAATGGCGTTGTTGCGGAATATACGTATGATTCCCTGAATCGGCTCACTTATCTTGAAAACCGTAAATCAACCGGCGAAATCATCTCAAGCTACTCGTATACTCATGGGCCTGCCGGCAACAGGTTGAGGGTCTCTGAAGCCACCGGTCGTGTCGTTAAGTACGCTTATGACAACCTTTACCGGCTGACCGAAGAGAACATTACCGATCCTGATCTTGGCCCGGAAACGATTCGCTATACCTACGACCCGTTCGGAAATCGCCTGACAAAAACGGACTCCACGGGCGTCATCGCTTACACCTATAATTCCAACGACCAGTTGACAAACGAGTCGGGGCCGGTATACATATATACCTACGGATTTGATGGGAACGGCAACACTACCCGCAAATCCGATGGCCTGGAGACAACCGATTACGTGTATGATTTTGAGAATCGGGTGTTCGAGGTCCAAACAGATTCATCGACAGTCGAATATCAATACGATGTCGATGGCATCCGTGTCGCCTCAAAAGTGGACGGCTTGGCAACCAACTATCTGGTCGATATAAACCGCCCTTACGCCCAGGTTCTCGGAGAATCCGAAAATGGCTCTTTGACAGTCAGCTATGTTTATGGAGACGATCTGATAAGCCAGGATCGTGGATCTCGCTCGTATTATCAATATGACGGCCAGATGTCTACGCGGCAGTTGACGAATTCGCTTGGCGACGTCACGGATATTTATGTATACGACGCTTTTGGGATCCTTATCGACCAAGCAGGAGTAACGGTCAACAATTACCTGTACACCGGGGAACAATACGATCCGAATATCG
>JAAEQF010000893.1 GCA_024231695.1 FCB group bacterium
CGGAAAGTTATAGTTGGCGGTATCCGGCGGATCACCGGTCAGGTCAACCACCAGACCGTATTGGGGAGTGATGAACCCATCGCCGGCCTGGCAGAAGAATGTATTTCCGTCGAGCGAAAACGTTGGGGCGTAACCGTTGGTGGTGTCGTGATAGACAACGCTGTAATCATCCGCCCGGAGGATATTGATCTCGTGGTTGACGAAGGCCAAATAGCGGCCGTCGGCCGAAACCGCTGCATAGACCAGGTCAAAATAGGGAAATTCCGTCACAATAGATCGGGTGGCGATATCGACCACGGCCACCGTGGGGACCTGCGGAATGTAGAGCAAGCTGCCGTCTGGTGAAACCCGGATGTCCCCACCGGAAATCGCCGGTAACACCAGCGAATCTATCTTTCCGGTCAGGGTGTGATAGACGTTGTACATATTGCGCACGGCGCCGTCGCCGAAATAGATGAGGTAGTCCCGGAGGTCCGGCTCCAGGGCGAAATTCACACTGTCAAGCGCCCGCTCCGAAGGCGTGGTCCTGACCGTGGTCGATCCCGAGAAAAAGCCACCCGCCTGAAAGAAGACGCTCA
>JAAEQF010000894.1 GCA_024231695.1 FCB group bacterium
TATTGCATGCCGCTTATAATCACCTCATGTTTAATGCTCTTCGCCACCGCCGGTATTCACGGAGCATCCGCCGCAAAAGCGCCAAAGGATTATTTTAAACTGGATCGTGCACCTCATTATGCGTTCCCAAAACCGTCTGCATCAGTGGCTGACTCCGGGCCGGTAACTCCGCTGCCGTCTTTGGGACGGACTCCCACACAATCGCCAGGATATCAAGTAGGAACCACGACTTTCGACCATCAGCATATCGGTTCCATGGGCCGTCAAATCGGTTTTAATCCGGTCAACGATATTGTCCATATGGTTTGGTCGGGACAAACTACGTCTATCCTACCCGGAGATCTCACCATTTATTACCAGGCCTTTGAAGCCGGCGGTTATCCCCCCACCTATCTCATGGATCCGAGCGGCCTTATTGCCGTTGAGGACTATTCCGGATACGTTTCGCTGGACGCCTCTGATGACGGAAAAGCTGTTTTTTCCTGCAACGTTGATAAATCCGGAAGTTACCTCGAATCGTGTGTTTATTCTGATTTCCTGCCCGCGTTCGGGATATTTACGGAAGACATCTGCCTGACCCCGGACGGGACGGCACCCTGGTATTTCGGCGGGATGGAAACGGTCTGGCCGAAATTTGAAATCCATTACGGCACGGATGAAGTCCACTATGTTCTCACTCACGCTGATCCCGGCAGCCCTGATATGATCCTCTACCGCAAAGTAGGCGCCGGATTATGGGACAACGGCGTCAAAGTCGAGGATTGCACGAACATATCCTATGTCATTGTGGCCGACGACAACTCCGATAGGGTTGCCATCGTCTATACCGATGATCGGGATTTCATGCCTCAGGGAAGCGGCGGTGGGGTCGATCTGGATGTTTATTTTATCGAATCGACCAATCAAGGCGCCAATTGGAGCCCTCCCATCAACGTCACCGAATTCACTTATAACAATACTCTGTATCGCGCTTATACCGATCTGTCGGCTCTGTACACCGACGATGGCGAATTGCATATTATCTATGCGGCCCGAGAGCTGAAAAATCCCACCACCTATTACAATTTCCGCAGCCGCCTGTTTCACTGGTCAACGGCCGACCCTTACCAGTACAATATTATCGCCGATGCCAGCTACCAGATGATCTATTGTTCTCCCGGTCAATGGAATCTGTATCTGGCCAAACCATCGCTATCCGTCTGCGACGGGAAACTATATGCCCTATGGACTCAGTTCGGCCATGACAATGAACCACTGGCCAATGTCGACTTTTCAGTTAGCGGTTATGCCAACGGGGAACTCTACTATGCCGTTTCGGCTGACGGCGGGATGCTCTGGGATTATCCGTTGAATTTGACCAACACCCGTAACCCCGGTTGCACCGCACCTGATTGCGAAAGCGAGCATTGGGCCAGCATGTCCAAAACCGGCGTGTCATATCCCGGCTATTTGGACACCCTTGATATTATCTATATCAGTGACCTTGATCCCGGAAGCATTCTTGATGCTGAAGGAAGCTGGCAAATGAATCCGGTTATGCACCTGCGGCTCGGCTGTCGGGATATCAATCTGGTGTCCAACGTTCTGTTCAATCCTCAGTCCTTTGGCTATCCCCTTAATACCCCACCGGGTGATGAGCTATATGAAGACCTCTTTTTAACCAACACCGGCACAGCAATCCTTAATTGGACGGCCGAAGTAGATTATATTGACGGCAGCGACTGGATAGATTTATCGCATACATCGGGATTATTACCGGAAGGTCTGGGCTATGAGGATGCCATCTTTATCACTTTCAATTATGGCGGTATCCTGACCCAGGATCTCACCAGTTGGGAGGCCAACATCATCTTCACCTCCGACGCCCCGACTTCACCGGATACCATCCCCGTCCATCTGACGATTTCCCATGACGACTTTATCCCCATAATCGTTGAACTTAACACTACCTGCAAATCGGTCAATCTCCATAACACGGGCCGTATCGGCGGCAACAGCGAGTACGCCTCGCTGGATATACCGGACGATTGCGATAGCATCGATGATCATCCTCATTCACCTATATATCTATACGATGCCTCACCGATGATAACCCGGCTGGACGGCGATGACACGCTGTCATTTACCACTATCCTCAACCAATATTTCACCGAGGATTATACTTTCCGCCCCCAGACGAGTATGGAGTTGTTTTCAGGATACAATTACGATTCGACTGTTTACACTGTAATCACCTCCGATGAACAGATCACCGTGGATGTCAGTCTCTGGGCGCCCAACGACGGCAGTAACTGTTTCATAATCGGCCGATACGACTTTGCCCTGGCCGACGGCGCGGATCCGATTTACGATGTCAACCTGGGCATGATCGCTGATTGGGATATCCCTTCCGATACCGGCGTAAAAAACGGCTCCGATTATTACCGTTACGAGACGCCCAACGGCGATTCAGTCGCCACTGTCTGGCAATTCGGCCTGGAGGCTCATGACGATAATCAAAGTGTCCCCTGCGATATAAGTGAGGATGACCGCCTGGGAGGTGTCGTTTTGCTCAAAAACGATTTCCGGTCGGCCTGGACCGAAAACTCGGTTCCGTATCACTATGGACCGGGCCTGCATCCTTCCTTCCTCTATGAATCGATGGAGCAAACCGGATATAATCTGTTCGCCGATCCATATGCCGTCGATATGCACACCGGCGTGACCTTCGACAAGGTTGATCTCGGCACAACCCGTGCATCTCACAGCTATGTTTTCGCTCTGGTCACGACCAATGAAGGTGAGTACGATTATCTTAACCAAGTCGATGCCGCCTACATCTGGGCTTTCGACCACGGCCTGATTTCCGATTCCTGCGACCTGCAAAGGCCCGGTGACGCCAACAATGACGGAGTGGTCAATGTTGGCGATGCCGTTTGGATGACCAACTCTCTCTGTGAAAAGAGCGGACTTCCCCCCGTACTGGCCAATGGCGATGCCAATGGCGATTGTGTGTTTGATATACGCGATGCCTTCTACATGCAGGATTATATTTTTTATGCCGGTGACGACCCTGTTGAATGCACTTGTGTGGAACCGGAAGTCATATATTCTGACTGCAATTTTAATATCGACAGTTGCTCCACCGATCCGGCCCTAATTATTTGCCCAGCCGGCGACATGCCGTTCCGAGTATATGTCCGCGATGATTTTGGCAATCCTCTCCCCGAATCCAATCCATTCCGTATCCTAATAAGGGATTGTTACAAAACGAACTGCCCCTCCGACACTTCAACTTCATATTATTATTACTCCGGACCATCAGATGCTAACGGTATTATATCGTTCTACATTGATGGAGGCGGATGTGGTGAAAATTGTGTTGCGGATATCTCTTACCTTGGGGGATTACTATTTACTACCGTTCCGGTAAAAATGCTGGATCGCAACGGCGATTTGCAAGTAACAAATACCGACTATGATTCATCTACCTGTAACGATTTCAACGGCGACGGTGAAATCGATTTCCACGACATCGCCCTTTTCAATGACCATCTCGGTCATTCCTGCGATTCACTCGACCCCTGCGACAGATTCGGTTATGAATTCACTATGGATCCCGAATCGAATTTGAATCCGGACGATACCGTCGAGTTGCGGCTGGAACTAACCAACAACAACCTCGAAAGTGATTGCTATATCGGAGAAATCGAATTCTTCACCACGCCTTATGGCGACGACACATCAGGTGTAGGAGAAACGCCGATCTCAGTGGTTTATTTCGATTCCACTCTGGAACCCGGCCAAATGGCTATAACCACCGTGGACTATACGATTCCGATGGAAGGTCACGGCTGTGTCAATGTTCGCTTCTCCACCGATTGCTGCGACGACCCGATCGTCAAGTCCAAATGTTTCCAGTCGTTCGAACATTGCCGGGTGGACAGCAATGTCTGCTACAACATGGTTATTCGCCTGAGCCGAACACCGATCATGTCGGCCCGCTGGCATGAGACTATCATGCCCGACTGGAATTTGATCAAGCTGCACGAGCCGACCTATCCGCTTTACGAGCCGGACTCGGTGGTTTTCGATATCTGCACTCCCGATCTGACCAGTCTTGGTGATTCATCGGCGATTGTTTATCAGGTTTTCTACGACGCCATCGGGGTCAAATCATCACTTTTTCAGAATCGAGTGGTTTTGACCTCGCGCACCGGCGATGTCAACAACGACTGCCGGGTGAACGTCGGTGATGTCGTTTTCATAATTAACTATGTCTTCAGTAAACCGGGAGCTCTTGCACCCGATCCGCTGGAATCGGCCGACGTCAACCATGACGAAGCGGTCAATGTCGGCGACGCCGTTTACTTGATCAATTTTGTTTTCAAGGGCGGCCCGGCGCCGGGGCTTCTGCCCCCCACTCCCTAAGGGCCAAGTCCAAAAAATTAATCGAGGTCCCCATCCCGGGGATCTCGATTTTTCCTCCACACTATCTCAAAACCTGTCGTTTTATGGCAGGCTTGTAGCATTTATTACAATACCAATAATACCTTATATTATTGATTATAATAACTACTTGCGTAATTAGACGATGTCCGTTATGTTGTGATTGGCAATCCCACTTGCCATTTCATCGCCCGGTAAATAAGTAATATCTTACTTTCACGTCAGGAGGGGCCTGTCATGTTTACCCGATTCCAAAAATCAATTTTTGCCGTCATTATTTTCTACCTTTTCCAATTTCCTGTTGTCAGTGGGGCATTAAACGAAATGTCCTCCCCGGTTGACTTAAATCCACATCAGGCTTCCGGCATTGACTTTTCATATTTGGGAAAAATCGATGTCACGCCAAAACGAAATATTTCGCTTACGGCCGGAAGTATGACCTTTGTCGCCGACAGCTGTGATTCGCAAAATCCCGGAGATCCCAATGGTGACGGTAGTGCAAATGTCGGCGACGCGGTCTTTTTGATCAGCCTCATATGCAAAGGCAGCGATCTGCCCGATCCACTGGCCAACGGAGATGTCAATGGCGATTGCCGGATCGACCTGAACGACGCTCATTACATGTTAAATTACACTTTCAAAGGTGGACCGCCGCCGGTTGAGTGCACCTGCGTGGAACCGGAAATAATTTATTCCGATTGCATTTGGGCATCCGATAGCTGCTATTCCGACCCGGTTGTGGTAACCTGCCCGGCCGGGGATGTTCCGTTCCGAGTATATGTGCGCGATGAATTTGGATACCCCATTCCCGATGTCGCTCCATTCAGTATCGTACTCGGCAGTTGCGATGTAATGGAGGGCTGTCTCTCCGACACAACAACATTCGGTTATTATTATTCAGAACCGTCGGATGAGAACGGTATTCAGACATTTTTTATTTCCACCAATGGGTGTGATGGAGACTGCGTTGCCCATATAGCCAGTACCGATGATTTCCTGCCCAGCGTCCCGGTCAAAGCTCTTAACCGGAACGATGATTTTATTGTCACTTCGGCCGACTACGATTCTTCCGCTTGTAACGACTATAACGGCGACGGTGAAATCGATTTCCACGATATCGCCATTTTCAATGAACATCTCGGTCATTCCTGCGATTCACTCGATTTCTGCGACCGGTTCGATTGCGAATTTACCATGAATCCCGGATCAAATCTGTTTCCGGGCGACACAACGGAATTACAGCTGGAATTGTCCAACAATAACGTTGCCAGCGACTGCTACATCGGTTATATCGAGCTCTTTGCCACTCCTTATGGAGACGACACCTCGGGCGCCGAGGAAACGCCGATAGATATCATTTTTGTGGATACCGTTCTGGCTCCCGGTCATATAGCCGTTGTCGCCGTGGAATATGAGATTCCGCCGGAAGGCCACGGCTGCGTCAACGTGCGCTTCACCACCGACTGTTGCGACGATCCGATTGTCCGAAGGGAGTGCTTTCAATCCTACGAACATTGTCGGGTAGACAGCAATGTCTGCTATAACATGGTTATTCGCCTGAAACGAACGCCGATCATGTCCGCCCGCTGGTATGAAACCATCATGCCCGGCTGGCATTTGATCAAACTGCACGAACCGACCTATCCGCTTTACGAGCCGGACTCGGTGGTTTTCGATATCTGTACTCCCGACCTGACCAGCCTGGGCGATTCATCGGCCATCGTTTATCAGGTTTTCTACGACGTCATCGGGGTCAAATCATCGCTTTTCCAGAATCGTGTGGTTTTAACCTCGCGCACCGGCGATGTCAACAATGACTGCCGGGTGAATGTCGGTGATGTCGTTTTCATAATCAATTATGTGTTCAGCAAACCCGGAGCTCTTGCGCCCGATCCGCTGGAATCGGCCGACGTCAACCGTGACGGAGCGGTCAATGTCGGCGATGCCGTTTATTTGATCAATTTTGTTTTCAAGGGCGGCCCGCCGCCGGGGCTTCTGCCCCCCACTCCCTAAAGGCCAAATCCTGTAAAAATCGAGGTCCCCTTAACAGGGGACCTCTGATTTTTTTCAGGCGCCATCCTCGGCGAGACAACAAATCATTATCAAGGCTATAGACGAAATGCGTATTATTTATTGACGGCGGACAAAAAGAGAATTATCATTATGATATAACCTAATAATTGCAGGAGGGACTATGGCGTCGTTTATAATGGCCATGAATATCAATTCGGATGCAAAAAAAGTGCATCCCGACCTCTCGCATCAGATTAATGAATCGCTGGAAGTGTTTTCAAAAAACAAAGTCAAACTCGACAACCTTTTTGCCACTCTGGGCCGTTATGATTATTTGGCCATCTTCGAAGCCGTGGATCAGACCATGGCCTTTCGAGTGGCCGCCGAAATCAATGCTCGTGGTATTCTGGAAACCGAAACCTGGCCGGTGGTTCCGTACGATGATTTTTCTCGTTTGATTAAGTAAAACGAGGGTAAAAAGAAAAGGCGCCCGATTTAAATTTCGGACGCCGATATATTGCTGTCAGGCAGATGCCGCCTGATAAATTTACTCTTCAGTGAGCAGCTTAGATTTCCAACTGCTCCTGTTCACCGTTATTGTCTTCACCGTTATTATCGCCATTACCGTTACCATTACCACTACCGTTTTCGCTTTCCAGTTTCTTGTGACTGCCGAAAACGATGGCCACCGAGGTTAGCTTGTCTTTTCCTTTGAGGGCAATTAGACGTACTCCCTGAGTACTGCGGCCGATAACCCGAATACCGGAAACAGCCATCCGGTTGGCGATCCCACCTTTGGTCATCATAATCAATTCATCATCCTCAAGGACCTCTTTGACGGCTACTACCTTGCCGTTGCGCTCGGAGCATCGGATATTAATAATTCCTTTACCGCCCCGATTGGTGATGCGGTAATCGTCAACATCGGTGCGTTTGCCGAAACCGTTCTCGGTGACGGCCAGAATTGAGGACTGGCGTTTAACTACAACCATGTCGATCACATAATCCCCTTTGCCCAGCGATACACCCTTGACTCCGGCAGCCGTGCGGCCCATCGACCGAACCTTAGATTCAGGGAAACGAATCGCCTGACCCTCGCGAGTACCCAGAATAATGTCGTTGGTCCCATCGGTGACAATACATCGAATCAGTTCGTCGCCTTTACCCAGAGTAATGGCATTGATGCCGACTTTGCGTGGATTGGAGAAAGCCACCAGCGGAGATTTCTTGACCGTTCCATTCATGGTGGCCATGACGATAAAGTGATCGGCATCGAACTGGCGCACGCGAGTGAAAGTCATTATCCTCTCACCGGGCGATAACTGGAGCACGTTGACGATCGGCCGCCCCTTGGCCATTCGCCCACCGCGAGGTATTTCATGCACTTTCAGCCAGTAGCAGCGCCCGATTGAGGAGAAAAAGAGGATATATTGATGCGAGCTGGCGATAAAGACATGCTCGGCGAAATCCTCCTCCTTGGTCTCCATCCCAATGACGCCCTTGCCACCGCGGTTCTGCCGGCGATAAGCCGAAACCGACAACGACTTGATATATCCGGCATGGCTGATGGTTATAACCATATCCTCGTCGGCAATTAAATCTTCCAGCGTCAGATCATCGGTTTGATCGACGATTTCAGTCAACCGGTCATCGCCGTATTTGTTCTGTAAAGCGATAACTTCATCTTTGATAATCCGCATCCGGCGGGCCTTGGAACCAAGGATTGATTTCAACTCTTCAATTTTCTTGATCGTTTCCAGGTATTCCTGTTCGATTTTCTGCCGTTCCAACCCGGTCAGCCGCTGGAGACGCATTTCCAGAATGGCTGTGGCCTGAATCTCGGACAGTTTGAACTTTTGCATCAACGCTTCCCGAGCCACCGGAACCGATTTCGACTTTTTAATCAGGGCAATGATGGCGTCGATATTATCCAGCGCAATCTTCAGGCCTTCGAGAATATGCGCTCGCGCCTCGGCTTTGCGCAAATCATGCTCCGTGCGCCGGACGACAACTTCGTGACGGTGATCGATATACAGGTCAACCAGGCCCTTGATCGACAGCTTTTTGGGCACACCCTTATCCAGCACCAGATTAATAATCGAAAAGGTGGTCTGCAAGGTGGTCTTGCTGTAGAGCTGGTTGAGTACGATTTCGGTCTGAGCATCGCGCTTGAGTTCGATAACGATACGCATACCATCGCGGTCTGATTCGTCGCGCAGATCGGATATGCCGACCAATTTTTTGTCGCGGACCAGATCAGCGATTTTCATCAGCAATGATGATTTATTGACCTGAAAGGGTATCTCGGTGATGATGATCCACTCTTTGCCGCTTTTCTGTTTTTCGACTCCGGCCCGCGCCCGTACGGTAATCCTTCCCCGCCCGGTGCGATATGCCTCGCGGATACCTTCGCGTCCATAAATAATTCCGCCGGTCGGAAAATCGGGACCGGGGATTATTTTCATCAGACCGTCATTGTCGATTTCAGGATCGTCGATAACCGCGATGATAGCATCAGCCACCTCCGTCAAATTATGCGGAGCCATACTGGTGGCCATACCGACGGCAATACCGGTGGTGCCGTTGCAAAGTAAATTGGGAAAACGTCCCGGTAATACGGTCGGTTCCTTGCGGGTTCCGTCGTAGTTGGGTATGTAATCGACCGTTTCCTTTTCCATATCGGCCATTATTTCCATGGCAATCGCCGTCAAACGCGCCTCGGTGTAACGCATGGCTGCGGCGCCGTCGCCGTCAACCGAACCGAAATTACCCTGCCCGTCAACCAGCGGATAACGCATGTTGAAATCCTGGGCCATACGCACCAGCGTGGGATAAACCACCTGCTCGCCGTGCGGATGATAGTTACCCGAGGTATCACCGGCGATTTTGGCGCATTTACGATGAGGCCGGCCGGGTGACAGGTTCAGCTCGTTCATGGCCACAAGGATGCGGCGGTTGGAGGGCTTCAACCCATCACGGACATCGGGCAACGCGCGGTTGGTTATTACTGACATGGAGTAATCGAGGTAGGAGTTTTTCATCTCCTCCTCTAAAAAGATCGGGACTATTTTCTGATGCTCAAGACTCATTTTGCTCTATCTCTGTTTCATTTAACAGCTTAAACACAGTTACACGTTATTTCTTCAAGCCTTTATAATACTAGTTTTTTTGACAAAATGCAATCAGAGAGTTGCCGCAAAGGCAACCTTTTTGCCCCTGTAACATTATGAATAACAATCCATTATACGATCGCTGTCACTTTTTTTGAATTTTTACGCGGCTAATGTCATATATTTATAAATAAGGAGGCAATTCATGTCAGTACCGACTGGAGCAATTTTCGCCGCTACCGCCGGAGCCGCTGCTGCTGCTGCCGCGGCCGCCAAGATGCGCAAAGAGGAGGAAGATATGACTGGATACAATATAAGTGATCTTGATGGCTGGGAATTTAAAATCATCCGCGCCAACACGGCCAAATTCAAATCACATCAGGCCGTTCAGGAAGTTTGCGAAGAGGAAGCCAGGGCCGGTTGGGAAATGGTCGAGAAGTTCGACAACAGCCGTATCCGCTTTAAAAGGAAAGTCAATCAGCGCAAGAATGATCAGTTCCTCGACATTGACCCTTATCGTACCTATGTCGGCATGGCCTCCGGGAAAGTAGTCGCGATTGTCATCGGCAGTATCCTGATGGTTGCGTTGATTCTTGTCGGTGTCCTGCTGGCGGTAAACACCGGCTTCACGCCGCAGGGATCGATGATTATGGTTGTGCTCGGTGCAATTATGATCATCGGCGTCGTGGCTTTGATTCTTCGCCGACCGTCAAAATAATAGAACCATGGAGAAGACACAATGAATAATCCGTTTTTCTATATAGTCGATGTTTTCACCGAGGCTAAATATGCCGGCAATCAATTGGCCGTCTTTCGCAACTGCGCCGGGCTGTCAACCGAACAGATGCAGGATATCGCCCGCGAAATGCATTTCTCGGAAACAACCTTTATTCTATCCGACGAACCGAAAAACAACGGCTACGACGTCCGCATCTTCACTCCCGAAAGCGAACTGCCTTTCGCCGGACATCCGACTCTGGGAACATCATTTATTATTCGACAGGAGATAATCGGCAAACCGGTCGAAACGGTCAACCTTAATTTGCAGGTCGGCCAGATTCCGGTAACCTTCAAATACGACGGTGACCGGGTTGTTGAACAATGGATGCGCCAGATGCCGCCGCAGTTCGGACCGATATACGACATCCAACTATTTGCCGAAATGCTGAGTTTGGATAATAACGATATTGATGGTCGTTTTCCGATTCAGGAAGTTTCCACCGGAGTATTCTGTTTTATCGTTCCGCTTAAATCACTCGATGCGCTCAAGCGGTCCCAGATTGCCCGCGAAAAATATTTCGACCTGATCAAAACCACCGAATCGAAGGGTGTTCTCGTCTTTGCGCCTGAAGCGCATGACCTGGGGAGTAGTGGCGACCTCAGCGTCCGGTTCTACGCCGATGAGATTGGTGTACCCGAAGATCCGGCCACCGGATCGGCCAATGGTTGTCTGGCCGGGTATCTGGTCGAGCATAAATATTTCGGCGATGACAAGATCGATATTCGTGTCGAGCAGGGTTATGAGATGAACCGCCCTTCGCTTTTGCTGCATCGGGCAAGGAAATTGGAGGATGGCAAAATAGAAGTCAACATCGGCGGAGCATCAATCCTCATCGCCAAGGGCGAGTTGGTGTAACACACACTCGTGTGTTGTCGGTTCGCTTCGCTTGCCTCACCGTGGCCCTAATTTGGGTTATCCACGCGATAGCCCAAAACAAGCTCCGCTTGTACCCCACCCAGAGCCGAAGGCGCCGGGTGGGTTTCAGTATAATGCCTGAGACCTTACCTATTTCAATTTCCCTATCAAATCACCCCTGATTCTGGCTCCGCCTGATAGTATAAAAAACAAGACGGAGTGGCTATAATTATGAGCAGGACAGAAAATGAGCCGAAAACCAAAATTGGCATAACTCACACACCGTCAAGCTATTACACAAATTTAAAATCATCTATGAGACAGCCCAAAACAGACGCGTGCAAGCCAAAAAACTAAATATGATCAAACGAACCCAAAAAGCCAAAAACCACTTGCGAATCAATTGGTTAAGAGGATTAAATTTTCGGCTGGTGTATGACTTTCAAATTAACGAACGGTGCACTCGTACCCGGGCGCGGGAACCGCGCCCCTACAGGATTTGGGTCATCCGCGCGTAAGCCAAAAACAGGCCTCGCCTGTCCACACGTCAGTCAAAAAGTGGCAATGCCACCACGACGGCGAGATTTAAAGGATTGATACAGGCGCTAAATTAGGCTATTTTTATTTATCATGTAACAGGTAATCATACGGGGTATTCGGGATGGATATCAAATACCGACAATTGCAGCCGGTATTGGGGACGATGTTAATAACGGCGGCGGTACTTTTGAGTTATCGTTTTGCCTGGGATTCAATCGATAGCTTTGTCAGGGCAATCGACCATACCGATTTGTTGTTTGCCGACTTTGTTCGCCACTATTACCCGATGGGTCGGGTGGTTTTCGATTCACACCTTCCTGTGGAGGGATTTTATTATCCCCCGCTTTTCGCCCTCGCCCTTTCGCTTCCGGCATCGCTTTCACTCAAAAACGCCATTTGGGGTTGGGGGACAATCCAAGTCGTTTCCGCATTCTTAATCGCCCTCATTCCGGGCTGTTATTTCTGGAAACGGTCACAACCGATGTTTTATCTCTGTTTCCTTTTGACCTTAAGTTCCTATCCCCTTCTGCATAATTTCAAATGGGGGCAGGCGAGCGTTCTGGTGATGCTTTGCGTTTTGACTTCATTCGTATTGTACGACCGTAAAAGGATCATAGTAGCGGCGATGATATTGTCCGCCGCGGTTGCAATAAAATATTATGCCGTTCTGTTTCTGATCCTGTTTCTTTTTAGAAGAGATTTTCGATTTCTTAAGGCTTTTGCAGCCGGGTCGGTTTTGTTTTGGGTTCTTATACCCCTGGCATTTTTCGGGGTCGACGATACTATTCGATTTTATGAAGTATTAACCGGATCGTTTTTCGGCTTGGCCGATTGGACGCCCCATGATATAAACTCGCAATATATAGCTCATGTTGCGGCCCGCATTTGGCCGACGATTTCATCAGGAGTGTGGCCGGCGATTTTGGGATACATGGTGGCCGTCGGAAATATTTTTCTGCTGTATAAGACGATAAGAAAAAAACTCGACCTCGAATCGCTCTGGGCACTGACTCTAATCTTTACTACTTTGCCCAATGTACTCATAACTTCATGGCCGCATTATTTCGTCTACTTGCCATTGGCGCAGGTTTTTGTTGGGCATGCCGTCGTGCGAGGAAATTCTCAACGGTTGGTAAAATCACTTCAGGTAATTCTTCTGATTATTCCATCGGTGATATTTTCGAGCATATATTTCTTCAATATAATCGACGACCGGATTTTGTACGTTCGGAACGGCTACCTCTTTTTCTCCAACCTGCTTTTGCTGTTAGCGATCTGGTGGCACCTCTGTCCGCGGTTATTCGGGCAACAACGCGTATCTAATATAGCGCGCAGCGGAGATTGGTCATTTAAGCGACAGCCAAAATCAGACTAGTCTGTGATTAATCCAGACGTTTGGTTCGGTGTAGGTGCCGCGATCGGCTTCGCGGTCGATTTCAATCGGCACCAAACCGTTGGGTATAACATACTGGCCGCTTTCGGGGAATATCATTTCGGTCCATTTTTCCCAATCGCCTACGGTTCCGTCCATGAACATCGACTTCGGGCAGACTTTAACAATCGCACCTCCCAGCCGAACATGGACACGCAGCCAGTTGTCA
>JAAEQF010000895.1 GCA_024231695.1 FCB group bacterium
CGCAACTTGATCTAACTAAACGCAAGTTATAGCAACGAATTACGCCTATTTTATTGCTCTTTATAAACTTAGCCAAAATAGCCGTCGGAGAATCCCAGCTTCCCCGCCAGTAGCAATAGCTACTTTTTGGCTGTCGCGGTGGCGGAGCCACTTTTTCACTGTCGTGTGTTTAACCATAATATCTTCTACAAAACCAATGTTCTGTAAAACTTCCGGCGACTTTGAGGTAAGTGAAGCGAGACGAACCAAGGCCAGGCGAAGCCTGCTGTCGCGTGGATAGCCAAGATCACTACTTCAGAATCAAAACCCTGTATGTCTTCCAGTCCGTTGTGAGGTAAGCGAAGCGAGACGAACCGAAAACAGGCGAAGCCTGCTGTCAGTTGGCCTTTATCGGTGTTCACCCCGCAATTTGCGGGGGGGTTGTGATTCGTGCGGCAATAGCTTAGATGTAAATTATATCTTCACGGTTGGGGCCGACGGAAATATGAGATATTGGTACGCCCACACTATCCTCGATATAGCGAACATAATCGCGGGCTTCTTTTGGCAAATCATCGAATTTGCGAACCTCGCGAATCGGTATTTTCCATCCGGGAAACTCCTTGAGAACCGGGTGGGCATTTATCAAATTATAATATCCGGGGAAGTCGTCAACTTTCTGACCGTTGATTTCATAATGAGTGCAAACCTGAATTTTATCCATACAGGAGAGCACATCCAGCAAGGTTAGGCAAATCGAAGTCGCTCCCTGAACGCGCGCGCCATAGCGGCTGGCCACCAAATCGAACCAACCTATCCTTCTTGGTCTCCCAGTGGAGGCTCCGAATTCTTTCCCTTCGGCCCGTATTTTATCGGCCAGTTCGCCCGATATTTCCGAAACGAAGGGGCCGGTACCCACACAGGAGCTGTAGGCTTTCATGATACCCAAAACCTTGGTTATTTTCGAAGGCGGGATAGTAGTGCCGACAGAAGCGAACCCGGTCAGCGGATTGGAAGAGGTGGTAAATGGATAAATGCCCCAATCGAGATCTCGTAGAGTCCCGAGCTGGCCTTCCAGTAATATATTTTTTTCTTCGTCCAGCAGACCATGAATGATCGGGACGATATTTTTTATATAAGGTTTGATGCGGGGGATCAGCGGTTTTAGATAAGCGAGCATATCCTCGGCTGTCCCTTCCGGTTCGCCCACGCCGCGAAGAATAGTATTGGCGAATACGGTCAGCGGAGTCAGGCGTTCAAGAAGATATGATTCATCGCCCAACAGATCGCCGATCTGCAGGCCGACTTTGGCCGCCTTGCACATATAGGCCTGAGCGATTCCTCTTTTGGTTGATCCGTATTTAATCGCCCCTGATTGCTTGTCAAAAGCCGCTTCGATAATTCTATGCACCGGCAGACCAAGGTGGGCTCGGTCGGAGATGACAACCTCTCCCAGTTCCAGACCCTGCTTCTGGATGCTCTCCAGTTCGTTCAGAAATTCAGTTGGCTCAACAATGACGCCAGATCCCAGAATATTGATGGTCTGTTTTGAGAAAATCCCCGATGGGATAAGATGAAGGGCAAAAGATCCGTGTTCGTTGATAATTGTATGCCCGGCATTAGCGCCGCCCTGAAAGCGAACTACCGCATCCGCTTTTTGAGCGAGCAGATCGGTCATCCGCCCTTTTCCTTCATCGCCCCACTGCGTTCCCACCACTCCCGTAGCCGGCATGTCACTTCTCCTTCATGATTGCTTCAATAATCGGGGCAATCTGTTTATATATTTAAACGAAAGCAGGGCAATTACGGCCCTGATCCGCCATTTTTTTGCTTTAAGCTCTGCATTTGGCATTTATCAGGCCGTGGAGAATATATAGGTTACAACCACCACCGACAAGGACAAAATTGTCCATTGCCATGGTCCGCAGAATGCGATAATTTAATTTTTTATATTTCCACTTTTAGCCCTTTTTTGCGTTATTGTTTTCAGGTCAGGGTATAATTGCCGAATTCGAGAAGGTATCAATCAATTAAACCCGATTCGCTCGGGATAAGCCGGTAAATATAGACACGGGCAATATTTTATCCGATTCGACCGAGTTGCATGCAAACCTCTCCGAGAGGATTATACTGTATGGGAGTCAGTAAAAAGAATATCATTGAGCGGGCACTGGGTATTTTCACAGAAGTTTACCCTGGCGAGGGAACTACCGCTCTTTTGATGACCCTGAATATATTTCTGATTCTAACTTCATATTTGATCGCCAAAGTCGTTCGCGAACCACTGATTCTTGGCGGCGGCGGGGCGGAATTAAAAAGCTATGCTTCGGCCATACAGGTAGTACTGCTTTTGGGCGTGGTCCGATTGTATGCCTGGCTGGTGGCGGGATTCCCTCGCCACAAACTGATCAATTATGTCACCCTCTTTTTTGCCGGCTGTCTGATATTTTTCTATGTTTTGTATTCCGCCGTCGAACCACCGAGTGGAATATTCTTTTTCTTATGGGTGGGTATTTTCAGCCTGGTGATTATCGCCCAGTTCTGGTCGTATGCCAACGATATTTATAGCCCCAATGAGGGCAAACGTCTCTTTGTTATTCTGGCTTTCGGCGCCTCCGCCGGAGGAGTTTTCGGGCCGATGCTGGCCGGAGCGCTTCTGGATCTTGTTGGGCTTTATAATCTGCTTCTGGTATCGGCTGGAATACTTCTCATCAGTCTCCTGCTGACCAATTATATCGATTCTCGACTGCAACGACGACCACGGGCAATGACCGAGGACAAAAACACATCTCCCGAAGAGCCGGCCATGAGCAAGCAGGGAGCTCTGAAAGTCGTGTTTCGAAGCAAATATCTGCTGATGATAGCCTTTCTGATTCTTCTATCGAACTGGGTCAACACAACCGGAGAATATATCCTCGGCAGCGGCGTCGAATCGGCGGCGGGAGAGATAGAGGGCGGCGCGGACGCGGCGAAAGCTTTTATCGGCGGTTTCTATGCCGATTTTTATACTTTGGTCGGGTTTGTTGGAATGCTATTGCAATTATTCATCGTCTCCAGAGTGATTAAATATCTCGGCATTCGTCTGGCTCTGATGACCCTGCCGATAATTGCCATCGGCGGTTATATGCTGATCGCCATCTATCCGGTTTTGGGCATCATTCGCTGGTCCAAAACGGCAGAGAATGCGACTGATTATTCTCTGAACAATACTGTGCGTCACATACTCTTTTTACCGACGACGAAAGAGGAAAAATACAAAGCCAAGGTGGCCATCGATTCGTTTTTCGTTAGAGCCGGTGATGTCCTCTCGGCCGCGCTTGTTTTTGTCGGTGTGACCTGGCTTTCGTTTGAAATATACCAATTTGCCCTGTTCTGTCTGGCCCTGACCATAGTCTGGCTATGGTTGGCCTTCCGGATCGGCGTAGAAAACCGGCGGCTGGAGAAAGCCCGGACGATGGTTGATGGGAATTAAAGAGCTTCGGCACTGAAGGATACAATTATATGACCTGGTTCAAAACTGTCTGGATAATACCGGCGATTATACTCGCGTTCGGCCCGCTCGCGTTGGCCGAAGAAACTGGTCTGGATACTACTCGCGTCCGGGAAGTAGTAAAAATCAAGAAAAGTGCCGCGGAAAAAATCGCCGATATTCCCGGCGAAATAGTCAAATTCCCGATCAGGACTATCCGCTTTGTCTCCCATGCGATCGGAACCAATCCGCCGGTGGCCAATATATTGGATGTCATTAATTTCGCTGCTCCCGCAAAAAAATATGTTCCCGTTGCCGGCTACGGTAAAGAAGCCGGTTTAAAATTCGGTTTTGGTTTGCGGAAATTAAACCTGCCCATTAACGATCGGGTCAGAATCGATTGGTATTATTCGACCAATGATTATCAGTCGTATCGTGTCAGATACAGGATTGAGAAGTTCTTTTCAGACCGCCTTGGAATCGATTTTTATTTTCGTTACAAGAAAAGAACCCGGGAAAGTTTCTATGGTCTGGGAATGGACAGCCGCAAGGATTACCGGGCCAATTTTACTCATGAACATACCGAATTTCGCCTTGATATTCCGGTTCAAACCGCAGGCAATATCTTTCTTGGCTTCAGCGGCGGTTATATAATTTCCAATTTATACGATGGCCGCGATCCCGAGCTTGAAGGTCATCTGGCCGTCATTGCCGCCGATCCTGATTTTGCTTTGACCGAGGGAAGGCTGGATGGGTCCCGATACATTTTGTGCGGCGGGGTATTTCGCTTCGATGGCCGTGATCATGCCGGGCAGCCTTCGCGCGGAACCCTTATAAAGTCGCGAATGGTCCGTTATCTCGGAGTAAACCGATCCGACAATCTTGGTTTTTATCACACTCGCATTGATGTCAGCCACTACATTGAAGTATTCAAAAAAAGGATACTGGCCGCGCGGATTGTACTGCAAAGATTTGATGCTGATAACAACAACGATCGCGCCCTGCCGATCAATTTAACCGGTCAACTGGGTGGCATTGACGGTTTGCGCGGATATGCTCGAGGACGTTTTATCGATAACGATCTGGCTCTGGCCTCGCTGGAATGGCGTTTCCCCGTCTGGCGGATTCTGGATGGTTTTGTTTTCCTCGATGAAGGTCGTGTCTATGACGAAATAACCGATTCCCAATTCTTTAGTAACTGGCAATATTCGGCCGGTTTTGGATTTCGGGTCTGGAATGCCAGGGATGTGTCATTGATGATGCTGGCGGCGAAAAGTGATGAGGAAATGCGGTTCTATCTGGAAGCGGGGGCATCATGGTGAAAAGCAGGCTGCAAGTTCTGGTTTTGTTGCCGGTTTTACTGCTGGTCTTCTTATCCTGTGCTTCCAAACCGCAGGTTAACCCGGAAGGTCCATACTGGACGGATAATGATCGCCAACCGATTCCCGAACCGGAATTCAAAGAACCGCCGCTTATCTGGACATCGGTTGACCGGACTGTTTTCGACCAGACCCTGGAGCTCCTCGATCTTGACCGCGGTCTGCGCAAACTTTCCGGCCGTCCGACGCAGGCCCAAAATACAAATTGTCTCGATGAAGTACCCAACTCCAGCTGGTTTACCAATCGTCACGGTTTACCTCAGACAAGTCTGACACCGTATGAGATAACCACCGGAGTTGCTATCACAGCTGGGCCGGACACGACCGGCGGATGGACCGTTTTCAGGCCCAAAATCGGCGGGGTTACTCCCGGTTTCTGGATCATCGATGGCCGGGGAGACAAGTATATCATCAAGTTCGATCCGCCGGGCTTTCCCGATATGTCCACCGGGGCCACGGTAATGGCCGGCAAGTTCTTTCATGCCTGCGGCTACAACGTTGCCCAGGAAACCATTGTTTACTGGCGGCCGGATAATCTGCGCATCAAAGAAGGTGTCACCGTCAAGGGCGCGGACGGTAAAAAACGTCCTTTCACCATGGAAGATCTAAACGATATCCTTGCTTCCGTTCATTATCAACCGGACGGAGGCATCCGTTCGCTGGCGTCATTGCTGTTGGGCAACGTCAAAGGTCCATATATGCTTAAGGGTACGGATAAAAACGACCCCAACGACTGGTGCCCGCACGAACATCGCCGCGAATTGCGCGGCCTGTACGTTCTGGCCTCGTTCGTCAATCATTGGGACATCAAAGATCATAATTCAATGAATACCTATGTGGGCGAGGCCGGTCAGGGATACCTTAAGCATTACCTAATGGATTTCGGATCGACCTTCGGATCGGGCGGTCATAATCCCTGCCGAACGATTGATGGCTATGCCAATACCATGGATGTACGCGACATGATTATGTCGGTGGCGACGCTGGGGCTCAAAACCTGGCCGTGGGAGAATGCCCTGCCCTGGACCAATCCATCGGTCGGGTATTTCGAAGCGGAAATTTTTCATCCCGGCAAGTGGGATCCGATTTACCCGATTCCGCCTTTTGAAAACATGACCGATCAGGATGGTTATTGGGGAGCCAAGATCGTCATGGCCTTCTCCGACGAAGATCTGCAGGCGCTTTTGAAAGCCGGGCAGTATTCCGATCCCGTGGCCGAGGAAATGTTATTTGAAATACTTAAAGAAAGGCGCGACAAAATCGGTCGCCATTGGTTCGGTAAAATCAATCCACTGGATCATCCAATTCTCAAGCACTACCTTATCGGGTTAGATTTGTCATTTGAAGATTTGGCCGTGGAATACGGGCTCGAACCGGGAACTGCCGATTACGAGTATTGTATTTACCATGAAGGCCGGGCAATTACCAATCCGGCCGAGATCGAGGTAACCCAAATACTATTATCAAATGAAACTCTTCGCGATATGGCGTCGCGCTATGACAATGGAAATGATAATAGCGCTGAACGGCATCTATTTGAAGTTAAAATTAAAACCCGGCGGCAGGGCGGGCAGTGGAGCCAACCGGTGATTTTCCTGCTCTGGTATCATCCCGACACCGATACATTTACGATTGCCGGAATCGAGCACCCCGGCTGATTATATATAAAAAGGCAAAACCGATAATAGACAGTAATAATCCCAACGCCAACTGCAGATACATCCCATAATCCGGTCCAACTATCAACCTCGATTCTGCCGGATTTTTACCCTGCGGTCTGGTCTATGTGGCTTTGGCTGGATCGGTGGCCGCCGGTTCTCCGCTCAAAGGCGCGTTGTTTATGGTTTTCTTCGGTCTGGGTACTGCTCCGGTAATGTTTGCTATCTCCATGGCCGTCAAACTGATCGGCATATCAGCCCCAAGTTCGAAACCGACAAGGCCGGCAAAACAACAGCCAGTTGCTGTCATTCGGCAGATACCACAGCCTCGTCAATCAATGAAGTCGTAGATTCAACAGCCATAAAATAGTTTTGATTTTGTCGAAAAAATCACTTCCTTCTCTCATGTTTAATGGCAAAGACAAGAAGCAATTCCGGATGATCGCCAAGACCCTGTTTGGTCTGGAAGAGATTCTGGCACAAGAACTGATTGCTCTGGGGGCGCAACAGGTAAAGCCGATGAACCGATCGGTTGAATTCTATGGCGATCAGCAAATATTATATAAAGCCAACCTATGGTGCCGCACAGCCGTCAGGATTCTAAAGCCGATTGCCGACTTCACGGCCGCCGACGAAAACGATCTGTATAAAAAGGTCCAGCGAATCAAGTGGGGGAAATACCTCAGTCTGAATCAAACTTTCGCCATCGATGCCCTCACCACCAAATCAAAATTCGACAATTCCCTGTACGTGGCCCAAAAAACCAAAGACGCCATTGCCGATCAATTTCGAGATAGAACCGGCAAAAGACCTTCCGTTGATTTGAAAAGACCGGATATCCGAATAAATATCTATATTTTTCATAATGATTGCACTATCGCTCTCGATTCCTCCGGTGATCCGCTTTTCCGGCGCGGTTATCGCACCAAAACCGGCAAAGCGCCGCTTCATGAAGTTCTGGCCGCTGGAATTGTCCTGCAGTCCGATTGGGATAAGAAAAGTACTTTCGTCGATGCCATGTGCGGGTCGGGAACGATTGTGATTGAGGCTGCCCTGATGGCTCGCAACATCGCTCCGGGGCTGACTCGGAAAAGATTCGGCTTCATGAACTGGCCCGATTATGACCGCAGTTTATTCGAGACAATTTGTAAAAAGGCCCGCCGGGATATTATCCCGGAACTCGATTTTGATATTGTCGGCTCGGACATCAACACCACTCAAATCAAGGAAGCTGCCGCCAATGCCGATCAGGCCGGACTCGGCCGCGATATTGTTTTTGAGCGTTGTGCGATGAAAGACTTGGAACCGCCGCCGCCGCCGGGCGTCCTGATTATCAATCCTCCCTATGGTGAACGAATAACCATGGAGGATATCAACCTCTTCTACGAAGCAATCGGCGATGCTTTAAAAACCAGTTTTACTGACTATGATGCCTTTGTCTTCACCGGCAATCTGGCCGCGGCCAAACATATCGGTTTGCGCACGTCGCGCCGGATCGAAATGTATAACGGTCCGATCGAATGCCGTTTGTTGAAATTCGAGATGTACAAAGGCAGCCGCAAAACCAAGTATCAGTAGATGAAGACGAGTTCCTTTTAATCCGCCTGAATCTACCAAAATTCTCTCTGTTCATGCCCGATCATTCTCAACAGCTAGCTTATGCCATGTGAGTCGCAAAATAACGATAAAGACCCGCACTTTTTCCTTGCATGGATGATTTTAGTGAACGATATTTTTAAATGAATTGCATAGTTTTCAACGGATACTTTCGGAGTATCCACCAATACAAATTATCGCTTAAATTCATTAACGGGGTGGTTTGATGGCTGCATTCCGAACCATTATATGGTCATCGGTGGTCAAAAAACTGATTAACGCCGTTACCGGGCTGGGGCTCTGTCTCTTCATTATTATCCATCTGGCCGGGAATATTACCCTGCTCACCGGTAACGCCGAAAAATTCAACGCCTACGCTCATTTTTTGATCAGTACCGGAATTCTGGTTTATCTGGCGGAAATCGGGATGATCGGTTTTTTCGTGTTTCATATCTTTACCGGCGTAACCGTCTGGTGGGACAAGCAGAAAGCCCGCAAGGAACCTTACAAAAAGGTCGCCGCGGCCGGGGAACCGAGTAAAAAGACAATCTCCTCGCGGACCATGATCTATACCGGAGTGGTCATGCTGATCTTTACCGTTTTGCATCTCAAGACCCTCAAATATGGGCCCGGCATCGCCGAAGGGTACGTGATGATGATCGACGGTCACCCGATCCGTGATCTGTTCCGTTTGACTGCCGAGGTCTTCAGCAAACCGGGATATGTTATCTGGTATGTGGCGGCGATGAGTCTGCTCGGTTTTCATCTGCGCCACGGCTTCTGGAGCCTGTTTCAATCGCTGGGAGCCAATCATCCCCGCTACTCGTCGTTTATATACGGCCTCGGCCTGCTCTTTGCCTTGATTATGGCCGTCGGCTTTATTGCCATGCCTGTTGTCCTTTACCTCCGAGGGGGTGCCGCATGAAACTTGAGGCCAAAATCCCCGGCGGCTCGCTGGAAACCAAATGGGAATCATATAAAAGCGATATAAAGCTGGTCAATCCGGCCAACAAACGCAAGCATACCGTTCTGGTCGTCGGCACCGGACTGGCCGGAGGTTCGGCCGCCGCTTCACTGGGCGAACTCGGTTACAATGTCAAGAATTTCTGTATTCAGGATTCCCCTCGCCGAGCCCACAGCATCGCCGCTCAGGGTGGTATCAACGCCGCCAAAAATTATCAGAACGACGGTGACTCCGTCTGGCGGCTTTTCCGCGATACGCTTAAAGGAGGCGACTTCCGTTCCCGCGAAGCCAACACTTATCGACTGGCCGAACTGAGTTCTAATATCATCGATCAATGTGTGGCTCAGGGTGTGCCTTTCGCCCGCGAATACGGTGGCCTGCTGGCCAACCGCTCCTTTGGCGGCGCTCAGGTCTCCCGCACCTTCTACGCCCGCGGTCAAACCGGCCAGCAATTGCTTCTGGGTGCCTATGGGTCACTTATGCGTCAGGTCGGGGCCGGGACGGTACAGATGTTCCCCCGCCGCGAAATGCTCGATCTGGTAATTATCGATGACAAAGCCCGCGGTATTGTTTGCCGCAATCTGATTACCGGCGAGATCGAATCTTATACCGGTGACGCCGTACTGCTCTGCACCGGCGGGTATTCGCCCGTTTATTATCTTTCAACCAATGCCGTCAACAGCAACGCCACTGCCGCCTGGCGCTGTTATAAACGAGGCGCTCTTTTTGCCAATCCCTGTTTCACTCAGATTCATCCCACCTGCATCCCGCAGGAGGGGGAACATCAATCCAAGTTGACCCTGATGAGCGAATCATTGCGGAACGACGGCCGCGTCTGGGTACCGAAAAAAGCCGATGAGAATCGCCGCGCCAATGACATCCCCGAAAATGAACGCGACTATTTTCTCGAACGCAAATACCCTGCCTTTGGCAATCTCGTACCCCGTGATATTGCTTCCCGTAACGCCAAAGTAGTTTGCGATGATCAACGCGGTGTCGGTTCCACCCGAAGGGCTGTTTATCTCGATTTTCACGATGCCATTGAACGCCTCGGTCGCCAGGTGATCTCGGATCGCTACGGCAATCTGTTCGACATGTACCAAAACCTGACCGGCGATAATCCCTATCAGACGCCGATGATGATCTATCCTGCGCCGCATTATACTATGGGCGGGTTGTGGGTCGATTATAACCTGATGAGCACCATTCCCGGTTTGCATGTTTTGGGCGAAGCCAATTTCTCCGATCATGGCGCCAACCGCCTTGGGGCCAGCGCCCTGATGCAGGGTCTGGCCGATGGCTACTTCGTCATTCCCTATACTCTCGGTGCCTACCTTGCCGGCACGAAACTGCCACCGGTCAATACCGATCATGACCGTTTTAAAGAAGCCGTCAATGGCATTAAACAGGGCGTAGATAAACTCCTTGCTGTCAAAGGCTCCAAAACCGTCCGCGAAATTCATATCGAACTTGGACGGGTAATGATGGACAAGGTCGGCATGTCGCGCACCGATGAAAATCTCAAGGTCACCCTTGAGGAAGTCCCCAAAATACGGGAAGAGTTCCGACAAAACGTCAAAGTTCCCGGCAGTGGCGATGATCTCAACAAGAACCTCGAAACGGCCGGACGGCTGGCCGATTTCCTCGAACTCGGCGAACTGATGGCCCGCGATGCCATGAAACGCGAGGAATCCTGCGGCGGCCATTTCCGCGAAGAGTATCAGACCGAGGAAGGCGAGGCTCTGCGCGACGACAAAAAATTCACGCATGTTTCCGTCTGGGAGTACAAAGGTGACGATCAGACTCCGGAAATGCATAAAGAAAAGCTTGATTTTGAGCGGATACAACCCAGTCAACGAAGCTATAAGTAGAGGTGAAAGACCATGACTGAAAAAAAGAATATCACGGTTCATCTCAATGTATGGCGGCGTAAGCAAAGCGAAAAGGCTGGCCATTTTGAGAAATATACCATCGGTAATATCTCGCCCGGAAGTTCGTTTCTCGAGATGCTGGACCTGCTCAATGAAAAACTGATCAAAGAAGGACAGGAGCCGGTCGAATTCGATTCCGATTGCCGCGAAGGGATCTGCGGTACCTGCGGGCAGGTGATCGACGGCGTCGCCCACGGTCAACAGCAATCGATTGCCACCTGTCAATTGCATATGCGGCGTTTCCATGACGGCCAGACGATCACCGTGGAACCGTTTCGAGCGACCGCTTTTCCAAACATCAAGGACCTGGTTGTCGATCGCAGCGCCTTTGATCGTATCATCTCCACCGGCGGTTACATCACCGAAAATGTCGGCGCAGCGCCCGATGCTAATGCTATTCCCATTCCCAAGGATGAATCCGACACGGCTTTCGATTCAGCCGCCTGTATCGGTTGTGGCGCTTGCGTCGCTTCCTGTCCCAATGCTTCGGCTTCTCTTTTTGTCAGCGCCAAG
>JAAEQF010000896.1 GCA_024231695.1 FCB group bacterium
AAAAATGATCCCTGAGCATAGGGGAGTTGGAAAAACGATGTTTAACGATGTTTTTGGGCCGCAATCGGTGATTTCTGGACCGAGTTGGTCCACTTTTACAGTGAAAAAAGCCGATTTTGGGGTCTAAAAGTGGTCAAAAATGGCCAAAAAACGTCGATTTTTTATTTTGAGTTTGGGTGCCCGGGGAGGCTCCCGGAGGTGAAATAACGATGAAAACGACGTTTTTCCAGCGATTTGAGCGTTTCTTCAGCCCAGTTGGTCGATATTTACGGTCAAAAAGGGTCATTTTGACGTCTAAAAGTGGTCAAAAGTGGCCAAAATGGGCCGAAAAATGAAGTTCACGGGAGACGTTCCCTGATGCCCGGCGAGCATTTTTGGTCATGAAAAAAGACGTTTTTCGAGGGCTTTGAGCGATTTAAGCGCAGACAGAGGACGTTTTGGACAGGTGCCTGCCGAGGGGGGCTCCCTGCCAAGGGAGCCCCCAGGCAGGCACACCAATTTTCCTGTAGAAGATCTTCATGCGCAAACCCTTCGATTTGTGCTGGACATATGGTACGGCAGCAAGTCTGTGACTTTGGGTAAATGTACGTGATGTATGTCGCGCATTGTGA
>JAAEQF010000897.1 GCA_024231695.1 FCB group bacterium
CGGTGCCCGAACAGTTCGGCCTCGATCATGTCGTTGGGGATGGCCGAGATATTGATCGACACGAACTCGCCAGTCATGCCCGAGACGTCGTGGATGTATTTGGCGAGGTGATCCTTGCCGGTGCCGGTGTCTCCGGTGAGCAGGATAGACATCTGCGACGGCGCGATCATATCCGCCATCTCGACAATCTTCTTCATCCTCGGCGACTCGGCGATAAAGGCCTGAGAGTTGTTGTGTTTTACGGCTTTCGGCATCTTTGTGCTGTGCAGGGCAGAGTCGATTTTGGTGACGTAATGCGTGACTTCCTCGGATACGAAATACACGCGTGCAAGATAAAGCAGCGCCTGGCGCTCGCCGTTATGATACAAGCCGGATGTAGCGGCAATGTGGCGAGTGACGGCCAGGTCATAGTTCGATTCGATCATGGCAAACAGGTTTATGGCCCGTTTGAAGAGTGAGCGGGCTGTGTCGTCGTTGCCGGCGACGACCTCGAGTTGCGCGTCGACCCGGTGACAGGCAGCGATTTCGACTCGTTCGTTAAGATGTTCCGATACTTTCATAGCTTCTGCAGAAAGCTTGCGGGCATTGGTATAGTCTTTTAGTCCGAAATAGGCATCGGCCATACGCCGTTTGATTTGGGAAACGAGGTCGGATTTCGGCGCGATTTCCATTGATATTTCAAGTCCATGCTTGAGGGCATCGAGGGCCTGGTCGTATTCCCCGGCCAGCAAATGTATCCACCCGAGATTTTCGTAGTAGATGGCTTTATCACGTTTATATCCATCTAGATATGGAAATGATCTAGCAATTAACGTTTTAGCTTTGCCAAAGTCACCTAATAAGGCTACGGGTAAAGGATAGTTATTCCAAAGAGCTATCTTACTTA
>JAAEQF010000898.1 GCA_024231695.1 FCB group bacterium
CCTCACAAGCCAAAGTATTCAGCATTGCGTAGCACAATCCCTCTCTGCAAGTGTGTAACGAGAACTCTACTAGGAACTACTCTCTGTTACATTCAGATTGGCAATCTCCTCATCCTTCGCCTTTAGGCGTTGGTGCAGAGAATCCACAGACTCTGGAAGAGCAAAGGACGAGTCGTCGAGCTCCTCCTTCACTTCTAGACTCCCACGGCGACCGGCGCTGGCTGGTCGACCGCCTCCTACAAAAGAAGATGAGTTCTTCCTGGTTCATTGGAAAGGGTTCCCGAAGTCGTCACGTACGTGGGAACCCCGACAGGCTCTCCTCGAGGACGTGCCTGACCACGTGCACGCTTTCGAGAAGCTCCACTAGCGGGGGAAGCTAAGACCTTCCTCTTTCCCTTTTGTGATCCGGCTTTAGCTAAAGCCTCCCTTTCTCGCTGTTTGGAGTCGGAGACTTCTTTATAAAGTCTCATAACATGCGCAGAGGGTCTACGACCCTTTGGTTTGCAGTGTTCCTTAACACCAACCCACTTCGCGAGATCAAGATAGGCCTTCGAGC
>JAAEQF010000899.1 GCA_024231695.1 FCB group bacterium
AAAAGCTGTTTATTTGTGTTGTTAATTTGTTATTTGTTAATGAATAGTAGATTTGAGGAATGAAATACCCGTTAGAGTTCATAAACACAAAAAACTGACTGAATGAAGCTTTGAGTTATGAAATTAATGTAAATTTGATGACGTCAAGAATATATAGGAAAAGACTAAGTAACTGAAATAGAATGCTTTTAGATAACATCGTTTATTGAAAGTAATGCACAAACTCAATATCAAAGTGATTATTCAGCTGTTCACCATCCACCGTAGTTAGCTCCGCCGTAGTTTCCGACGTTTTTACCGTTGTTGAATGGGTTTCTCTGGTTGATTGGGGAGTTCTCGAAACCACCCTGGACAAGGCCGGAGATGCTGCCAAATTTGCCGAAGCCGCCGAAGGCGCCCTATGGCATGGTGAATTGAGCACCAGCAGACTTTCCGCCGGCGAATTCAACTTGACCTGCGGGGTCGTAGCCCATGCCTCCGAACTTGCCGAAGCCAAGGTCGGCTCTGCCCTCGTTAGCCTCAAGCTCACCGACGGCCTCAATCTCGCCTCTGTTCTCGAAGCCACCCTGGGCCTCGATCTCTCTGTCGGCGACCTCGATCTCACCGTGCTGCTCGAAATCACCATCGATCTCGGCCTCCTGGGTCATCTCGGACTCGAAGTTGTTCTCGAGCTCCTGAGTCACTTCAGACTCACGGCCGACTTCGACTTCACCGCGGAACTCGGTCTCCTGCTGGAGTTCGATCTCAGCGGCGCCGGTCTCGAGCTCAGCATCGACCTCGAGCTCACCAGCTCCGTATCCGTATCTGGGCTGGGCCTTGTAGCCTGGGGCGGCGAGGTTGACTGCACCGTATCCCTTACCCATGGCGCGGTGTCCAAGACCGTAGCCGTTGTTG
>JAAEQF010000900.1 GCA_024231695.1 FCB group bacterium
AACAACATTTACGGAGGCGCCAAAAATGGCGTTATAATTTTGGGGGACGCCGGCGACTCCTGGGTGAATACGCGCAAAATCTGGAATCAGCACGCCTACAGCATCACCAACGTGGAGGACGACGGCTCCATTCCCCGGATCGCGGCCAACAACTGGGAGACCTACAACAACTTTCGCCAGAACCAGATGCTCGATCCCCTGGGATGCATGGATCTCACCGCCTCCCGCATCCGGCTGGACCCGTCCGGCCATCCCGCCTCCGCGGGGATCATCGCCCGGGTGGGCAATGGCGGCGTCCTGCACACGGCCCCGGGAATAAACGTGGCCTTTTACAACGGCGACCCCGCGGAGGGCGGATCCCTCCTGGGCGTTGCCGAGACGCAAACCCGTCTATACCCGGGCGAGTACGAGGACGTCGCCCTCGCCTGGAGCGCCCCTCCCGAGGGCCTCCACGCCGTTTACGTGATCGCGGACGACGACGGCGCCGGCCAGGGCAAGGAGCACGAGGTCGACGAGGAGAACAACCAGGCCCACGCCATTGTCAGCATCGGCCAATCCCTCCCCTCGGCCCACGCCGGCCCTGACCGCACCGTGAACCGGGGCGCCGCGATCACCCTCGACGGCTCCTCATCCAGCGACCCGGAGGGCGATCCACTAACCCTGGCCTGGTCCCTGGCGCGAATCCCCCCGGGAAGCGCGGCGACCCTGTCGGATCCCTCCGCCATCGCCCCCTCTTTCACCGCGGATCTCCCCGGCGTGTATTACGTACAGCTCATCGTCCATGACGGAACCGGCCCCAGCCACATCGACATGGCCA
>JAAEQF010000901.1 GCA_024231695.1 FCB group bacterium
ACCCGTGTCGCCTGTTAAACCCTGAATTCCCTGCGGACCAGTATCACCAGCTACACCTTGTATTCCTTGTGGACCTGTATCACCGGTTAAACCCTGTAGTCCCTGGGGACCTGTATCACCAGCTACACCTTGTATTCCTTGTGGACCTGTATCACCGGTTAAACCCTGTAGTCCCTGGGGACCTGTATCTCCGGCTAAACCCTGTAGTCCCTGAGGACCGGTATCGCCGGTTAAGCCCTGTATTCCTTGTGGACCCGTGTCGCCTGTTAAACCCTGAATTCCCTGCGGACCAGTGTCACCTGCTAATCCTTGAATTCCTTGTGGACCTGTATCACCGGTTAAACCCTGTAGTCCCTGAGGACCTGTATCACCAGCTAATCCTTGAATTCCTTGAGGACCGGTATCTCCTGTTAAGCCCTGTATTCCTTGTGGACCTGTATCACCGGTCAAACCCTGTAGTCCCTGAGGACCTGTATCTCCTGTTAAGCCCTGTAGTCCTTGTGGTCCGGTGTCACCTGCTAATCCTTGAATTCCTTGAGGACCGGTATCGCCGGTTAATCCCTGTATTCCCTGTGGACCGGTATCGCCGGTTAATCCCTGTATTCCCTGTGGACCGGTATCTCCTGTTAAGCCCTGTATTCCCTGAGGACCAGTGTCACCTGCTAATCCTTGTATTCCCTGAGGACCAGTGTCACCTGCTAATCCTTGAATTCCTTGTGGACCTGTATCACCGGTTAATCCTTGAATTCCTTGAGGACCGGTATCGCCGGTTAAT
>JAAEQF010000902.1 GCA_024231695.1 FCB group bacterium
CGAGCGGGTGGCCGAACTCATAAACATCATCTTGAAGGATGATGATGGACGGGCCGCCATTGTTGAGGGCCAGAGAAAAAACCTGGAACGGTTTTCGATTCAAGAGGTTCGCCGGCGACTCAGCGCTGTTATCGATTTTCTGCGAAAAGGAAAAGGCAGCGGGCTCTTTAAGCTGGTCGGAGGCGCCGACCCTTCGGCGCCCTGCTGACGGATATCATGACACAAAGGTTATCATAGACCGGAAAGGGAACGAGCAGAGTGACATGAAGAGTAGAATCACTGACATTAATCAGCGCATTGATCTGGTGAAGGGGATTGAAGGCGACTTCCTGGTCCTGAAAAATGATATAGGCATATCCGATGGGATTCGGCGAGAGGGCGTATGGGTCGGCCATGATGTGAAACTGTTCAAGCAGTTGATTTCTCCTGGAATGTGTGTTGCGGATATCGGTGCAAATTTGGGCCACCATACGGTGGTTTTCTCAAAGCAAGTCGGCAATAGCGGAAGAGTAATCGCCTGTGAGCCCCAGGCCTTGCTCTTCCAATTGCTGAATGCCAACCTCGCCTTAAACAATTGTTTGAATGTTATCACCCAAAAATGCGCAATTGGCGAGAGAAGGGGACAACTCAAATTGTGGC
>JAAEQF010000903.1 GCA_024231695.1 FCB group bacterium
CAGGCGACGGACCCGCAGTGACAGATTATGATTATGACATCCGGGGCCGGCTTGCGGCTGTCACCGATCCTGAAGGCAATAAAACAGAATACACATACGATGACCTTGATTACCGGTCTGAAATTATTTATCCGCCGATAACAAAGTACAGCATGCCCCCGGGTTCGGACCTCACCCACAGGTATGATTATGACCCGGTCGGAAACCTGGCAGAAGAAACGGACCGGCTGGGCCTGACCCTGAAGTACTCGCATACTTCCCGGGAACAGGTTGAAACAGTGACCCGTGTCGGGATCGGCGGAACAAAAACATTCGGTTACGACGCAAACGGGAACCTGAGATCCGAAACCGACTGGAAAGACGTTGCCTCAGTGCATACTTATGATGATCTCAACAGGCGCGATTCCACAACAAACCGCCTGGGTTACACAATGCATATGAAGCATGACGAGGCCGACAACCTTATACAGGTTACGGATTACGAAGGCAATATCACAGATTATGTGTATGACGCGCTGAACCGTCAGACAGACATATGGGAGCCTGCCCTGCCGGATCAGGAGCGCGGGCACATAAAGAAGCTTTATAAAAATGAAGCGGACCCGGAAACCAACCTGACAAGTGTGACAGATCAGGAAGGGAATGAGACAGAATACGATTACAACGGCAGGTACCTTCGCACAGAAAGGACCAATGCCCTCGGCGACATGTACAAATGGGATTATGATGATAACGGGAATCTTGTGAAAGAGATTGATGAAGAGAAAAACGAAACCGGTTACGGATACGATGCCAGGGACCGCAGGGTTCTTGTCACGAAGTATCTTGAAGACCGGCCTGTCACCGCAAAATACGATTATGATAAAAACAGCAACCTCACAGGTGTCACAGATGCGCGCCTGAAAGTCACCGGAACTGAGTATGACTCATGGAACCGTCCGTGGAAGACCGTTCTCCCCGACACAAATGAATACGGTCAGAATTATACGACATTCACCGAATACGACGGAAAAGGAAATACTGTCAGAACTGTTGACGGAAGGGGAATCGGGCGCAGGCGGGAACGTGACAGCAGGGGGCTGGTTAAAAAATATACTGACGGCGAAGAACAGAATACTTCATATGAATACGACCTGAACGGCAACACTGAGTATATCACGGATGCAAGGCTCACTGTGACAAATATCACATATGATGCCGAAGACCGTAAAAAAATAACCGCGGAAGCGCTCGGAACACCTGACGAACGCTATACAGAGGTGGTTTCCCGGGACAGAATGGGAAATCCTCTGGAAGTAAAAGATTACAACGGCAAAATCACGGAAACCGTTTACAATGCCCTGTACCTGCCGAAAGAGATCACCGATCCCGCGAAGCAGTCTGTAAAAATGACTTATTATAAGACCGGGAAAATTAAAAAGAAAACAGACCGGCGGCTTTATTCAACTGATTACGAATATGATGCGCTCAGCCGTCTGAAATTCGTCACAGACCCGAAGCTGCAGGCTGTTGAGACAACTTATGACAGGGTCGGCAATGTGAAGACTGTCAGAGACAAAAGAGATATCATAACAGAAAACTTTTATGACAGCATGTACCGCGTTGTGAGCGTGCAGCGTGCGGGAAAGACTGTTGCCGAAAATATACACGACGACGTCGGCAACCTGATATTTGCAGAAGATGCCGAAGGATATGGGACAGAATATGTGTACAACGGCCGCAACCTGGCTGAATATATCATTTACGAAGAAACATCTCTTCCTGAAAAGCGTCAATACGACGGAAACGGCAACCTGAAAAAACTGACAGATGTCGAAGGCAAAGTGACAATATACGGCTATGACGGGGAAAACCGTGAAAATTACATGGAATTTGCCGGTGAGGAGACAACAAAGAAGTATGACCCCGCAGGCAACCTGAAATCGGTTACCAAACCCGAAGGCAACACCCGGACAATGGAATACGACAGGATAAACCGGCTGATATCTGTCACCGACGATCCGCCGGATATCCCGGACGGCGGCGGGGACCGTAAAAAAGGTCCCGGTCTGAACCTGAAGACGCGATATGAATATGACGACAACGGCAACCTGAGACATCAGTATGATCCGAGAGACCTTCACACGGAATTTGTATATGACGAACTGAACCGCAAAAAAGAACATATTCAGCCGGACGGCCTTGCCACGACTTATA
>JAAEQF010000904.1 GCA_024231695.1 FCB group bacterium
AGATCAAGGGCGACACAATGGGCCGAGCCCGCTATCTGATGAAAGGTCGGAGTCCAGATATGACAGCTGCCCATGAATCCATGCAGGAAAACAAGCGGAATATTTTCCGCTTTTCCGGCGCTATGATAATTCCAGTTTTGGATCAATCCGGGCATTATTCGGAATCCTTTCGGGACAGGACAGCAGCCAGCCGAGAGCGGATCGTTTCATGTTCGGCCACGTTTTGATTGCGGTCGGTTGAAATTTCGATAATCGCCGAACGATTGTTATCGCGCGCCTCATTATATGACGATTCAAACTCCGGGATAGTTTTCGGCTGATAATAAGGCAGGTCGAACATCTTCGCCGCTGAATCGAAGGTCAGATCATGGGGCGTGCCAAAATAAGGTTCGAAAATATCTTCGAAGGCGGCAATCGGAAGAAAATGAAAAATACCGCCGCCGCGATTGTTGACGACGACGACTATAATCGGAATTTCAGATTTTTTTACCAGCGCCAGCGAATTGAGATCATGGATAAAGGTCAGATCACCGAGCAGCAGGGTAGTCGGTTTCCCGCTACCGAATGCAAACCCACAGGCCGAGGCAATAAGGCCATCAATCCCGCTGGCCCCCCGATTAGCGCCGACCATAAGACTATCTGTACGAACGCTCATGAAACTCTCGGCATCACGAATCGGCATACTGCTGGAAAGATAAAGACCGTCTCCGTCACGAATAAGTTTTCCAAGGCCGTAGGCCAGAGAAGGTTCGGTCAGGCGTTTATCGTCGAAATGCTCCGACAAAAACCGGGCGCATTCCAAATCGGTCGCACGCAGTTTTTTCCAACCGCTCGTTTTTTCCTTGGAGGTCAGTTTTGTTATCAACAGATCTATGATCTTATCGGGATCGCCGGTCAACCTTTCTGTTTCCAACCGGTCGGGATCGATTGTCTGCTCGTGATCCTGAATTTTGATATACTCCATCCCCTTAAGCCCCAGCAGATATTTGATAAGACTTTTCGAGGTCGGTAATCCGCCAACATGAAGGATTGTACGAGGTGTGGGAAAGTCAGGTATTTCCGCATCGTTTAAAAGATCGAAATGGCCGATGGCATTAACGGTTTTTGAACCGAAACGATATTGAGAATGAATGTCGGCGATAATCGGCCAGTCCAGAACTTTGGCCAGTTTGTCAAGGTTTTGGCAGGTTCGATACGGGGCTTCCGGTCCGGCAATAATCAGACCACTTTCTGATCCGTTTATCAAACCAGCAACTTCTTCAACTGCCTGAGAAAAATCTATTAACGGATCTTTGGGTTTTAGGCCGATGGGAGAATTTTTATAAAATGCATCCTTACGGCCGGACAACGATGCGAGATCAAAAGCTTTTGCCACCGGATCCAGCGGTTTTCGAAAACGACAATTGATATGAATCGGGCCCTCGTCGATCAAGCACGCGGCCTTGTCCAGCGTCTTCAAAACATCATCCGGATCTGTGTCTGCATCAAAGGTTCCAAGAGTTATACTTTCCAACGCGAAACGACCGTATAGAGCATGTTGATCGATGGTCTGATTGGCTCCGCAATCCTGCAACTCCTCCGGTCGGTCGGCGGTCAATAGTACCAGCGGTAACCGGGATTGAAAGGCTTCGACCACGGCCGGCAGGTAATTGGCTACGGCCGTTCCCGAAGTACAGATCAGGGCCGGAATGCTGCCGGTGGCCCGGGCAAATCCTACGGCCATGAAAGCGCTGGCGCGTTCATCAATATGCATCCGAACAGAAATATCGGCCCGGCCGGCAGCAGCAGCAATCAATGCCGTCGAACGTGAACCGGGGGATACGAAACAAGTCTCAACGCCACAGCGCACCAGATAATCAAGTATCAGGTCGGCATAGAAAATATTTAAATTGGGCGCCGTCACCGCGGCCTGCTTTCTGTTGAATATGACTTAAGGATATCCTTGCTGTTCAATTCACACCATTCATCTTCCGGGTCAGAACCCTGTACGATCCCTGCGCCGGTAAAGACCGATACCTTACGGCCGGCGACAACCAGCGCTCTGATTCCCACGGCAAATTCCGCCCTGGCCGAAGAGATATACCCGATCGGTGCAGCATAATAACCACGCTCGAAATTCTCCAATTCGCGGATAAGTTTCAACGCTTCGTTTCGCGGAGTACCTCCGACGGCGGGCGTGGGATGAAGCCGGTCAATGATGTTGTGATCGGTGATAGACGGTTGTAAGGTGGCCGTGACCGGAGTCCAGAGATGCTGCACCTGATCCAGTTTCAATACCGCCGTTTCGCCTATGACCGGATCATCAAGGCCCAGTTCAGAAATCGTTTGGGCGACACCTTCGATAACAAAT
>JAAEQF010000905.1 GCA_024231695.1 FCB group bacterium
CATGACGTTAGGAAGAATATGACGGAACATGATAGCTATCCGGTTAACGCCGAAGGCCTCGGCTGCCTGGATATATTCATGCTCCCGGACCTTTAAGGTCTCTCCGCGCAGCAGGCGGCACAGGCCGGTCCAGCTGCCGATACCGAGGACGACGCAGAGCCATAGGAGCCGTTTGTCGGAGGCGATGATCGTCTGTTCCGTGCCGGCTAAGGAGGCCGTTACGATTAACATGACGGCCGCGATAAGGAGAATACTCGGGATTGAATCCAGGGTTGTATAAATATATTGGACGATATCATCGATACGGCCGCCGAAATATCCGGCCATGATCCCGAACAGGATGGCCAGCGGGGTCGCGATCAGGGTTGTCAAGGTCCCAACGATCAGTCCCACCCGGCATCCCTTTAAGGCTCGGTAAAGAACGTCCTGGCCGACCTGATCGGTGCCGAGGACATGATAGTGGTTAGATATAGAAGCCACGACCCCGACTACCAGGGCCACGACCGCCAGGAAGGAGCCGGTCTTGAGGGCCGGGCCGACCCTTGCTCCGCTCTCTTTCTTTGACGAAAAACTGCGGGAAAAAATAAGGAGGCTGACAGCAAGTCCGGTAAGGATAAGGCCGGCGCCCAGGCCCCGTAAAAGCCCTTTGAGAGCAAGGCCTGATATATGTTGCCACTTATCATGGTGCGGGTCTTCCAGGGTGACGCCCCCATATTTAAGCCGGGGGTAATTGCGAATTTTTTTTCCTGCCGGCAGATCAACGGTTTCTTTGGTAAATTGATAGGCCGACAGGGGAGCCGAAAAGGTCTTTTCCGTGCGTTCCCGCAGGCCGGTGCAAAGATAGTCGAGGATGGTGAGCGTATTGGCCTGGTAAAGCGGTTCGCCCATCTTGGTTGTTTGTCTTTGGCCGTCAGCGGAAACGGACCGTTTTTGGAAATGGGCTGAATCCAGCAAGGCCACCGACAGATATAACAAACATATTCCCATACAGACCATAGCCATGGGCCGGGACCGGATTTGGCGCCAGGCCACACGATAGAATTCACGTTTGTGAGCGTAAAAAATAAAGATGAATATAAACAGAACGAGCGCAAAGAGAAGGAGGTCGGTCCATAACAGAACCATCCGGAAGGCATTGAAGTCTATCTTGAACATAGCTTTACTCCAACCGAACCCTGGGATCGACAAGGGTATAGGAAATATCGGTCATCAAGAGACCGATGATATATAATATTGAGCCCAGGAAGACCATGGCTTGTACAATGGCAAAGTCCTGTCGCTGGATCGCTTCCAGGGTGAAGCTGCCCAAGCCGGGAATGGCAAAGAAGGATTCAAGTAATAGGCTGCCGATGATCAATAGCGGAATCGTAACGACGACCCCGGTCAGGATCGGAATCATGGCGTTTTTCAGGGCATGCCTGAAGAGCACAATCGATTCCGGCAGCCCCTTGGCCCGGGCGGTGCGAACATAGTCTTTGCCCATCTCCTCTAGGAATATGGTCCGATACCAACGCACTCCGGACCCGATCCCGCTGATGACGCCGATGACAATCGGCAGGAGAACGAATTTAATGGCGAAAAGGCCGGTGTCATAGCCTGAAACCGGCACCAGCCGTAAGGCTTTGCCGAAGAGCCATTGCCCTCCGATAATGTAGAACAGGCCCGATATAGACATCATGGCCACACAAGTGATGACACCCCAGAAATCTATATAGGTTCCTCGATAAAAGGCAAACAGCATGGCTATAGTAATGTTTACGAAGATCCCGATAATAAAGCTTGGGACGGCTATGGAAAGGCTTGGTATGATGCGGCGGCGAATCTCTTCTCCAATATTTCGACCGTCATCGGAAGTACCGAAATTAAAGAAGAGGAATTGAATCGATTTTTTCCAGAAGATCGTTTCTGAAAAGCCTTCCCAGAGAGAAATCTTTTCTTTGAAATAAAGCCGGGCAATCGATTGAGGCGCTTCCTCCGACGGCTGAATCAGGATTTCCAGGGGGTGGTGCCGGCCTCGTTCTTTTAGTAGTGAGAAGGGCAGGGTGTAGGCCTTGGTCTTGGCCAGATCGATCTCGATAGGGCCTGGCTCAATAGCGGCCGGCAGCTTCAGGACAGCGCTTTTATCGGTGCTGATGATTATCTTCAAGGTACCGGTATCCGGCTTGGGGACCTCGATCCGGAGTTGGTAGGCACCGGCCTGCTGGGCTGGGAGCTGGAGGCTTACCGGTTTGTTGTGGGCCTCTCTGAGGCCCACCTCTGACCAGCCGTTATTGAAAAAGTAAGGAAGATGATAACCCCGCTGACGCTTCCATTTAGCGATCTGTTCTTCGGTGACCCGTTTTGAACCGAGGTGAAAGCGGGCCATTTGATCCGGGGTGTTGATAAAAAAGAAGAGGAAAAAGGTGATCAGGTTGACGCCGATTAAGATCGGAATCGCATAAAGGATACGGCGAATAATATAGGTGGTCATGGGCCCTCCACCTTTTTTTCTCGTGACCAGACAGTGTAGATCGCCGGTAGTAGACTCAGGCTCAAGAGGGTTAAGAAAATAATAACCGGCCAGACTACGGGCCGGTTCCACTCTTCCCGTTTTTGTTCCCTGAGGGTGGGATCAAGCCTTTTATATTTTAAGGTGTTGCCGCCGATCGTCATCGGTTTGGTGTTTGAATACCAGGCGTGATACAAACCGAAGGAGACTGGATGGTAGCCCCATATCAAGGGGGCGTCGGCTAGCGCGATTTCTTGCATTCGGTCAATAATGTGCATGCGTTCCGGACCGTTCGGCATAGACTCCATCTCTTTGAAAAGTCTATTAAAATCAGGATTGTCATAGTTGGCCGCATTCTCTCCGCCATGTTTGACCTTGCCGTTAGGCCCATATAGCAGGAACAAGAAATTTTCCGGATCAGGATAATCGGCATGCCAGCCCCAAAAGAGGATTTGAAAATTTCCTTTTTTGGCCTTGTCGCGGAAGCGGTTGTAATCGGTTTGACGTATTTGGAGGTCGATATCCAATTTTTTAAACTGTTTTCGAAGCCAGTCCAGACGGGGTTTTGCCGGCGGCCCGCTCCAGGAGGTGTCAAAGTAAAGGGTTAGAGGCCGGCCGTTTTTGTCCCGGCCGTTGGGATAGCCTGCTTCGGCCAATAGCTTTTTGGCATAGGCAATCGATTTGCGAACCGGCTGGCCGGTTTTTTCTTCCCAGTTGTATAGGTATTGGTTTACCCCTGGCTTGCCTTGCCGGTAGCCGAAGATGCCGGGCGGCATGAGACCCTGGGCCGGGATGCCGCGGCCGTTGTCAAAGATTTGGATCCATTCTTCCATATTTACAATGATAGAAATCGCCTGTCGGAGCTTCTTTTTTTCCGGGTGGTATCCGCCGACGATGTCGTCCAGCATGTTGAAGGCGAAGTAATATGTGACTGTGGTGACCGCTTTGAGGAGCCGGATCCCCTGTTTGACCATTTCATCCGACAGGCCGG
>JAAEQF010000906.1 GCA_024231695.1 FCB group bacterium
GAGAAATTCCGCCAAGAGAACCCTTCTACCCCGGAAGAAGCGTTTATAGTCAGCGGAACTCCGGTATTTGATAGGAAAAAACTCCGTATAATGGCTCAAAAGACTAGAGACCCCATGTTTCGCGGGGAAGTAGGCGATCTTACTCTCCTACCGAACGATCAGGGGAGTTTAAAGGTTTGGGAGAGTCCTCAAAAGGGCCAAGTATACTGCATAGGCGGCGATGTAGCAGATGGTGGTGAAGGAGGAGATTATTCTTGTCTGGAAGTGTGGAAAAAACTCCCTAGTCCCTATACCGCAGAGCAGGTAGCTGAGTGGCACGGGCATTTAGATCCTTATAACTTTGCACATATAGCTAAGAAATTGGGTAAGTTCTACAATACCGCGCTTATCGGGATAGAGACCAATGCTCACGGGATAGCTACTATTAATGAGTTACAAAGAAGCTACTGGAACCTATACCGGCAGGAGTATTTTGACAGGTATAAGAATACAAGAGTAAATAAACTAGGTTGGGAGACTACTAATAAGAGTAAAAAATTACTTATC
>JAAEQF010000907.1 GCA_024231695.1 FCB group bacterium
CGACCTTGCCGACCTTGAGGACGAAGCTGAGTATCTTCATGAGGACAGCGAGGGCAATGTAGCTAAGAAAATCACCGTGCCGGTTTCGAAGGAATGGGCAAGGCTCTACGCAGGCCGAGTTTTAATCGACCGCAACGCAGCAGCTGCTGATGTAAAAGCGAGAAAAACCAAAGTCAACGCTCTGCGAGGCATACTAGGCCTGCCGCTGCAGGCTGACGATCTTAAGGTTGACAGCCCGGTTTGGCTGCCCTTGATGAAAGTGGATGACGCTATCAAGGCCGGGCTGAAGAAGTACGACGGCAAATTCGGCTGCAGCAAACCCTAGGTTTTTTGATACTTTAATCCTTTAATATTGTGCTTCCGCGCTGGAATACCGTGCTTCTGCGCTGGGGCGCAGCCGAGGTTTTTTTAATACTACGCTACCGCGCTAGTGGTGCAGCTTAGGGCGGGCTATGCTACACACGATAGATTTTATTCTGCCTCCGCCGCGGGCGGTCATTCTGTACGGAGCTGTTTTTTCGTTTGTCATCCTCGCGCAGGGGCTTTATGCGGCTGGACTCCTTATTTGCTTTTGTCTGGCGGCTCGGATTAGCAACTTTGCATCTACAAATAGCCTGACTCTGTGTAGTCGTCTGACCCATGGCGGTAGATCGATTCGGTCTGCACTTAAGTTGCCGAAATACCCCTCAATCCGTTTTCGTATTTTGAATAAGTTTCGGCCAAACTCCCCGCCGCCTTCCAACAGCTCGATTGAACGTAGACGGCTACGAGGTTGCCGGTTGTGCCACAGGCTTGTTCCAGGCTTACGACGACTTGCTACCAATTGGTGGCCATGGTTCGCGGCGGCTCGATGAAGTTTTTTCGTATCGTAATTACTGTCAGCTAGCAGATAACCTTCATCGTATAATTGGTTTATTAATGTTTTGGCTACAGCCTTTTCAGAGATGTTGATCGGCTGAACTTCCCAAGCTATTGGTTCGTTAAAAACACTACAAATAGCGTGCAATTTATATCCTTTATCAATACCGCCAGCACCTCGGCCATAGCTTGCATCAGGGTCGGAGGTTATTTTTGAAATGGGCAACGGCTTACCGTCGATGGCTTTTATTAGCCGGCCTCTTTTTTTATCCGTAAGCCGTTGTATAACAGCCCGAATAAATTTGTGCGTATGGTGAGACCTTAGCCGACGTGACATACAGGATTGGTCCGGCAAAGATCGCGGCTGCCGCACGCCACGATAATTTTCAGCCTTGCATGCCCAATAAACAGGCCTATCATTGAACACGCTCCAAAGATAAACCCAAACGATTTTGCCGACAGAATGAGTGAATTTCCGAGCTGCTTTTCGTCGCCGATAATTCCTGTCGACAGCCCTGATTTGAGCAGTTATACTTTTCCATAGTTCGCAGTCCATTGCTGATGCTCCTTAATTGGTGTTAAGAGAACCATTAGCATGGCTGCGAACTATCTACAGCGCAAGAAGTTATATTAAGTTTTTAAAAATTAATTGCATAAAGCCC
>JAAEQF010000908.1 GCA_024231695.1 FCB group bacterium
GTGACCTTTCCACAATGACTATAGGAGATTTGAAATGAACAGCTCAATAGACGCAGTTAAAAGGGGTTTTGCGTACCGGGCGAATGACGAACGCCTGAAATGGAGGGCGGAAACTGACATTAGTAGCAGTCGGTTTATTGGCCAAGTTTCCATCGTTGTTCTGGATTTTAATTATACGATACAGGGTTCATTTAATTTAGGGCTTCTGAGTGATCGTGTCCTCAAGGTCGACACCGGCGAAGTAGAGCCCCCGTCCTGTCCTGTGTCCATTAAGGATTCATATCAAGTGGGCGCGGATTTTGCGGAGAGTCTTATTAAGGAATTAGCAGGACGATTGAAACATGGAATGATGGAATAGGAGATTTGAAATGAAAGCAACACTAGAATTTTCACTACCCGAAGAGCAGGATGAGCACCGACACGCCATCCATGGACTCGATTATTTTAGCGCCCTGTGGAGTATCCGCGAGGCGGCGAGGCGTCGGCTAAAGCACAGCGATGTTTGCAGCGACGAGGTCAAAGGGGCGCTGGCATTGGCGTATGATGATATATGCGACCACACAGAAGGGCTAATCGATTGAAAACCGAACACCAAGAACAGTGCGCCCTCATCGCCCGTTGCGATACAGTGGGCACAAAACTATGGCCGACTTTCACGATGCCCAACGGCACGTTTCAGATTATCGCTATCCCAAACGGGGGGAAGCGCACGAAAGCGGGCTCGAAGCAGTTGAAAAACGCGGGGGTTCGTCGAGGCGTGCCGGATTTATTCATCCCTGTACCGATGCCCAAAAAGCACGGGCGCGGGCACTACTGCGGGCTGTGGATAGAATTGAAAACGATAGACGGGGGTATAGTGAGCGATGAACAGACCGAGTGGATTACGGCGTTTGATGGCGCGGGGTATTATGCGACGGTGAGCCACGGGTGTGACGCGGCTTGGGCGGTGATTGAGAAATACATGGAAGGTGAATTATGAGAGAACGACGCAACCCGCTAAAAATCCCCTGCGATAAATGCGGCGGACCCCCCACCTATATCGGTAATGTGCCGCCAAATGATACGGATAGCACCGAGGTATTTGTCACGCTCAGAGGGCGGTATCTGCCGCGATACGACATCAATAAAAGGCTCTTAATGGGGCTACAGTACTATTGGAAATTGACAAAGTACAAGGGGCGGAAACTCTGCCGCGATTGCCTGTGCCCTTCGTGGAGCTTGGATGACGAGAACATGGGGCGTTTATTTGACAAGTGTAACGTTTCGGCGTATAGTAACAATTATCAGGGAGGTGTTTTTCAATGAGTGACAGAGAAATAGGCGGAGAAGGCTACGGTTATGGTTACGGAGCCGGCTCCGGTGACGGTGGCGGTTACGGCTCCGGTTGCGGTTGCGGTTACGGGTCCGGCTCCGGCTTCGGTGGTGGTGATGGTTTTAGTTCCGGCTTCGGCTTCGGCTTCGGTGGCGGTTTCGGTTATGGCTCCGGCGACGGTTCCGGCTTCGGCTTCGGCTATGGTTCCGGCTATGGTAATGGTCCACCACAATCAAAAATTTCATAGGAGGAAAAAATGAACGACATCAAAAAAGCAATAGAAACATTACAGGCAGCGACGGCAAATTGTACCACGGGAGACAGGCATCTTGTAGTGCTCGATCGCGGGTGGGTATTCGCGGGTAATCTCAGCCAAGACGAGCACGGGGTTTTCACGATCAACAATTGTAAAAACGTGCGTAAATGGTCTTCGGGTGGTTTCGGCGGGTTGGCACTGAGTGCTAAGAATTCCGGGGCGGTTTTGGACGACTGTGCGCCGGTCAAATTCGAGGCGAGCGCGCGAATATTTGTCAGCCCGATTAGCGAGTCATGGGATGAATAAAAAAATAGGCGGACTAGGTAACGGCTTCGGTTATGGTGACGGTGGCTGTGACGGTTTCGGCGACGGCTATGGCTATGGTTATGGTTCCGGCTCCGGTTGCGGTTACGGCTCCGGTTGCGGTTACGGGTTCGGCTTCGGCGACGGCGACGGCGACGGCGACGGCGACGGTTTCGGCGACGGTTATGGTTTCGGTGACGGCTACGGCTACGGTACCGGGATCGGTTTCGGTGCCGGTCCCCCCTCATCAAAAGTTTCATAGGAGGAAAAAATGAGTGATGGCGTAAATAAGGTAATATTGGTTGGCAATCTTGGCAAAGACCCCGATTCAACCCCCACAAAAAACGGGGTTGCGCGGTGCCGCTTTCCATTGGCTACAGGCGAGTCATACGACGACAAATCCGGCAAGCGGGTTGACAAAACAGAATGGCACAATATTGTAGTGTGGGGCAAGCAAGGCGAGAACGTGGGCAAGTATCTTAAAAAAGGTCGTCAAGCCTACATCGAGGGCAAGATTCAAACCCGCTCGTGGGATGACGAGAGCACGGGTCAAAAGCGGTACATGACCGAAATTAACGCTAAACGGGTGGTCTTCTTGGGCGGCAAGGATGGCGGGTATCAGACAGACGATGGGGTGCCGATAACCGAAGGTAATTGCTCAGTTGACGACATGGACATGTCATTTTAGATGAACATAAGGGGTGATTTATGACTGAAATCAAAATATCTCGAAAACCCATATGCCCTTATTGCAACACAGAAATGTACGAAGTGTACTTCAAGGGGTGTTTAGCGGAATTCACGCATTGGGACTGCGCTTGTGACGAGCTTGAAGACATTCAAGTGTGGGCGGTAGACGGACCAATCGAGGAGATAAAATGAAGCCCCGTCAAATACATTTCGACATCCTCCGAGCTAGTGCCGAGCTGTACCGGATCTCTCGCATCACCCCTGAATCGATCCGTGTGTGGCTCCTAAACGAGTACACCCCGAGACAAATCATTCTCGCGATTCACAACATGTGCCTCAAGGCGTGGGATTACCCGACGGGACCGTGGCTAATGGCTCTATCAGGCGATAGATACGATATTACGGGTACGGGCGCGCGAGACGGTGACGAGGATGTCACGGGCGGCTGGCGGGCTTGGCGGGAGATGAACGACTCACCCGTCTTGCAGCATCAAACTAGCGCATGGATTGACGAGGCTTTGACGGGGATAACCCCCGATGGCAAGCGGAGCAAAATCACGAGGGCGGTGTTGAGCAATTGGAAACCGGGAGTTGAATGATGACCATAATTCCCCATCGCACAGGGCATCTATATTTTGTTGTTACCGACTATAACAACACTTTAACAGAAAGGGCAACCCTCGTTCGGGTGCCTTGTGCCGTGGGGATTTATGAAAAAGCGTAGACCGGGCATAGTCTACCGCAACGGGTCAAACGGCGCCTGTATGTCGGTTTATCGCGACATAGTGGTTTTGTATGACGAGTTTGGGCAGATGGTGTACAAGGGCGTTGAGACACCTTTAACAAGAACCTACCCGACGATTGACGGGGCAACAGGCGAAAAAATGGTGAAAAAATGAGTATCGCAACGGGATTACAATTAATCGGTGACGCGTTCCAAGGGATGATCAAAAAAAGCGAGGCGAAGCGGATCAATCTGTTAAACGCGAAAATCCGCTCTCTCCAAAAAGCCGTTGACCTTCGGGACGACTACATCGCTAATCTCACCCTTGAAATAGAGCTGCTAGAAGACGACATTGAGGAAACCTGCGACAAGTGGAACCGGGCATGTCGAGAGCGTGACGCACTGTATAAACAGAGCATCGCTCAGAAGATGCCCGCCCCGGACATAGGCGACGATGACCCTTACGGGGGGGATGAATGATGAATAAGAAAATGAAAATGCAACGACCAATGATAGAGGATGTTTTCGAGATAGAAGAAAGGCTTGAGAAGGAGCGACTAGTTCAAATAATGACTAAATACAAAGCGCTCAAATATAGAGGGTGTCCGATTGAAATATTATCCAGAACGGCACTGCTTGGGATGCTTTACGAAAAAGAGGTGCCCGCCATAATGAGAAGGTACCATGCCTTGACGCAAGAGCAGTAAAGGGAGGAGAAAATGATGAATGAATATGAGCGTAGAGACTTGATTATCAGAGAGGTATACGGCGCAATTGTAGGGCATTGTGAATATCTCGGGCTGTGCAAGTTCAGGTTAGAAGTGGGCGAATCAATATCCGAAGATGTCACGAACGCACTTGCTCAGCATGGCGATTTCATAGAAGTAATTCGGGGCAGTTGCGCTCCGGGCTTAATGAGGCTTATGTCTATACCAGCCACACCGGGAGTGCATCTAAACGGTTCGCCGATTACCATCGAGAACACTTTTACCCAAGCGATGCTTCCCCGGGAGTGCATTCGTGAAGATGAGGATGAGAGATGAAGACTTGTACTAAATGCGGCGAGGAAAAGCCGTTGGGTGAGTTTTACAAGGGGGAAAACCAGTGTAAGGTGTGCAAAGCTGAGTACAACTTCAAATACTACAGGGCTAACCGTGAAAAGGCGGCGGCTCGAAAGCGTGAATGCAGTGAGGCTAATGCTGCAAGGGTCGGTCCCTTGCGACGAGGTAGAAACATGATGGTTAAGACCTGTAGAAAATGCGGGGTTGAAAAATGGATTGACGAATTTGGTGAGGGGACTCACCGTTGCAAAAAGTGCATGAATGAGTATGGTCGTAAAAACTACAGGGCTAACCGTAAAAAAATACAAGAATATTCCCTCGGGTACTCGGAAGCCAATAGTGAAAAGCTTTCCGAATACAATAATAAGTATTATAAGGCTAATAAAAAAAAGATAGCGCAAAAAAAACGGGATTGGCACAACGCCAACCGTGAAAAGGTGGCATGTCATCAGGTGGCCAATGGTTACAACACTTTGGCGGTCCACAAATTAGATACTTGCATGGTATGCGGGTACAAACATGGTGAAATCTACCGAACAGGGCGACCGGGTGTGGTCATTAAGCATCATTGGTCATATGCTATTGAGAATGCAAATGATGTCTTTCCATTGTGTCAAATGCACCATAGCAGGGTACATACAGCCATTAGGGAAGAGCCCGACCTCGAAGAGAATAAAATGTTACAATATGGGGCGATAATAAAGATGAAGAGCGACTACAAAAAAATAAACACCAACGATTGCACGGGGTTAAAAGAAACCACTTGACAAGTGCTGTTTTATCCTATATTTTGGTATTTGAGGCACTGATATTCCTTTTGCGGCTGAGTTTCCTCCCTCCTCGCCTCCTATGTCAGTGTCTCGCTTTTTACATGGAGGTTCGCTATCAATCCTATTCTCAAACCGCTCATTTTCGCTCTACTACTCGGAATCATTTGTTTTTTCACCGGGTGGCTCATCACCGGGTGCTACGAGGCTCGCGATTGCGGGTACTACCTGCGAGATTGCGCCGATAAATGCGAGGGTGCCGACGCTTCGAGCGATGTGGCAGCATGTCAATTGAGGTGTTTAGGGGATTTTTTCTACTGCGAGGAGGTGACGGAATGAGGGGATATACCGAAAATCGGTTGCTTTGCTATGTTTTGGAGGATATGCGAAGCTGTTGTAAAACACACAATTACGCACCAATGGCGGGGTTGATCGAGGAGGTTCAGATAATGGGCAATAAGATGGAGGCGGGGCTCGATACGCAGCATGATTATTGGGAGATGGTTGAAGATTGCAAGGCGATAATGAAACAGCGCGAGAAATTGCGCTCCAAGCTCAGAGAAGAGTCACCAAGTGGTTGAAAAAATAGGACTTTTCATCTATGTGCTCGCAAAAACCTACGTGAACACGTATCAAAACTGGCATGTTGCGAAATCCATCATGGGGATGGACGATACAACAAAAACATTGTGCGAAGATGACGAGATACAACAAACACCGTGTACGAGTCCACCGACTGA
>JAAEQF010000909.1 GCA_024231695.1 FCB group bacterium
AGTGAATCGGCCTGCGCTGGACTTAATATCATATCACGGCTCCACCGGTACGTAGGTGGTGTCGCAGGGTGGCGTCCACCATATCTTTATTCCGGGGAAGTCTGAATTAGTTATAAGAATCGTCGTATCACACTCAACCACTGTGTCCACTTGGACATCCGTGTCCACCGGGGCCGGTTCTGGCTTAGACAAACCGGGGGCCGTAACTGGGCGTTCGTACCAGTCTGAGATAGCACCATCTAACAATTCGGAGAACGCAGAGCGGTATTCGGGATTGTTGATAATATCCGTAGACCACTGCGCTTCCCAGCGATTCCAATCATCTCCGTCATACGTTGTTTCAAATGGGCCGACAGTTTTATACTCAATAAAATCTTCATAAGTGCGCAGGTAAGGCGGTTCCTCCGCATGACACGGGATCAGCGCAGTGGCAAAACATAACAGCAACGCGACTGGGACTAACATTTAGAGTCCTCCTGCTCGACCGTCATAACCTGAACAAACTTGAGTTCACCAGTTAGCGGATCGTGCCAACCCACAGTA
>JAAEQF010000910.1 GCA_024231695.1 FCB group bacterium
GAGATTGCAGTTAGCGCCCCTGTCAAGGTTACAGATTTTGGCAGGTAAGGGTTTGGCTTGCTTTATCACATGTATGGGAGTGAGCGCCTTGCTATTGATAATCGGAAATCTCGGTTTTAATGTCAGGCTTGAAAATTTCGCTCAGCTCGGTATGGCGATGGCTGCCAGCGCCATTTGTTTTGTCGGTATTATGATGTTAATCAGCGTGATGGGAAAAACGGAGCAAGCCGTCAGTGGGGCAGGATGGGCGATATTGCTGGTGATGTCGATGATCGGCGGTGGTATGATACCGTTGATGTTCATGCCGTCATGGCTTTTGATAATAAGCCATTTCAGTCCGGTTAAATGGGGGATATATGCGTTGGAAGGGGCTATATGGCGGGGATTCACAGTTTCGGAAATGCTATTACCGACCGGTATTCTTTTCGGAGTTGGAATAAGCCTGTTCCTTATCGGTTCCCTTATACTTTCGCGTACGGATAGATAAATGTGGCGCAGAGTCGCCGCACTCTGCGTATTTAATACGTGAATGTCTGAGACATTCA
>JAAEQF010000911.1 GCA_024231695.1 FCB group bacterium
CGTCCAACCTGGCCCAGGTGCGGGTTTTTAGTTTTCCGCCATAGGTGTAGGTATACGACACCGTTTTCCCGACCGCATCTTCCTTTTGGAGTAACAGCCCGGTCGCCTCCTGATAATGCCATTTGGTGACATCGGCTGCGCCCCCTTCGGGCCAGGACGCGTCCGTCCATCCGGCTTCGTTTCGAAAGGTGTGCATTTCAGTCATCCGACCGTAATCATCATACATATATTCCACCGGATATGCGGCGTCTCCCCATGTGCGAATCATCCGGCCCATTGTATTATAGGCATATCGGGTTATTTTATCTTGTGAATCGGTTTCTACGGCCTTTTGTCCGGTGGCCGGATCATAGGCAAACCAGGTGCGATTTCCAACCGCGTCTTCCACATAGTCCACCCTACCCTTTTCATTGTAATGGGTTTTCGCTTTCCCCGTACGTGGATCGACCAGGCCGATTCGTCTTTCCAGAGCGTCGTATTCATAGGTCAGCGTCACACCGGTGGTGGGTGACGATGATGATAGCAGGCCGTTTACACTCACCGACACGGCGTTTATTGTCGAGTCCGGATAATAGACAGTCTGCGTTTCGGTCTTTTGAGCCCGGTCGATAGACGTTGTGGAAACGGTTTGATTGCCATGGATATCGATGGACACGGTCTCGCCGACCTTTCCGTTTCCAAGACCCGAAGCCCTCGTCATCCGGATACCGGCTTCGGTTGCCTGGCCGTCTTCTTCTCCGGCATACACGGTTTGCTCCGTCTTTTGCCACCAACTTCCATCGACTTTTTCATAATACGCGTCGGTTTCGGTAATGCGATCATTTGAGGCGATCGAAAGTTCACCGCTTCCATCCACATCCAAACCGCTTCGGGTCTGATTGCCCAGTTCGTCATAGACAAAAAGCATGTCGGCCTGACCGGAAATTGTGGTTTTTACAAGCTGTCCCTTTGTGTTATAAAAATATTCCGCAACCTCGACATCGGCAAAACCCGGTTTTTCGATATGGATCGTCCTGCCCAGCAAATCGACAGTCGTCTTTTCCCACATGGGCGATGACGCTCCGGCGGTGAACACGGTGGTCCATTGGATTCCGTCTTCGTTTACACCGTACTCGTAATACCGGGCCACAACGCCCGTTCCGGCCACGCTTTTTACACGGCCGTCAATATAACGCTCCGTGACCTCGGTTGCGCCGCCGGGTCTTGTCTTTGTGATCGTCCGACCGTCCGGGCTGTAATCGTATTCGGTCACAAGCCCGGCAGCGTCGGTTGTGTTTTTTAAGCGGCCCGCGTCGTCATATTCATTGCTTGTGGTCATGGAAAGGCCGCCTGCGGTTATGGTTTGGTTTTTTTGCCTGCCTGCAGCGTCGTAGGTGTATGTGGTGACAACGTCGCCTTGCGCGGCTGCGCCTTTTTTGGTCGAGATTTCGATCCGGTCCAGATCGTCATAGGTGTAGAACCGCTGTACGCCCCAGGCGTCAGTGTCCGACTCCTTATTGCAGCAGCCCCAATCGCTTTCCGTCTTTGTCCCGTCGGATCGGACCGTGGAAACCAAACGCCCATTATCATCATAGGCGTTTACGGACCAGCTAATCAGGTCGTAGCTGCTGCCGGTATAGATGTGCGTTTCCATGCGAACCACACTTCCCAATGCATTCCGGACGCTGGCCTCCTGCGTGGTCTTGCCCGCAATCCCCATGGGGCCGGCCACGGTTCCATGCACCACGGTGTCCCGGCGGGCTTCGCCGTTGCCGGGGGTAAAAGTTACACCGTCCCAGACGCCGGATTCATAAACGGTCGAATCCATCCGGCCATCCGGATAGGCGATGCTTTTGATCAAACCGTCCCCTGGACTTCCTGCGCCTTTCGGGTAATAAGTGCTGATGGTTCGCTGATTGCTTTCATCACCAAAGACCGCCGATGGATCAACGCATCTTTCCACAATTTCAACGCGGCCGCCGTCCGCATCGGTCAAATAAGCGTAATAGGTCTTTGACGTTGATTTTGCCTGCGTGTACTCGGTGACCGTACGGGGGCTGTTTTCGTCCTTTGGATCCTGTGAATCACCCAGGTCCACGGGGCTGTAATCATAACTTATGGTCCTTGCCGATGCGGACGACCATGAACTCGGCGTATCGAGATACGACCGCACTTCGCTTATCACCCGGCCCTTGTCGTCGTACAGATATTTCACCCAGGATTCATCGGGATTCTTTATAATGGACTGGGTTTTTCGGACCAGTAGTTAAGAGTCATTTTTTATGCTACTATATAAAAAAGGAGGTCCGAAAATGCGGAAGAGTTTCAGTCCAGATTTCATGGCAAAAGTTTCCTTGGCAGCGATCAAGGGTGATAAGACCATAGCTGAATTATCATCAAAATACGAGGTTCACAGGTCACAAATTAGCACTTGGCGTAAGCGTTCCATGGATGGGCTTGTAGAGATATTTAGGGGCAAACAAGATAAATCCCTCAAGGAAAAAGAAAAACTTATTAACGAGCTTTACCGTCAGATTGGTCAGTTAAAGGTCGAGAACGACTGGCTAAAAAAAAAAGCTGAACTGTTTGAGCGTTGAGGAGAAGAAAGAGCTGATAGACCGCTCCCACAAGGAGTTAAGTGTTCGCCAGCAATGTGAGCTTTTGGATTTGCACAGGTCGAACTTATATTACAGGCCGGTGCTGGTATCAGAGGAGACCTTACGGACAATGAACCGGATTGATGAGATCTTTACCGAATGCCCCTTCTATGGCAGTCGCAAAATAAAAGAAGCCTTAAAGCGTGAGGGCTGGGGCATAGGTAGAGAGAGGGTTCAATCTCTGATGAGGAAGATGGGCGTGAGTGCAATTTATCCGAAACCCAAACTGAGCAAGAAGGACGCTGCCCATTCTAAGCATCCTTATTTGCTTAACAATATAAGCATATTGCGTCCTAATCAAGTCTGGAGTACTGATATCACCTATATACGTCTTAAACAGGGATTTTTGTACCTTGTGGCAATTTTGGACTGGTTCAGTCGTTACGTGTTGTCCTGGCGGTTGAGCAACTCACTTGACACCTCATTTTGTATAGAAGCGTTGGAAGAGGCCCTTGAAAAGGGGTGTCCGGAAATATTTAACAGTGACCAGGGCTCACAGTTTACCAGTGACGATTTTACAGGGATACTACGAGGAAAAGGGGTCGCCATCAGCATGGATGGTAGGGGACGAGTCTTCGACAATATCTTCACTGAGAGACTTTGGAGAAGCGTTAAATATGAGGAGGTCTACATAAAGGGTTATCAGATTCCGGTTGATGCAAGGGAGGGTTTGGGCGAATATTTTCCTTTTTACAACGATCGTCGTTATCACCAGGCCTTGGAATACAAGACCCCTTTGGAAGTACATTATGGACCCCATGAAATGAATTAAAACATGTGCTACAATATTTTTTGGCAGACTAATGAGAAAGAGGAACAGTTGATATTTTTCGGCCCGCGGAGGGGTAACTCCAGTCGCCCTACGGGCTCCTTCCGTTACCCCTCCGCTAATCACTTCCCTCTCAGGAGTGCATCTAAAAAAGAGAGAAAAATGGTCTTGACAAGCCCGTCCACCTTAGTCGAGACATATCGGGCGCAGGCCCTTGACACCTAGTTTTTAGTGGAAGTAGGCGAGGAGGAGGCCACCTCCCCACCGACCCATAGTAGCCCCTATGGATCACAGCCGATGCTGCTGCTTCCGGTGCCCTCGCGAAGGCGGCGGAAATATA
>JAAEQF010000912.1 GCA_024231695.1 FCB group bacterium
TCAGTCGGATATTTTGTACTTGCGGATACGGTTGCGAACGGTTCCCTCGCTGACCCCCAAAGCCCGCGCCACATCACGCCGGTTCCAATCGAATTGATCCAACAAGCGGCGAAGAGTTTCGGCATCACTCTCACCGTTGTGCGAAGCCTCGATCACCATCTGCGCCAGATCACCCTCGCCAATTAAAGCCAGTCGTTTGACCTCGGTTTTCAACTGCCGAATGTTACCCAACCAGACACGACCCGCCAGAACATCAGTCAAATCACCAAGCGTCTCTTCGTCGCCGTTGACTTTCACTCCGTAAAGACCAAGGAAATATCGGGTCAGTTCAAGCATATCCTCGCGCCGCTCATCCAGCGCCGGCAGATCGATCCGCACTTCGTTGATCCGATGAAAAAGATCGGGCCGGAAAAAACCCTCACTCACCCGCTCTTCGATATCATGATTGGTCGCCGCGATTATCCGGCAGTCAACCGCCACGGTCTGGTCCGATCCGACCTTCTCATACCGGCCGGTTTCGATCGCCGTTAGTATTTTGGCCTGAAGGGGCAAGGGCAGATCGCCGATCTCGTTTAAGAACAATGTCCCTTTGTCGGCCTTGGCCAGCCGACCGCCCCGATCTTTGTTGGCGTTGGTATAGGCCCCCCGCACATGCCCGAACAGTTCCGACTCAAACAACTGTTCCGACAACGCCGGGCAGTTGACCATCACGAACTCACCCCGGCGATCGGAGCAAAAGTGAATATATTCGGCCATCAGATCCTTGCCTGTGCCGGTGGCCCCGGTCAACAAAACCGACATATTGGAAGGCGCGATATTTTCGGCCAGGTCAACCAGTTGTTTGACTCGCGGATCGACGGCGACAATTACCGGCGCACTATCCTGTCGTTTTTTAAACGGGAAAGTCGCCGGCGTGCTCTTGAAAGCCGCCGCGATCTTCTTTAAATACGGGGTCACTTTTTCCTCGGTAAAGTACTGCCGGGCGGTATATAAAAGCGCCTGACGCTGGCCGTTGTCATACTGTCCCGAAACAGCCGCCAGATAACGCGTAGCCGCCAGTTCATAGCGCGATCCGATCAGGGCAAACGTATCGATCGCCTGCTCGAAAAGCACTCGTGCTTTTTTCATGTTTCCGGCAAGGCTTTCCAACCTGGCATATACTCGTTGACAAGCGGCGATCTCGACCTTCTCGCCGATCTTCTCGGCCACGATCAACGCCTCGTCGGCGTAGCGGCGAGCTTCCTCTTCGCGATCCTGCCCCAGACAGGCGTCGGCCAATCTTCTTTTTATCTGGGGGATAAGAGCCGATTGCGGCGCTATTTCGAGCGATATTTTCAGTCCCTTGAGGAGTTCCTTTTCGGCCTTCTCATATTCTTCGTCTAACAGATATATCCATCCCATATTTTCGTGATAGATGGCTTGTTCGCGGACAAACCCATCGAGATATGGAACAGCTTTGGCAATCATTTCCTCGGCCGTGTCGATTTCCCCCAGGAGGGCATAAGGTATAGCATGATGACTAAAATATATTGCGCAGTTTTTTGCCCCTTGATCGAGAATTGCTTTGGCTATACCAGCATATTCATGTTTGGAGTCATGTAGATTCCCCAGCGAATAGAATAGTAACGCCAAGTTCATGGAGATTAGAGTAGCATTTGGTCTGTCGTTTAATTGTTTATACAGCTTAATACAATCACGTAAATATCTCACCGCATGAGTGACCTCACCAAGCTGAAAGGCTGTGAACGCGAGTTCATTAAGAATAGTTGCCTGGCCTTTCAGATCTTCGCAGCGTTTATAGGCGGCATATGATTCAATCAAGACTTCGCGAGCGTCAAAATGGTTGCCAATTGATAGCAACCGCCAAGCTTGCAAGTATTTTACAAGTGCGTATTTATCATTATCACTGCTGTTTCTGTAATATTTGTATGCGGCTTCAAGCTCATCCTCAATATCATAAATACCCACATGCAGGCTTGCATGACAGAATAGCAAATTCCCAAATGCCTGTTCTTTAAGTGGCAATTCGTTGAGGTCTATTTCTTCAATTGTAGCAATAGACCTCTCATATTCCTTATTTAGGAATAAATCCGTCGCTTGCTTTATCTGTTGTGAGGTTTTCAGTTTCATAACCGCTCACTATAGGTTTGATATTCAAAAACACATAATCTAACATCGGAACGATAATTATAATCACACCGTAGTCGCCCCATTCACCATCTTGAGTTTCCTCTACTGAAGCTAGATCTGGACGACCCCACCCTGAATCATCCCCTTCATCTTCAAGATTATTCGGGTTCTCATACGGTGTTGTGTTGGGGGGTGGTTTGCTGGGATCGCTATCATATGAAAAGGCCGGAGCGGCCAGCAGGCTTATACAAAAAGCCGGCAAAA
>JAAEQF010000913.1 GCA_024231695.1 FCB group bacterium
ACTGCTGTGTCATCGGGGGGGTAAGTTGCTTTTTGGCTGTTTTTATGCTAACTTATAACCAGAGTAGAAATTATTTCGGAGGCTGTTGATGTACCTTGCACCGTTAAATTATGACCGGTACTTCAGGAAAATATTTTCCGACGATAAGATCGCCCGGCGGTTCCTCGAAGACTTTCTCGATGTCGAAATCCAGGAGTTCGAGTCCCTGGAGGATAGGCACCTGTTGTCCAACGATGCCTCCGCCGTCGAATTCGATTTCCGGTGCAAAATCGAAGGCTCCTATGTCATCATCGATATGCAGCAATGGTACAAACGGGATATTACCCAACGGTACTACCTGTATCATGCGCTAAATACCGGCTTGCAACTGGAAGACCTGCCGTTGAAAAGCCTCGACTTTAAATCCGAATCCAGGCGGTTGAAAAAGGTAAAAGATTACCGCGAATTGGAGCCGGTGCTGACGCTGATCTGGATGGTGGTGGACTCCTTGAATTTCAAAGACGATTACATCTCCTATCTCATGGCCCCGGAAACCGTCCTGGATTTTCTCGAGAACGACCGCTTATGGCATGAACATAAGCTTAAAGAGCTGCTGGAAGAAAGAAAAAGAATACTGGAAATCATGTCCAATG
>JAAEQF010000914.1 GCA_024231695.1 FCB group bacterium
GCGAGCGCGGCCAGGCGATCTTCGACCAGGAGATGGAAACATGAGCGTCAAGACTCCGGCCGAGGAGGCGGTGGCCACCTTCCTTGAAGAGCGCCGCGAGGCCGTCGCCGGCGACGGCACCCAGATCGGCATCGACTACGTCACCGTCTCGGGCGATCCCCAGGATCCCGCCCGGCGCCTGCTCGAGCTCCACTTTATTCCCGACACCTCCGGCACTGGCGACGACGCCAAGCACGCCCCACTCAACGCCCTCACCGCCGACGACGTTCACTTCTTCAAGGACGAGATCCCCGAGGACGGACTCTTCGAGCTCGAGACCCTCGGCCGGGTCGACTCGGTGCTGACCCTGACCGTGCGGTTCGCCGGCGACGACGACCACGACCGGCGGCTGAGCGGCGAGCCCATCTTCATCCTCGATCTTCGCAACGTCGCCGAGCTCGATCCGTTCTTCTCCCGGGTGCGCTTCTCCGTCGACCTCGCGCCGCCGCTCGACGACGACTGCAGCGTCCGCTGCCCGCCGCCGCCCGCGGAGGTGCCGGAGGCGATCGACTACCTCGCCCGCGACTACCCCAGCTTCCGCCGCCTGCTGATCGAGCACCTCGGCCACCGCCTGCCCGCGTGGAAGGAACGCAGCGCCGCCGATCAGCTGGTGGCCCTGGTCGAGCTCCTCGCCGACGCCGCCGACAAGCTCTCCTACTACCAGGACGCGGTGGCCACCGAGGCATACCTCGGCACCGCCCGGCGGCGGATCTCCGTGCGCCGCCACGCGCGGCTGATCGGCCATGCGATCGCCGAAGGCACCAATGCCCGCACCTGGGTCCAGTTCCAGACCGGCGGCCACGGCGTGCCGCTGCTGCCCGGCACCGGCAGCATCACCAGCGCCGGCACCACCGTCACCGGCCTGGGCACCGTCTTTCTCTCCGAGCTCCGGGTGGGACAGACGATTCTCGCCGACGGCCAGCTGCGCACCATCACCGCCGTCGCCGGCGAGAACCGGCTCGAGGTCGACCAGCCGTTCGTCGGCGACCTGGCCGTGGACACTCCCTTCGAGCTTTTCAGCACCCGGGCGGGTACCGGCACCGTGGCCGGCCTCGGGACCACGATCACCGGCACCGGCACCGCCTTCCTCGCCGAGCTCGCGGTCGGGGATCCCTTCGTCGTCGCCGGCCGGCGGCCGGTCACAGTCAGCGCCGTCGTCTCCGACCTCGAGCTGGTCGTCAACCAGTCCTTCGACCTGCTGGCCGGCACCGCCTTCGCGCGCTCCACCGTCCAGGACGGTCCCGGGACCGTGGCCAGTGCCGGCGTCGCCGTGACCGGCACCGGCACCGGTTTCACCGCCGAGCTCGGGGTCGGGGATCCGATCCTCGCGCGGGATCCGGCCCTCGCCGTTCAGCGGCGGCGCGTCGTCGCCGTGACCTCGGATACCGCGCTCGACCTCGATTCGCCTTTCGGCCTCTTCCCCGGCACCACCTTCGAGCGTCCCGCCACCCTGGACGGCACCGGCACCGTGGCCGGATCGGGGACCGCGATCGCCGGCAGCGGCACGCTCTTTCTCGCCGAGATCGGCGCCGGCGAGGCGCTCACCGCCGGCGGCCAGAAGCGGCGGGTCACGGCCGTGACCTCCGATCTGGCGCTCACCGTCGATACGCCGTTCGGCCTGCCCGCCGGGACGACGTTCGAGGTGCCCGCCACCCAGGCCGCCATCGGCACCCTGGCCGGCAACGGCACCGCCGTCACCGGCACCGGCACCCAGTTCGAGTCCGAGGTCCCGGTCGGTGCCACGTTGACGGCCGCCGGCCAACTGCGCAAGGTCGTCGCCCGTTCCTCCGATACCGATCTGGTGGTCGACGCGCCCTTCGATCTCGCCGCCGGGACGACGATCGACGTGCCCGCCACCCAGGCCGGCACCGGCACCGTGGCGAGCACCGGCACCACCGTCACCGGCACCGGCACCAACTTCAGCACCGAGCTCGCCGCCGGCGACCGGATCACCGCCGCCGGCCGGCGCCGGACCGTGACCGCCGTCACTTCCGACACCGAGCTCCGGGTCGACGCGGCCTTTTCGCCCAATTTGCCGGCCGGGACGACCTTCGAGCGTCCCGCCGCCGGCCAGGTCGCGGGCGCCGGCACCGTGGCCGGCTCCGGGCGCACCGTCCTCGGCACCGGCACCGCCTTTCTCGCCGAGCTCACCGCCGGCGAGACGCTCACCGCCGGCGGCCAGTCGCGCCAGGTCACTGCCGTGACCTCCGATACCGTCCTGGTCGTCGACGCGCCCTTCGATCTGGTCGCCAATACCCCCTTCCAGGTGCCCGACACCCAGGCCGGCACCGGCACCGTGGCCGGCACCGGCACCGCGATCACCGGCACCGGCACCGTGTTCGAGAGCGAGCTTCAGGTCGACGATCGGATCACCGCCGCCGGACAGTGCCGCATCGTCCTCGCCCGTCCCTCCGACGCCGATCTGGTGGTCGACGCGCCCTTCGATCTGGCCGCCAACACCCCCTTCCGGCTGGCTGCCACTCCCGCCGGCCTGGTCGCCGGCACCGGCACCGTGGCGGTCACCGGCACCGCGGTCACCGGCACCGGCACCGCTTTTCTCACCGAGGTCGACGTCGGCGCCCCACTGACCGCCGGCGGCCGGCAGCGCAACGTCGTCGCCCGCTCCTCCGACGTCGATCTGATCGTCGATGCCGCCTTCGATCTCGCCGCTGGCACCGTCTTCCAGCGGCCCGCCACCCAGGCCGGCAGCGGTACCGTGGCGGTCACCGGCACCGCGGTCACCGGCACCGGCACCGCCTTCACCACCGAGCTGGTGCCCGGCGACCGGATCACCGCCGGCGGCCGGCGCCGGACCGTGACCGCGGTGTCTTCGGATACCAGCCTGGTGGTCGACGCGCCGTTTCCCGTCGACCTGACCGGCATCCCCTTCGAGGTGCCCGCCGCCGGTCAGGTCGCCGGCACCGGCACCGTGGCCGGATCCGGGAGTACCGTGCTCGGCACCGGCACCAACTTCCTCGCCGAGCTCACCGCCGGCGAGACGCTCACCGCCGGCGGCCAGTCGCGCCAGGTCATCGCCGTCACCACCGATACCGCCCTGATCGTCGACGCCCCCTTCGACCTCGCCGCCGGCACCACCTTCGAGGTGCCCGCCACCGTGGCCGGCGTCGGCACCGTGGCCGGGAACGGCACCGCGGTCACCGGCACCGGCACTTCGTTTCTCGCCGATCTCACGGTCGGCGACGCGATCTTCGCCGGCGGCCAGCGGCGCCGGGTCACCGCCGTCGCCACCGATACCGCTCTGGTCGTCGACGCGCCCTTCGACCTGGCCCCCGGCACCGCCTTCGAGATACCCGCGGCGGCGGCCGCGGGCACCGGCACCGTGGAGAGCACCGGCACCGCCGTCTCCGGCACCGGCACCGCCTTTCCCGGCGAGCTCGCCGCCGGCGACGCGATCTTCGCCGGCGGCCAGCGACGCCGGGTCACCGCCGTCGTCTCCGATACCCTCCTGGAGGTCGACGCCGCCTTCGATCTGCCTGCCGGCACCGCCTTCGAAGTCCCACACGTCCAGGACGGCAGCGGCACCGTGGAGAGCACCGGCACCGCCGTCACCGGCACCAGTACCGCCTTTCTCACCGAGCTCCTGGCCGGCGACCGGATCATTGCGAACAACGAGCGCCGCCGGGTGGTGACCGTCCACTCCGCCACCTCCCTGGTGATCGACGCGCCCTTCTCCGCCGACCTGCCTGCCGGCTCCGCCTTCCAGGTGCCCGCCACCCAGGCCGGCACCGGCACCGTGGCCAGCACCGGCACCACCGTCACCGGCGACTCCACCGTTTTCGAAAGCGAGTTCGCCGTCGGCGATCGGATCACCGCCGCCGGCCGGCGGCGCCGGGTCGTCGCCGTCAACTCCGAGGTCGAGCTGCGGGTCGACGCGCCGATTGCCTACGATCTGCCGGCGACGACGGCCTACCAGGTACCGGGCCGGCAGGCCGGCACCGGCACCGTCGCCAGTGCCGGCACCGCGGTGACCGGCAGCAGCACCGATTTCCTCGCCGAGGTCGCCGTCGGCGATCCGATCGTCGCCGACGGCGAGCGGCGGGTCGTCACGGCCGTGATCTCCGACACCGCCCTGACCGTCGATACCGCCTTTTCCTCCGATCTTGCCGGAGTCGCCTTCGAGGTGCTTACCCGCCTCGCCGCCACCGGCACCGTGGCCAGCGCCGGCAGCGAAATCAGCGGCACCGGCACCGCGTTTCTCACCGATCTCGCCGCCGGCGATCGGATCTACGCCGGCGACCAGGGTCGGCAGGTCGAGATCGTCCGCTCCGACGCCCTGCTCGAGGTCGACGCCCCCTTCGGCCTGGCCGCCGGCACCGCCTTCGAGGTGCCCGACCGGCAGGCCGGCACCGGCACCGTCGAAAGCGCCGGCACCACCGTCACCGGCACCGGCACCTTCTTTCTCACCGAGCTTGGCGTCGGCGATCCGATCGTCGCCGCCGGCGTCCGGCGCACCGTCACCAGCCTGGTCTCCGATACCGAGCTTGAGATCGCCGCCGCCTTCCCGTCCGACCTGCCGCCGGCAACCGCCTTCGAGGTGCCCGCCCGTCAGGCCGGCACCGGCACCGTCGAAAGCGCCGGCACCACCGTCACCGGCACCGGCACCAGCTTTACCACCGAGCTGTGGGTCGGCGCCTCGATCGTCGTCGGCGGTCAGCGGCGGACAGTCACCGCCATCACCTCCGATACCGTCCTCGAGGTCGACCTTCCCTTCGGCCTGGTGGGGGGGCTCGCCTTCGAGATACCCGGCCTCGAGGCCGGCACCGGCACCGCGGAAAGCGCCGGCACCACCGTCACCGGCACCGGCACCTACTTTCTCATCGAGCTCGCGGTCGGCGATCCGATCATCGCCGCCGGCGCCCGGCGGACGGTCACCGCCCTGGTCTCCAATACCGAGCTTGAGATCGACGCCGCCTTCCCCTCCGATCTGCCGCCGGCAACCGCCTTCGAGGTGCCGGCCCGGCGGGCCGGCGGCGGCACCATCCAAAGCGCCGGCACCACCGTGACCGGTACCGGCACCGCGTTTCTCACCGCGTTCACGGTCGGCGATCCGATCTACGCCGCCGGCGTCCGGCGGACGGTCACCGCCCTGGTCTCCGACACCGAGCTTGAGATCGACGCCGCCTTCCCGTTCGATCTGCAGGCGACCACGGCCTTCGAGGTGCGGGGCCGGCAGACCGGCACCGGCACCGTCGCCGGCGCCGGTACCACCGTGAACGGCACCGGCACCCGCTTCACCATCGAGTTGGGGATCGGTGATCGGCTCGTCGCCGGCGGTCACTCGCGGATCGTCACCGCCGTCACCTCCGACGCGTCGCTCCAGGTCGACCTGGCCCTGGCCCTGGCCGGCAACGCCTTCGCGCGCCCCGGCGCACCGCTGCTGACGCCGATTCCCGGCCAGACCAACGCTGTCCTCGGCTCCGCCACCACCGCCGTGCGCCAGGCCCTGACCCGGGACCCCGTGGTCTTCGAGACCATGCATCCGGCCGAGCTTTACTCCGCCCACAACGAGATCCCGATCTATACCTGGGGCTCGCCCGTCTTCTCCTTGCCCGCCGGCGCCATCACCGCCACCCTCGACCGCCAGCTGCCCGACCTGCGGGCCGGCGACGTGCTGATCTTCGAGGAGGTCAAGGGAGCCGAGACCGGGCTCGACGAGGACGCCGACCCGACCCGCCGTCACCCCGTCCGGCTGACCGCGGTCACCGCCGCCCAGGATCCCCTCGGCGGCCCCCGCGACGTCACCGAGGTGACCTGGGACGAGGCCGACGCCCTGCCTTTTCCCTTCCGCGTCAACGCCGTCGACGCCGGCGGCACCGCGATCACCGGGATCGCCGTGGCCCGCGGCAACGTCGTGCTCGCCGACCACGGCCGCAGCGTCGGCGGGCCCGAGGAGGCGGTCACCGCCATTGCCGGACGCTTCCGGCCCCGCCTCGAGCGCCCGCGGCTGACCCACTGCGAGTCCTACGACCATCCCGCCGGCCTGACCCGGCCGGCGGCGGACGCCTGGCGCCGCGACCCCAACGCCGCCCAGCCCGTCGTCGAGCTGCGCGCCGACGAAGTGCTCTGGAACCTGCGCCGCGACCTGCTCTCCAGCGACCGCTTCGCCCCCGACTACGTCGCCGAGATCGACAACCATGAGCGGGCCGTGCTGCGCTTCGGCGACGGCACCCTCGGCCTCCCGCCCGCGCCTGAGGCCGAGCTCGTGCCCCGCTACCGGGTCGGTCTCGGCGTCGCCGGCAACCTCGGAGCCGAGAGCCTCGCCCACCTGATCAGCGACGACGCGCCGCCGATCACGGCCGTGCGCAACCCCCTGCCGGCGCGCGGCGGCATCGAGCCCGAGACCGTCGCCGACGTCCGCCGCCAGGCCCCGGGCGCGCTGCTCGAGCTGGCGCCCAACACCCGCGAGCAGGACTTCGCCGACGTCGCCCTTAACCATCCCGAGGTCGAGCGCGCCGCCGCCGCCCTGCACTGGACCGGCAGCTGGCACCGGCTCGTCGTCGCCGTCCAGCGTCAGGGAGGGGCTCCCGTCGACGACGCCTTCCGCGAGGAGATCCACGATCTCCTCGCCGACTACCGCCTGGCCGGCTGGGAGCTCGAGGTCACGCCCCTGCGCTTCATCGGGCTCGACATCCTGCTCACCGTTCGCGTCGCCCCCGACGCCGTGCCCGCGGCGGTGGAGAAAGAGCTGCTGCGCGTCTTCAGCAACCGTGAGCTGCCCGGCGGCGGCAAGGGCTTCTTCCACCCCGACCACTTCGACTTCGGCCATTCCGTCTACCTCAGTCAGATCGTCGACGCCGCCATGGCCGTCGACGGCGTCGTCGCCGTCGACACCGGCGGCGACCCGCCGGCTCTCAACCGGTTCCGCCGTTACGGCGAGCCCTCCCGGGGCGAGCTCGCCGGCGGCCAGATCCGCATGACCGGGCACGACATCGCCCGCGTCGACAACGACCCCAACGCGCCCGAAAACGGGCGCATCCGCTTCTTCATGGAGGGCGGACGATGAGCGATCTGCGCGCCAATATTGAAGTCAACCCCTGTCCGACGGCAAGCGCCGAGCCGCCCGGGATCGATAATCCGCCGGGCCTCACCGCGCTCGACTATCGCATCGGCACCCGGGCCGACTTCCTCGAGCGCATGCTCGCCCGGCTGCCGCAAGAGACCCTTCCCGACGGACCCTTTGCCGGCGAGCGGCCGCTCGCCCAGCTCGCCACCCACGAGCAGGGCGACCCCGCCGTCGCCCTGCTCGATACCTGGGCCACCGCCGCCGACGTCCTGACCTTCTACCAGGAGCGCGTCGCCAACGAGAGCTACCTGCGCACCGCCCGCCGGCGCCGCTCCGTGCTCGAGCTCGCCCGCCTCGTCGGCCAGGAGCTCGGACCCGGGGTCGCCGCCGGCGCCTTCCTCGCCTTCCAGGTCGAGGGCGCCGACGACTCCAACGCCCAGGCCCGGGTGCCCGCCGGCACCAGCGTCCAGAGCATCCCCGGCCAGGACGAGGTGCCCCAGGTCTTCGAGACCCGCGACCAGATCACGGCCCGCGCCGCCTGGAACCAGATGCGGCTCCGCCTCGGACGCGAGCCCGAGCTCGACGGCACCCGTTCCCTCTACCTCAAAGGCACCGATACCGGGCTCAGCGCCGGCGACCTGCTGCTCCTCACCGACGACGTCGCCGCCGCCTCCGTCACCGCCGCCTCCGTCACCGCCGCCTCCGAGACGGCCGTGGCCAAGATCGTCGAGATCACCACCGACCTCGACCGCGAGCTCACCCGCGTCACCCTCGAGACCGATCTCGCCTGGAAAGCGTCCTTCGACGCCACCCGCGTCTTCGCCCTGCGTCGCCGCGAGTCCTTCTTCGGCCACGACGCCCCGCCCTATACCACCGCGCCCAAGCAGATCGTCTCCACCCGCGAAGGCGATCCCAAGGTCACCGAGATCGTCGTCGTCGACACCGCCGACGAGGCCGATCCCGACGCCAACTGGAACCTCGGCCGCACCATCTGGACCGACTCCGCCAACACGCTTTACAACGAAGCCGGCGATCCCGACCGCCCCGCCGTCTTCCTGGTCGGCAAGGTCACCGAGATCGTCGCCGGCGGCTGGGTGGTCTTCGTCGGCGAGCCGCTGCCCGCGGCCCGCACCACCGTCGTCCCGCCGCCCCAAAGCGCCGCCTTCCAGGTGCGCGGCACCACCGAGTTGAACCGCACCGACTACACCTTGAGCGGCGACGCCACCGGTCTCGTCCTGGCGCTGCCCGACGGCTCGCCCCTGCCGCCCCTCGGCCTCGCCGACGACCGCGTCGAGTACGCCGACGGCAGCGGCGACGTCGTCGACTTCGACGTCCGCAAGACCACGGCCCACGTCGTCAGCGAGGCCCTCGAGCTCGCCGAGAAGCCGATACCCGAGCCCTTTCCCACCGCCGCGGTCGACCCCGAACGCGGCGTCTTCGAGCTCGACCGCGCCGTCGGCGACCTCTACCCCGGACAGCTGATGGCGGTCAGCGGCCAGCGTCCCGGCGGCCAGCGTCCCGACGCCGCCGGCGGCGAGCAGGAGACCCGCGTCCTCATCCTCCGGGAGGTCCGAGACCACGATCCCGAGCACACCTGCCTGGTCTTCCACACCGGGCTCGAGGAGGGCTTCTTCGTCCGCGACACCGTCGCCGTCAACGGCAACGTCGTCGTCGCCACCCACGGCGAGACCGTCGCCGGCGAGATCCTCGGCGGCGGCGACGGCGCCCTCGTCCATCAGAGCTTCCCGCTGCCCAGGCCGCCCCTGACCTTCCTCTCCGCGCCGGTGCCCGGCGGCGCCGCCAGCACCCTCGAGGTGCGCGTTGACGGCGTCCTCTGGCAGGAGGTCGGCACCCTCTTCACCGAGGATCCCGACAGCCGCGCCTACACCGTGCGCATCGACGACGACGGCACCACCACGGTGCATTTCGGCGACGGCAAAAACGGCGCCCGGCTGCCCAGCGGCGACGAGAACGTCGTCGCCACCTACCGCAGTGGCATCGGTATCGAGGGCGAGGTCGGCGCCGGCAGCCTGCAGCTGCTTCAGACCCGGCCCCTCGGCGTCAGCGAGGTCACCAATCCCTTGCCCGCCGCCGGGGCCGCGCCGCCCGACACCGTCGAGCAGGCCCGCGCCGGCGCCCCGGTGCGCGTGCGCACCCTCGGCCGTATCGTCTCGCTCGCCGACTTCGAGGACTTCGCCCGCACCTTCGCCGGCATCGGCAAGGTCCGCGTCGAGGCCCTGACCGGCATCCACCTCACCATCGCCGCCGTCGGCGGCGAGGAGATCGTGCCCGGCTCGGCGCTCTACGACAATCTCTTCCGGGCCCTCGAGGCCGCACGCCTGCCCGGACCGCCGCTCATCCTCCAGAGCTACGAGCGCTTGCCCGTGCGCCTCGACGCCGCCGTCATCGTCGACCCCCGCTACCGCACCGAGCAGGTCCTGGCCGACGTCGAAGCCGCCGTCACCGAGGCATTCGCCTTCGACCGCCGCGAGCTCGCCGAGCCGCTCTACGCCGCCCAGATCGTGCCCGTCGTCCAGGCCGTCGACGGCGTCGTCGCCATGGACCTCGACACCTTCTGCGTCGACGTCACCAGCGACGGGCAGCCCTTGTTTCAATCCGAGCTCCCGGCCCGCGCCGCGCGCCTGGCCGGCGGCCGCACGCTCCCGGCCCAGCTGCTGGTGATCGAACCCGGCGCCGTCAATCTCAGAGCGAGAACACCATGAGCCTCAATCCGACCACGTCCGAGCGTCTTTACCGGCGATTGCCCCAGATCTTCCGCCGCCGCGACCGCGAGCACGGCGAGCCCCTGCGCGCTCTCCTGGCCGTGATCGAACGCGAGCTCCGGACCCTCGAAGACGACGTCGAGGGACTCTACGAGAACGCCTTCATCGAGACCTGCCAGGACTGGGTGGTGCCCTATATCGCCGATCTGCTCGGCGTCCGCGTCCTCGGCGAGCCCCCCTGGGCCGGCGCCGACCCCCGCGCCCAGGTCGCCAACGCCCTCGCCTTCCGCGACCGCAAAGGCACCCCCGTCGTCCTCGAACGGACCATCCACGACATCCTCGGCTGGTTCGCGCGCGTCGTCGAGTACTTCGACTTCCTCGCC
>JAAEQF010000915.1 GCA_024231695.1 FCB group bacterium
CTTTAATAGAGTATGCGTAAAATTATATGTACCCTCGTTTTGACCTCACTGATATTCTCCTCAGTGACGGCTCAGGATACTCCGGACTCAACAACAATAGATACCGACAGCCTGCTGAATTTCGGCATGGAGATGATCCTCGATAAGATGCTCTTGACCCGGGATGATTTCACCTTCCGGGATGATTACACTCCCAAAGACCCCTATCGGCTTAAAATTGTCGACAGTCTCATGACGCACCCCATCCTCATGGCAGATTTCACAGAAAATTTTGCTGAGGTGATGAGGGGGTTTGATACGTATCCCGAAAACGTGACCTCAACCATCAATTCACTTTTTGGAGATATTCAATTTCCAGTTCCTGACGATCCCAATGTGACCAGAATCAGCTCACCTGCCAAATTTGGTGGTGAAGGCGGTGAGTTTATTACTAAATTTATGAAAGCAACGTTTTCAGCAGGAATACAGGATGAAATCTTTTATGACATTCCTGATGAGTTGATAGAGTTTATTAAGCATGAATTTCAGGAATTAATTCTTGATGATCCCGATTATCGCAAATGGTCAAACGAGCAACTAGATTCAATCCAAAATGTGGAAGAAGAGTGGGCTAAGAATTTCGCCAGTATGGCTGTTAATTTTCAAGCAGCTCAGACTAACGGTTTAGCTCTTTATCAATTAGAGAAGTTTATCAAAGACAATCGAGCGATTATGACACCAGACTATATTGAGAAAGTCTATACGGTATGGAATTCTCTTCCTGCACATGCCAACGCCAGAATTGCACTTGGAAATCCCGGAAATGATATATATACTGGTGAGTATTCCATTATTATCGATCTTGGTGGTGATGATGTCTATAATCTTTCGTATGACATAAATAGTCCGAATACCTGCATTATTATTGATTGCGAGGGTGACGATTATTACAACGCCATGACAGATTTTGCACTCGCCTGTGGTGCGTTGAGCTTTTCGCTCCTCATCGACTACGAAGGTGATGATATCTATCAGGCCAAAAACTTCGGCCTCGGAGCCGGCTACTTCGGCGTCGGTATCCTCTGGGACAAGAAAGGCAACGATAAATACTTCGGAGATACTTTCGTTCAGGGTGCCGGGACGTTTGGCTATGGACTCTTAATAGACGAGGAAGGCTCCGACGTCTACACCGCTAATCTCCAGAGTCAGGGCTTCGGCTTCGTAAATGGCATCGGCGGTATCGCCGACTATGACGGCAACGATTCCTATATCATCCAGCCCAAATACAAAGAATATTTCCATGAGGGAAACCACTACACATCATTATCTCAAGGCTTCTCAATCGGTGTCCGGCCGCATATGTCCGGAGGATTCGGATTCATCTGCGACTACGGCGGTAACGATTCCTATCTGGCCGATTTCTTTGCCCAGGCTTCATCCTACTGGTGGTCACTGGGTATGATTTACGACAGGGCCGGCAATGACCTCTATTCGACCTATCAGTACGCCCAGGGAGCCGGAGCCCACATGACTCTCGGTATGCTCATGGATTGTGCCGGTGACGACGTTTACCGCTCTCACGGCGTCTGTCAGGGGTGTGGTCACGACTACTCCTGTGGCTGGTTGTTGGACAAGGGCGGCCACGATGTCTACACGTCCCAGGGATTGGCGCAGGGAGCCGGTCAGGCCAACGGTA
>JAAEQF010000916.1 GCA_024231695.1 FCB group bacterium
ATCCGTTCGCGATGCATCTGACGTGAATTCATCTTTCGCATTACAACCGGAACTGGAGTCATATTCAGAAGGATACCCTCGAATTCGCTCATCGATCCCGACTGAGCAATATATATATCGGCAGCCGTGATTTCAGTCGCATTATACCCAGAAGAATAAGCGGCAAAATCATAACCTTTGGATTTTAAAAATCGCCGGGCCCGGCTGTCCCGGATCATGCGGATCAACGGCTTGCGATCCGATGAACTCTCCCCCAACTCAGCGGCAATTTCATCGAGATAAGTGAAATTGAGACTCGAGGCCAATGACAAAATCGTCTGACAATAATTGGAACGGCTCTTATTGGCTACATGAAATCCCCGCCCGCGAAGGTATTCGGTAAAACTGCCATTGTCAAACTCGAAAGTCTCACGAAGGACATCGTTGCCGGTGTAACCATCGAGGATAATATAATAAATATCCGGTCTTTGACCTGCCACCACCGTCGATGTTGCCCGGTCAAGCCCTCCCCCATCATCGGACCCGCCGCCGATCAATCCTCCTGCAGCCGTA
>JAAEQF010000917.1 GCA_024231695.1 FCB group bacterium
AACAGGCGGTACGGGTTCATCGGACTATCGACGGCAATATTTTTATGCCGATTCACTGGGGCACGTTCAAACTGGCTTTTCATGGCTGGGATGATCCGGCGGAAAGGTTATGCACGGCCGCCGACAAGGCCGGAATCGATTATTTTATTCCTCGGCCGGGACAGATGGTAACGACCACCGATATTCCACCCATCAATCATTGGTGGCAAGACTATAAATAGATGAACTTTTAAGAATTACGCGTTGAAATTTATCTTTTCCGGCAGATAATGCCCAGTCCCGTCAGACCGAAACCCAGAAGGATAATTGTCGTCGGTTCGGGGATGGCCGAGTACAACGCCACCTCGAAATCAGCAGAAAATTCCTCTTCCGCTCGGCCGTAAGCCCGATTGCTTAGAAAATCGAACTCCTGCCAGGCCATCACTCCGGTATAGCTCATGGAAAATACGGCATTTGCCGGGCCGTTATAAATAAAGTCCCAACCGAATTCGGGACCACGCAAACCGGAAGCTCCACCGGTGCCAGAGAATGGTGTATAGCCGCCGAACCAGTGGCCGGGATCGGAATAACCCATGGCCCCTGTATGATTGTAGGTCCAGTCTATCGGCTCACCCATGGGATTGCCCATCAGGAGATGATCGAGGACCGGATCGACTTCATATTTCGAAGTTGGATCGATATACGAATCGCCGCCCCATTCAAAAGCGGCACGGAAACGATAGGTGTCGCCATCGAGATGCTGAATATTGGCATGAGTAAGATTCATCCACCCCATAGTCGCTGCCGGGCCGGCGAGGAAAATAATAAATAATGTAAAAGCCAATACGGCTGTAAATCTATCTCTGATCATAAACACTCCTTGGAAACATACCCAGTATAACAATAATATCGGACGATTGCCACCGAAAATGTTGTTTTTTTCCAAGTTGAGAAGACATGGAAATCAATTTCCCACATATTCCGA
>JAAEQF010000918.1 GCA_024231695.1 FCB group bacterium
ACCGTATTCTCGAAGTAATTTCCAAGGGTAAAGCTGAAGCCTGCGGATTCGGACCGGTGGCGGCAGTGATCGAGGCCACTAAACGAATCGGCGGCGAGAAAGCGGAGATTGTCAGCTATGATACCTCCGGGACGGCCACGGGCGATTTTTCCGATGTCGTCGGCTATTTGTCGGCAGTAGTGATCAGCAAAAAGGAAGCGCCCAGAAGACGGCCGACAATGGGCACGCCATTGCCTCAAAGACGATCCGGATACAGCGACGAGGAACGGCTGTTCCTGTTGAAACTGGCCAAATCGGCGGTGGAAAGCCGGGCTCGCGGCGAAGGTTTTGTAATACCGACTCCGCCGACGTCGAGGTTGGGGGACAAGCGGGCGGTTTTCGTGACGATCAACAAGCAGAGGGCCTTACGCGGTTGTATCGGACTAGTGCAGGCTCGTTCCAAATTGACCGAGGCCGTGGCCGAGATGGCCGTTGCGGCCGCTTTCGAGGATAACCGTTTCCCGCAGGTTACGGTTAATGAGCTGCCTAAACTGGAATATGAGATTTCCGTTTTAACGCCGCTGACCCTGGTTACCGATATTACCGATATTCATGTCGGAACCGACGGTTTGATGATTCGGTTGGATATGCATTCGGGATTGCTTCTACCGCAGGTGGCGGTTGATTTCAGCTGGAATCGGATTGCTTTTCTGGAACAGACCTGTCTGAAGGCGGGCCTTCCCAAAAGCAGTTATCAGGATCCGCGCACGCAGATTTACAAATTCACGGTCGAAAAGTTTTAGCATCCCCAAGTGGCAGTGGATAGGCCAGGCGACGCCTGCCGTCGCGCGGTAGATCAATTTTTTTTACTTCAAAATCAGGCTTCTATATTGATCCCAGCTTCCCCATCATGATATCAGTAGCACAGTCTTATCACAGGTTAAAGATGCTTTTTGTCCCCAGGAAAAAAACAACAAGACTTGTCAGGCCTATGCCAATACGCAGATTTTTATACGGATCATATATCTTGATTTCAAGATATTGTATTTGATCAAGCTCTATCTCAACAGGCGTCCCTCGGTTAGAAGTGCCTATTATGACCTCTTTCGACGGATCATATTTCCCTTTATGTTTATCGAAATCAATCACATCCCAGTACACTGATGTCTCAGGCCTGATCCGTTTCCATGGCTGTCCTCTGGCTTCGTCTCTGGACACTTCCAACACCCTCGGGGTTGCAAACCGCTCGGCAAAATCGGTTCCCTTTAGTTTAATAAAGAGTATATCGTCGAAAGCGACTTCAATGAATGAACTATCCTGAACAACTCCGGTTACGATTCTCTTCCCGGAGTCCAGGCTTCCTCCAAGGCTGTCGAAAGCAATTACCCGTGGGATAGTATCTTGAATTTCACTCGAATCCAGCGCCGACTCCTGGTTTTCAATGCTTGAAGAGTCAGGTTGTGGAAATACAATTCCGGAAATTCTTGCCGGAACGACTACCGCAACAAACTCTTCCTGTTGTTTAGCATTGATCTCATCGGGGAAAACCTTCACCTTGGTGGCACAACCTCCCATACAGCCAAGGCAGGTGACTAAGACGGCAATACAAAGCAGACGAGCTGACATAGAGTTTCCTTCCAAATGATAATCACTGCTACTGTCGCCCGAGCAGTAGTCCAATCGAGATCGAAAATACCTCGTTTCGTATATCTAACGCTTTATCTTTCCTCAAGTCATAAAGCGGTATCTCTTCCGGTGGCAATGAATTCAGCTGGTCGGTCTCACCCAAGGCGCCGTAGAGACCGGAAACATACCGAATATCTAAAGTGAACCGCTGGCTGCCGACCATAAAACCGAGTTCGCCGCCTATAACTAATGAGAAATCCAGTTTCCTCAGATTACCGAGATCGCCCTTGAATGAACTGCTTTCAATCACCGTAGTGCCCGTTACAGTGTAGCTGCCTTCATTCTTCCCCATGAGGCCAAACCCCACGGCCGGGCCAACGAAAACACTGGGCCAAATGGCCTTACGAGTAGGAACGGGAAACTTGAGGAGTATCGGGATTTCCAGATAGGTCAGTTTAGCGGTTTCGGTGAAGTCAACCCTTCCGCCGAAAGCAGGCACTGCAACTTCCCGGCGAATGCCTTTCATGCTGACCAGCAGTTCCGGCTGAATGGCTAAATTGTCGTTGACATGATACGTCAGAAATCCGCCAAACAGAGTCCCCATCCGCGGACTTGATTCTGCACCTATACCGACATCTCCGGCCATGCTGCTCAGGTTTACACCCGCCTTAATACCCTTGTCAGGTCTCGCTTCTGCAGGTAAATGTAAAATCGTAAAAAGCAAAACGGTCATCAATATCAACAGGCTCCGGGCAAAACGCTCAATTAACCAAATTACGGCCATATTGTCCACTTTCAAGGCAAATTATTCCATATACTCTGAACTATTTAAGATACAAAACCGCGTGGCATAGAGAAAGGATAAAATAACAAACAATCTTCCTACTTAGCTGCTGTGCTCTCCGGAAGAAGGGCTTTCCAAAATTAAAATCCACCTTGTTTTCGGTGATATTAATTCATAACTTAACGATGTGGAGTCAGCGATCATGGCAATCCCGGTATCTTTGCGTAACCAGGAGAACTTACAGTAGCGTGAGAAAGGAGTTCCCCGTGACATTCAAGTGCTTCAAGCATTCTACATTGTTTCTTTTGCCGGTCGTTTTGTGCATATTGGTGGTCTCTTGTACCACCGATCCGGTAGAGTACCAATGGAAACGGCAGACAACCGGGTCAACCAGCTACCTACGCGGAATTTGGGGAACTTCGAGCCATAATGTCTTTGCGGTTGGTGACGGCGGCACTATCCTTCATTTTGACGGATCAGGCTGGTCCGGTATGAATAGCGGAACAACGTTATCCCTTCAAGATTTATGGGGCAGTTCCGACAAAGATATCTTCGCGGTAGGACCCGGTGGTCTGGTCCTTCACTACGACGGCACTGCGTGGAGTACGATGGCCAGTGGAACGACGGTCAGTCTTTTTGATGTCTATGGCACATCTGCTTCTGATGTCTATGCCGTCGGCGCTGGCGGTACTATTCTGCACTACGACGGCCAGGGATGGAACCAAATGGAAAGCGGAACGACCCAGAACCTCAGGGCGGTCTGGGGCACCCGATCACGCATCCACCCTGCCGTGCCTCAGTCGTTATTCGGTGTTTTTGCGGTTGGGTTGACCAGTCTTCGCCACTATGATGGCGAGCAATGGAATGGAATGGGCAGCCCTGCGCAAGGCCTGGGCGTTTGGGGTGCCAATTTGAACGATGTTTTTGCTATTACGTCAAAAGGTGATATTTTTCACTCCGAGGGGGATACTTTCCAAGTCAGCTGGACCGGTCAGGCCAGCGGATATCTTCATGGCATATGGGGAAGTTCCGGCCAGGATGTCTTCGCGGTTGGTTATGGAGGAACAATCCTCCATTACGACGGCGCCAATTGGAGTAGAATGAGCAGCGGTACGTCCATCGTTCTAAACAGCGTTTGGGGTAGTGCCGAGAATGATGTTTTCGCCGTCGGATTCAACGGCACCATCCTTCATTACGGCCCTTGATAACGCCGTTTCAGGAATGATAGAGGCTCGGCAGTAGGTTGGTTAAACGCCGAGACAGGATATGGTGAAACCCTTGTGCCATATTTGTACCCGGCGATCAGTTTAGGGTTGAGTACTAAACAACTTTATTTCAACATGTTGCAAAATCTACGGTCAGAGTATCCCAGCTTCCTCGCCATGAATCCATCATGGATTCTCACTGTCGTGTGTTCAACCCAAATTCCTACTTCAAAATCAAAGTTCTATATGTATCCCTGCTTCCCCGAAGTAGATCTGAGCCGTGCCGAACAGTTGAGGGCAGGCTTTGGCGTCGGTAAATCCGGCCTCTTTCAATAATCTCACAAAATTGCCAGGCGAAGGAAAAGCTGTCACTGAGCTATCGAGGTATTTGTAGGCGGCGCGGTCGCCGGAAATCAATCCGCCGATAAAAGGCATGATATGCTTGAAATAAAACGAAAAGGGAATCCCGATCAAGCGGTTTTTGGGAATCGAGGGTTCGATGATGACCAGTTTTCCACCTGGGCGAAGAGTGCGCAGGATATCTTTTAGAGCTTTTGGTCGGTCCACGACATTTCTTATTCCAAAACCAATGGTAACGGCGTCGAGGGAATTATCCTCGAAAGGCAGAAACATGGCGTCGGCCTGACAAAGAACCAGACCGGGGTCGTTTTTGGCCTTATGACGTTTGCCGGCTAAAATCAACATCTGATAGGCGAAATCGGCGCCATAGAGGGTGATGTCTGGGCCATAAAGTTCTCTGAAGATTTGCAGAAAATCACCTGTGCCGGAGCAGAGATCGAGGGCGGTTTTGCCCTGCAGATCGCCCAGCATTGCCACCGCTTTTCGCCGCCAGCGCATATCCTGTCCGCCGGAGAGAAGTCGATTGAGCAGATCATAACGGGGGCTGATCCGATCAAACATCGCCTGGATTTTATGGCCGCGTTCGGTATCCATATCAGGCGGTAAAGGTAATGAACTGATTCCCGTGGGGCAATAGTCGGAAAGAGGAAACTATTTCCAGCCGTGGGGTTCCCGGTTGTATTCCCGGATCATCTGCCAGGCTTCTTCGGCCGTGTCGGCATAACGGAAAAAGTCCAGATCGTCAGGGTCGATAGTTCCTTCGGCCACCAGAAAATCGAAATTGATCAACTGCGTCCAGTAATCCTTTCCGAAAAGAATAATCGGGATGCGCCGGGTTTTATCGGTTTGCACCAGCGTTAATGCTTCGAACAGCTCGTCCAGGGTTCCGAATCCGCCGGGGAAGGCGACCAGCGCCCGGGCGCGCATGAGAAAATGCATTTTGCGCACGGCGAAATAGCGGAACTGCATGCATAGTTCGGGAGTGATATAATCGTTGGGTTGCTGTTCCATCGGCAGGGTGATATTCAGTCCGATCGATTTGGCTTTGCGGTCGTGGGCGCCGCGGTTGGCGGCCTCCATGATACCGGGGCCGCCGCCGGTGACGACGACATAATCGGCACCGTGAGAATTTTGTGATTCGGAGGAAACCAAGGCGGCAAAACGGCGTGCTTCATCATAATATCCCGATTTGGCTCGGACCCGTTCGGCGATGGAGAGCTTTTTGAGCAATTCCGGATCGCGCGGTTTTTCTTTCAAAGCCGCTTCCAATTCATGCACTCGTTTCTTGCAGTCTTTCTGTTCCGGGATGCGGGTGCCGCCGAAAACGACGATAGTGGAGCGGATATTGTGTTCCTGAAGGACTAGATCGGTTTTGGTTAGTTCCAGTTGAAGACGAACCGGGCGTAGTTCATCAAGCATCAAAAAATCGTTGTCTTCAAAAGCCAGTCGATAGGAAGGAGCGTTTTTCCACCAGGAGCCGTTGTTTTTCTTCTTGCCTGCCATTTTTTATTTTTTCCAAGTCAGTCGGTGCTGGAAACGATCAGGTCAATCTCTTCGCCCGGCAAAAGTTCCGAACCGGCGTCCTCGGATTGTTCCATAACCGTTTCCGGTAGATATATTTCGTCGATAACCCTGGTGACCAGACCGACCAGCAACCCTTTTTCTTCCAGTCGGATGGTGGCTTCGTCCAGCGAAAGTCCAATAAGGCGCGGGACGAAAACGGTACGTTGATAAGGACCACGATTGACCATCAGGTTGACTTCACTGCCGTAAGGGATCATGGTCGCGGTGGCCGGG
>JAAEQF010000919.1 GCA_024231695.1 FCB group bacterium
ACCTCGTGGTTTCCCTCTTCGACACCGCTCTTCTTGACTTCACCCACTACCGGACCCTCGATTTGCTGGTTATCCGGGGTCTTGATTTTGTATCCGGCGCCCATAACCGGCTTGCCACCCTTGTCCACGAACTTGACGTCGAGTTTATGGCCATCTTTGATTTCGACTGCCTGGGCTTTGGTTTGAGCGATTTCAGCCTCGCCGCCATCGTCGGAACCGCTGCCACTACCGCCTTTATCGCCAATCATCACATTGTGACTGCCCAGCATTATCTTGGCTTTGTTGGTCGGCGGTTTCTGAAACGGGCCACCCTGCGGAATGTGCGGAGGCTGATTGGAGGCGCCACTGCCGACCACTGCCGCCGGTTTGCCCATGATGTTCACATTGGCTATCGTGTCGGCATCTATGGTTCCTGCATAGGGATGCGGAAGAGGTGTGGGAACCGGTCCTCCCGGTGAGGGGATCATGATAATATGGGTGTCCACACCGACGATTTTGTCGCCTTGTTTGGCGGCGGGAAGACCGTTTATCATAACCGTTCCGACGGCGACGACTGTACCTACCGGTAAATCGGTCGGGTCATTGCAGGTTATGGCCATATCTGTTGAGCGAGCCGCTGGTTTGCCCGGCATTTTCAACCCTCAATTGTTTTCGGTTGCAATAGACTAAATAACTTACTCGATCCGATCAAGTCAACAATTTGTTCATATCCTATATACGCAGCGATCAACCCTATTAGAGCTTATCGGAGATAATGGTTTTCTTCTTTGGGTATAGACTATTGGTAATTGCAACCCGTTTTGACCAGCCGATAAAAATCTTGCCAAGGGCATAAAAACTTGTCTAAATTTCATCATTACAGAATGGTCACTAAATGCGAATTGAGCTTGCGTAACATATATAGAGTGTTATCAGCCGATTTTCAGCCGGCCTTGAGGAGTTCTTCATGCCTGAGAACAATGAGATTCCTCCTCGGGATGATCAATCCGCGATGAAGCCGAGCGGTTTTAGTATATCGCGGTGGGGATACTGGGCGGTGGCCGTCCTTCTGGCAGGCGCAGGTATCTTTGGTCATAACCTTTTCGTAAATATCTGGGAGGATTTAACTTCCCATCAAAAGGTTTCTGTTTCGGTTCAGGAAAACAAGGCCGAGGCAAAAATGCCGCCAAATGGAACGGTGGCTGATGATTTAGTGATGGAATCGTTTACTCCTCCGCGAGGGGGACTAGACAAAGTAAAAAACGACAGGGAGAGAGTCCATGCCGATTATCAAGACTCAGCGGTACCCCAAGACCCGACCGCCGGTCAGAGTGAAAAACCTGGCTCATCGCCGGTGCGATCGGAGATTGAAGTTACCCGCCAACATGAGAATCAGGATGATTCAGCAGCAAACAATAGTCGGCTGCCCGCAGGCGGGATAGACCGCCACCAACACTCGACATCCCTAATTCAACCAAATTCCCAAAACAACTTCCAGAATCAGTCGTCTGGCATGGACGAACTGGGTGAGATCAGTCCCAGTGCGCCTTTTCAGGCGGACCTGCACGAGATTGGGATGATCGGGGATGCCGCCAAAACGAATCCGGGAAATGGAGAAATCAGCGCGGAAGATCGGAATGATATGGCAGAAGCGGCTCCTCTGACAGTCGAATATGAAAATAGCCGCGTTTGGACAATACCTGTTGCCGAGCAGGTTTTGCAATTGAATTGTTTCGGCGGACGCGGGACTCTCTCGGGAACCTTCTATTATCGTCTGGGCGGGGATACGTCATATCTGGTAACAGCCATGAAGGTCTTCACCGGAGACGAGAACAGGCTGGAATATAATTTGCCCGCTGCTGCACTCGGACTGCGAGGATTGGAATATTATTTCGAGGTGAGCCGGGGAGATACTTCCGTAAGCATAGGTTCCTCAACCAAGCCGCTTGCTCTAGTCGTTAGTCTAACTGATGATCGGGGACATTGCCCGCGAGTGTTGACAAAAGATCACTATCATATCGTCGGGATTCCGATTGATCTGAAATCCGGAACTTTAATAAATACTTTTGGAGAAGATATTGCCTCCGCCGATCTCACCACTGGGCGTTTAAGCCGTTATCGCTCCGGGACTGGTTCAGAACGTGGGCTTGCGCCAACCGGCATGGTTGGGCCGGGGAGAGGATATTGGCTTCTGGCCGACGGAGAATCGACTTTCGGCGGGACGGGAACCTCGGTCAGGCCGAATTATACTCATGACGGTCACGAATATTATCATCTGGCCCTTGACTCCGGCTGGAATCAACTGGCTAATCCTCTGCCGTTTGAGGTGGCTCTGGACGATATGTTGTTTGAAATTGATGGTACTATTATCTCCGGTCATCCCGATTCCATGTGTGAAAATGCGGCTTATTGGTATAACGGAACCGATTATGATCGGGTGACGACTATTCCCGCCTGGAGCGGCGTTTTCCTGTTTATCAAAAAGGCTGGTGTGAATGCCCTGATACGTTACCGAGAGGCTTCCGAGGGGAATACTAAATCATTGAAGGAATTGCCGACAAATCCTGACGATGACTGTTGGGGGCTTCATTTTCAAATGGAGGCCGATGGTCTGATTGATGACGGAAATCTGGCCGGCGTATTGCCGGAGGCTCAAAACGGTTATGATCGGTATGACTATACCGAACCACCGCCTGCGCCGCAGGCAGTCAATCTGGCTTTTCGACCGATTGAAGAGTTCGGTCGATTGCTACGGACCGATTTTCGCAACCCCTTTTCCGATGGGGCGGCCTGGGAAATGGTTTTTACACCGGCTGCGGATCGACGGCTCGAGTGCCGGGGGGTTGATCAATTGCCGGATAATATGGAGGCCTGGCTGGTTGTCGATGACGGTTTGACCGTGCAGTTGCGTGAGGGAATACAAATTACTCTTTCGGATAAAGCCGCTTCGGCTCGGCTTTTAGTTGGCGTAAAAACTTATCTGGATAACGATGCCGATTTGACCCTGCCGTTGACGTTTGAGCTTTATCAAAACTATCCTAATCCGTTCAATCCCCGGACCCATATTCGTTTTACTCTGCCGACCGAAGGCCGGGTAATCCTGGCCGTTTATAATGTGTTGGGGCAGGTCGTGGCGACCTTGATCGATGAGGACAGGCAGCCGGGAGATTATACGGCCATTTGGAACGGGCGCGACACCGAAGGACGCGCGGCTGCCAGCGGAATTTATTTTTATCGGGTGCAGGCCGGAGAATTCACTAAAACCAACAAGATGCTGCTTTTGAAATAATGTCGTTCCCTCATTAAAAGATCCGATTATTCATTTTTTGCGTTAATTCGAATAAGGTATTATATATTGGCAACCGATGTCAGGTTCTGAATTGTCAAAAATATATTCTATAATCAATGTGAGGGGGAACCATGAGTATTCCGATTTTGAAAAGCAATTACCGAAAAGGCAGCAGAGGCAAATCGATCCGGTTGATTCAGGAACTGCTTTGCCTGAATGGGCCGTATCTGGAAGTCGATGGCGACTTCGGATCGGCCACCGATTATGCCGTGCGCCTTTTCCAGATGAAAAACAGACTGCCTGTGTCAGGAATCGTCAACAAATCCGTATTTGACTCCCTGATTCAGCCGCTGAAAAGAGCCGAGGCGTCGCTTTCTCCCGGAAGAAAAACATTGGGGCAGGTGATGGTGGCGCTGGCCAAACAGCATTTGAAAGAAAATCCCCGTGAAATCGGCGGCCAGAATATGGGGCTGTGGGTCAGGCTCTATATGAACAACAATCAGGGTGCGCAGTGGCCCTGGTGTGCCGGGTTTGTTTGTCATCTAATGGAGACGGCCTGCCGGATTCTGGGACTGTCAAAACCGATCAAATCATCGTTTTCCTGTGACTTTCTGGCCGGGGAGGCTAAGAGAAAAGGTCTTTTCCTCAAGGAACCGGCGGCTGCCGGAAGGTCAAAAATAACGCCGGGTTCGATATTTCTGCAACGGCGAACCGCCACCGACTGGACGCATACCGGCCTGGTCGTCGAAACCGATGGAAAAGTGTTTCATACAATCGAGGGCAACACTAACGACGGTGGCAGTCGGGAAGGGTACGAGGTCTGTCGGCGCATCCGCGGCTTCAGGAAAAAAGATTTTATCTTGATTGATGGCCAAAAGGCTATTTCAGATTAGGCTTTGGGCCATTCCGACAATTAATAATAAGTACGGCTTTCCCTAACAGCGGAATTTCTCAATAATAGATTATTTCATGGAACAAATACGTAAGCGCTTACGTAAGTAGTTCTATAAATATGACCGGTAGTCCGAAACGGGGAAGGCTTTTTTCAAAAATGGATATTATTCAGGAATTAGGCGCATTGGCTTTCGCCAGCCGACTGAAAAGAATCAGCGAAAGACTGATGAAAGACGTTTCTCGGGTCTATAAAGATCAGGATTTTGATTTTCAGGCCCGCTGGTTCCCGGTTCTTTTTATCCTTAGTCAAAAATCACCTCTATCGGTGACCGAAATAGCCCGCGAACTAAGGCTGACGCATCCGGCCGTTAATCAAATCGCAGGTTCGGTTACCAAAGCCGGTTTACTGACCTCGTCCCGCGACAAAAACGATGACCGCAAACGTCTGTTGTCATTGACACCTAAGGGGAAAAAGCTGGTCGCCCGGATGGTGCCGATCTGGCGGGATATCGAACTTTCCACCGCCGAACTTCTAAAATCATCCGGATCGAATCTGCTGAGCGCTCTCGACCGGATCGAACGGTCACTCGATGAAAACGATATGTATGTGCGGGTCAGCGAGCGCATTAAGAAACGGATGTTCGAGGCGGTTGAGATCGTCAATTATCGCCCGCAATTTAAGAAATATTTTCAGGTTTTGAACCGGGAATGGCTGACGGAATTCTTTGCGGTCGAGCCGGACGATGAAAAAATCATGTCCGATCCGAACGGTCGGATTATCAAAAAAGGCGGCGCTGTCCTGTTTGCTCGATTGGACGGAGATGTCGTCGGCACGACTGCCCTGATTCGCCGTGAAGATTCGACCTTTGAATTGACCAAAATGGCCGTCGATAAGAATTTTCGCCGGCGGCAGATCGGTCGCAGGCTTCTGGCGGCGGCCGTCGATGAAGCACGAGGGGAAAAGGCCGCTCGCCTTGTCCTTTTAACCAGTCCCAAACTGAAAGCGGCCCTAAGATTATATCGCCGTTTTGGTTTTGTTGAGACGGATATGCCCGAATGGGCGACCTGTTATCAACGTTGTTCGATATTTATGACCTTGGAATTATAACGGTTTGATAGATGGCATAGGAGGAGAAAACCAATGAGACAGTTTCAACACCGGCAGATGACCATCATGTTCTTTGGCCTGATTGCGCTGATGCTCGGTTCCCTGACGATAATGGCCGAGGATGAAATCCCCAAAATCGACAAGAAGGCAAAGGCTGAAATAATCGACAGTGTAACAGCCACCCTAAACGATAATTATGTTTTCCCGGAAGTAGCCCAAAAGATGGATGAATACATTCGTCAACAGTTCAAGAAAGGCGAATACAAGGAAATAACCGATCCGATGGCTTTCACCCAGAAGCTGACCGAAGACCTGCGCGAAGTCTGCAAGGACAAACATTTGTGGGTCAGGTTTGAGCCGGATATGGAGACGGTCAAGGATGCCCCGGATTCACTTACTCAAGAAGATATCGACCAGTACGTGGCGGAGATGAAATACGACAATTTCGGATTTTACAAACTGGAGCGGATGGAGGGCAATATCGGCTATGTCGATATGCATGGTTTCAACGACGCAGCCTGGGGCGGACCAACGGCCGTGGCGGCCATGAATTTTCTGGCCAATACCGACGCCATAATTTTCGACATGCGTAAAAACGGCGGCGGAAGTCCCTCGATGATCCAGCTTATTTCCAGTTACTTTTTCGAGGAATCACAGCATCTGAACAGCTTTTATCTTCGCCCCGAAGATACCATCAAGCAATTCTGGACGCAGGCTCATGTTCAGGGCCCGAAGATGATCGATATGCCGCTTTATATTCTGACCAGTTCCTACACTTTTTCGGCGGCCGAGGAATTCACCTATAACCTCAAAAGCATGGAACGGGCGACGATCATCGGCGAAACCACCGGCGGCGGCGCTCATCCGGTCGATTTCCACAATTGCCCCAATATAAAAATCAGAATAAAAGTACCGACCGGCCGGGCTATCAATCCGATAACAGGCACCAATTGGGAAGGCGTCGGCGTTACACCGCATATTGAGGTTCCCGAAGGGGAAGCTTTGGAGACAGCGCACTTGGAAGCAATGAAATACATTTTGAAAAATACGGACAACGAGCAAAAGAAAGAAATGCTGAACTGGGTTGTCGGCTATAAGGATGGCTTGAAAAATCCGGCCGAAGTTGGTCTTGATCTGCTAAGAAAATATGCGGGCCAATATGGCCCTCGCAAAATAACCCTTGAGGACGGCATCCTGTATTACCAGCGTGAAGATCGTCCCCAATTCAAAATGATACCTCTGACTGAAGACACGTTCATTTTCGAGAAGCTTGAACATTTCCGGTTGAAATTTATCACTGATTCTTCCGGGCAAGTGAGTGAGGTGGTCGGTATGTATGCTGGCGGCCGTACCGACCACTCACCTCGAACTTCAGAGAATTAATAATTGGCAGCGATTTAATCCCTCCCCCGGCCTCGCCGAATTTAATTCGGCGGGGCCACCCTTTTTCTCGAATAATTTCCGGTTTGCGGCCGCTATCCACTTGGCCCTGGTTGAGAAATTGTTATATTGGCGTGAGAATCGGTGGTTGTCGTAAGCATGGAGCAGACAGATAGTGAAGAAGTTTCCAACAGAGTATGAATCAAAAAAAGAGGTCTTGTTTTATCCTCAAAAACCATCGGTATTCACCGGCGATATTCTCGAAATCGGCCCCGGTCGAGGCGACTTTATAATCTCGGCTGCCGAACAATGCCCGGACAAACAACTCGTCGCCATTGAGCTTGATAAAAGGCGACATTTCAAAATGATTCCGCGCATCGAGAAAAAAGGCCTGACCAATAT
>JAAEQF010000920.1 GCA_024231695.1 FCB group bacterium
GTATTTGTCCTGATGCTGATAAATCTTGGCCAGTTCGGTGCGGGCGTGAAGATGCCTGTTATCAATCTCAAGGCTTTCCAAAAGAATTCGTTCAGCCTCGTCGTATTTGTCCTGATGCTGATAAATCTTGGCCAGTTCGGTGCGGGCGTGAAGATGCCTGTTATCAATCTCAAGGCTTTCCAAAAGAATTCGTTCAGCCTCGTCGTATTTGTCCTGATGTTGATAAATTTTGCCCAGTTCGGTGCGGCATTTTAATTCGTTTGGGTGATCACCAATATACTTTTTAATGAGATTTTGATATTTTTCTGTCGTTAAAATCTGCGTAAGGTATGATTCCTGGAAGTCTTTGCTCTTATATAGCCATATAAGAAGATTGCGATCAAACTCAGTATTGATGCGGTCAAGGAAATCTCTGAATATTATCTCAGAACTCTCCTGATTTTTCCTTAAACCATCGTCCTCATAATCAATAAACCACGATGCCAGAGTTTCATGCCGCAAATACAGATGTCTTCCGCGACGGTAAATGGGAAGATTATTACTGCTCCCAAGAATGGAGATAATTTCCAAATGATCTGCATTCGGGAGATATTCTGCGGCAAAAGTAATCGGAAGATTAAACCCGAATTGATAAAATGTGGCAATAACGAGATATAGCCGCTGGAGTCCTGGAGCACTTTTGCTTGAGAACCTTGCCCAGTCCTCCCAGTCGAATTCGAAAGTAATTCCGGCGTTGGTTCTTAAATAGTTAATCAGAGAAAAAGTACACTCGGAAATACTCTTTCTGCTGTCCTCAATATATATTCCATATGCGTCACTCTTAATTGATTCGGGCTGGCTTTGATTTTCGGTAAGCAGGGAAAACAGTTTTTCAAATATCTGTGCTCTTAGGTTCTGTGCTCGATATTGCATTTCAATTACAGGCTGGAAACAATGTTCAAACCTGTCAATATCCTCGATATTGCTATATCGAAATTCTCTTTCCGTAATAACCATTGTAAGGTTAAAATTTCTAAATCCGCTGACAATTTTCGGAGCAAGATTGACAAGTGCTTCACTATAAATCGAAGGGTTATCCAGAAGTAAAAGAATCGGCTTTGATGCGATGTCTGAGCCAAGACCGATTTCAATCTGTGCCAATACATCAGAGCTAATATTCTCTACCATGACTACATTGAAACGATCCGAGTATTTTTTGGCAATATGGTATAAGAATGTCGATTTCCCCTCGCCGCCTCGAGACAAAATCTTGATGAGAGTGGTTTTTTCATTGATTGTCTTTGACAGGGCATTATCAAATTCGCTGGTGGCTTGCTCATTCACAATATAGTAATCATGTGCGACCACGTCCAGAAGACGTACTGGTGATGAATCGGTATGTGTATAATACAGATAAAAATGATCAAAATCGGCATCCGTTCTTGCCTGTTCCCAAAATTCAGGTGTAACGATTTTAAAGTCTTCGTATTTTTCAATTATCTTTCGCTCGTGTTCTTGTTTCCGTGCCTGTTCATCGATTTTTTGAATAATGTGTCCAACTTCGTCGGCCAGTTTTTTGTGATCTGAATGGGAAATATCAAATTCAATTTTCAGAATACGGTGTAGAGTTTCTTGGAAGGTTTTTGGATTCGCCATCAAGGCGAGTTCAAAAGCGCCTTTGAAATAGGCAAAAATCTCCTCAGAAATCGATAGTATTCTTCTTTCGTCTTCAATATAAAAGCCGCTATAAATGGCAAATTGCTGGGCGAGTTTGGTACCTTCAATGAAGCTTTCTCCGGATCTGAACTTCTCCAATTCTTCTTTACCAACATCCCCTTTTATGATGGCTTCAAGTTGGGAATGATCAAATTCAACATTCTCATTTTTTGAAAAATGGGCAGCTGTCTCTTTTATGGCCTTTTGTAATGGGCCGTTAACCTCATTCCAAACATCTTGGCCAATTTTATATAATATTGCTGCAATAATGTTGTCTGCGATGCTCAAAATACCCAAAGCTTCCTCCAGAGTAACTAAGTAACACATATTATGATATATTGTAATTACTCAATTTCAAAGCAAAAATTTATAATAAGCGGTGGCGAAGCCACTTTTAAACTGTCGTGTGTATGACCTGTGTTGAGGAATCCTGCGTTTAAAGACGCAGGCACCCTTCAACCCACAGCAAGCTGTGGGGCACCCACAGGCTGGGCCTGCTTAATGGAGGTGTTACTTTTCCTGGGCTTTGCCGGTCATGGGGACGAAGCGGACGGGGATGATGCGCTTTTTTAAAGTCTCGCCTTTTCTCTTTTCCACCAAAATCAATTCCTGATAATACTCGCCGACGGGAATGACCAAACGACCGCCTTCGGCCAACTGATCCAGAAGCGGCCCGGGAATTTCCGCTGGAGCGGCGGTGACGATAATTCCATCAAACGGTGCCTTTTCCGGCCAGCCGATATAGCCATCGCCGATTTTGACATCGATGTTCTCGTAGCCAAGTTTTTGTAGCAGTTTTTCGGCTTTTCGGCCCAGTTTTTCAATAATTTCGATAGTATAAACCTCGGCTGCCAATTCGCCCAGAATCGCCGCCTGATATCCTGATCCGGTACCGATTTCAAGAATACGGTGGCTCGGTTTGATCTCTAAAAGTTCGGTCATCAAGGCGACAATATACGGTTGAGAAATGGTTTGATTCTCGCCGATCGGCAGGGGATGGTCATCGTAAGCTTCAGACCGGCGGGCAGGATCGACAAAGAGATGGCGTTCGACATCATCCATCGCTTTCAGAAGACAGGAATCGGAGACACCTCGGGCGATAATCTGAGTCTTAACCATTTTGTTCCGGGCGGCGGCATAGCTGGAGTCGGTTTCGGAAGCTTGAGCCCATCCGGTCAGAAGTAAAAACGACAGGGCGATGATGATTGTACGAAGGACAGTCATATTGGTAAGGAATGCTGTTTGGGTTTAAATGTCAACTCACTAGTGAATATTCTGCTCGATTGCTTCGCTATCTCGCAGGCGGAGCCTGCTTTTAACTGTCGCGTGGATGGCCAATCTCATATGTGAGGCCGAAGGCCGAACCAAATACAGACGAAGTCTGTTTTTGGCTGTCGTGTGGATGAGTTGAATTGAGAAATCCTGCGTCTAAAGACGCAGGCCACCCACAGGCGGTGGCGGAGCCACACACCAGTGTGTTTTTTAGCTGTCGCCAGTATGGCCAATCTCATATGTGAGGCCGAAGGCCGAACCTAATATAGACGAAGTCTGGCTGTCGTGTGGATGGCCTGAGTTGCGAAATCGTAGGCGTCCAAAAGATGGGGGATGGCTTCCTATTACGGTTGACAAACAATGGGGCAATAGGTATATATTACCCGATTTTAGTGAGTATTAGCCTGTGAGTGAGCTATGTATGGATAGACCCGTCCCACAGACTGCTTGCGCCGGTTCCCGGCGCGAGATATTTCAAGGAAATAGTTTTTCAATTTTGTGCATTTGCTTTCGGCCGGTTTCTGTGGGTCGAAAGGGGGCGGATAGTCAAAATTCACGCCTTCTTGCTTATAAAAGCGGGGGAGAATAATGTCTTCGAAAAGGGCTGGGGAAATAATGATCCCCGTAGAAAAATATCCACATATACCACACTGGTTTACGATTCGCCAGGCAGTTGCCGAACTATCCAAGGCAACGATTGAAGTTGGCGGTCGAATTTCTCTTCCCCGGGCATTGCTTGTTTTCGACAAGGATTATCATGTTGTTTTGGGGATAGTACGGCGGCGTGATATTCTGCGTGGTTTGGAACCGAGATTTATGAAAACCACATCCGCCTCTGACGGGAAAAGCCTTTTCGATATTGAAATCGATCCCGATTTGGCCGAATTGTCTTCGGGGAAAATCGGCCAGGCGATGCTTGACCAGGCTGAAGTTTTGGTCAGCGAGATTATGCAGCCGGTGGCAGAGTCTGTGAGCCATGACGATCATCTGGCCAAAGTAATTTACATAATGGTCAGCCGGGATATCAACCTTTTGCCGGTTTTGGAAGAGGGCAAAGTAATCGGCGTCGTTCGCAGCGTGGACGTGTTCGAAGAGATTGCGGAGATGATTCTATAACGACAACTTTGAGTGAGGAAATGCCGCACGGGTAAATGAGGTTATGAGAAAATATTTTACAGCCAAATCCCTTGGTGGACCACCGCCGGGTGGACTTCCGCAGATGCCGAAAGATGTCTTTCTGGCCGAGGCACCTCGGAAAATAGATGTCAAGCGATTGTTCTTCATCTTCCTCGGGCTGGGTCTTTTTGCCGCGATTTATCTGTCACCGGACTGGCCCTCGGCTTCCGATCCGGCGGGTAAGGAGTTCGCTCTGTCGCGCGAGGGCAAGGCCGCTATCGGACTGTTTTTGTTGGCGGCAACCTGGTGGGTGTTCGAGGTTGTTCCGATCGGCATCACCAGTATAATGATCGGTGTCATTCAGGTTTTATTTTTGCTTCGTCCGGCCAAAATCGCTTTCGGCGATTTCATGGCTCCTTCGGTCTGGTTTATTATCGGTTCGGTAGTAATCGGGATGGCTTTTGCCGGAACCGGCCTGACCAAACGGATGGCCTATAAAATGCTATTGCTGGTCGGTGAAAAGACGAGCATGATCTATCTCGGATCGTTTGTCATGACGGCGGCCTTGACCTTGATTATGGCTCACACGGCGGTGGCGGCGGCCGTCTATCCGCTCTTAATGGCCATCTATGCTCTTTACGATGAAGGCAGCAAACCGACCAAGTTCGGTAAGGGGCTTTTCATGGGGATGGCTTTTGTTGCCGGTGCGGGAAGTATTATTACTCTGCTGGGGGCGGCTCGCGGGGCAGTGGCTATCGGCTTTTTCAAGGATATTATCGGCCGCGATATAACCTTTTTTGAACTGACCTATTATATGCTCCCAGTCGGTGTGGTCATGACTGTCCTGCTCTGGCTTTTCTTCATGATTTATTACCGGCCCGAACATAAAACGATACCGGGTTTGCGCAAGCGAGTCACGACGTTGAACCGGAGTTTGGGTAAGATGACTCGTGATGAAAAATTAACGATAGGGATCACTTTCGCTGCGATTATTTTCATGAGTTTGCGATCGTTTATTCCAGCCCTGGCCGAGGTTAACAAAAGCGCAATTATCCTTTCGGCCACAGTGCTCTTTTTCCTATTCAAAATCCTGACTATCGAGGATCTGGAAAGGATACCCTGGAATATTGTTTTACTTTTCGGGGGAGCGATGAGTATCGGTTTTTGTCTCTGGGAAACCGGTGCGGCCAGCTGGATCGCCGTGGAATGGCTGAATATCCTGCAAAATGCGCCCTGGTTTGTTTTCGTCATGGGTATTGCCCTGTTCGTTTTGATCATGACCAACCTGATTATGAATGTGGCGGCCATTGCCATCTCGATGCCGGTGGCGCTGGTTTTGGCGCCCTATATGGGTGTGGCGCCTGAGGTCGTTTTGTTTGCTTCACTGGTTGTTGCCGGTATGCCGTTTTTGCTTTTGGTCGGAGCGGCTCCGAATGCTATCGCCTATGAGAGCAAGCAGTTCACCAGTGGTGAATTTTTCACGGCCGGTATTCCGGCCAGTGTACTGCTGCTTGTGGTTCTGTCGGCATTCGTTTACTTCATCTGGCCGATGATGGGTATGCCGGTCACGATATAGCATAGATTTTGTTTTCTTCGGTGGCGGTTGATGATACTGCCACCGGGGGCTTTATTAAGAGTATTCAATCAATCAATGGAGTCGTATAATGTCGGATAAAATTTATGAAATGCTGGCCGAGGCTTTTGACCGGCTGCCCAACGGCTTTCCAAGAACGCCCTTGAATACCGAAATCCCCCTGCTGAAAAGAATCTTCACTCCCGATGAAGCCTCGCTGGCGGCCCACATGACCCGCAAAATGGAAGACAGTTCAGTTATTGCCGAACGAGCCGGAAGA